>NZ_JANSIT010000011.1:0-74823 GCF_047462215.1 Synechococcus sp. O70.1 | reverse complement strand
AGCTGGAGAGGAGGGAAATGCCCATCTTGGAGAGGATCTTGAGCAACCCCGCCTCAATGGCTGCCCGGTACCGCAATTGGGCTTCAGCCACCGAAACCTGGGGCAGCTTGCCACTGGCCATCTGGGTCTGGGTCTTGGGCTTGTGCCACCACTGGCGCACCGCCTCGTAGGCCAGGTAGGGGCAGACGGCGCTGGCTCCATAGCCAATTAGGCAAGCAAAGTGGTGAGTGCTCCAGCACTGGGCCGTCTCCACCACCAGAGAAGCGCGTAGGCGCAGCCCCTCCTGGATGAGGTGATGGTGGACGGCTCCCACGGCTAGCAGAGGCGGGATCAAGGCCTGCTCAGCGCTGAGGCCCCGATCCGAGAGGATTAAGATCTCTGCTCCCTCCCGCACTGCTTGCGCTGCCTCTTGGCAAAGGGCCCGCACTTGGGCAGCCATTCCTGCTGGCCCGGCGGCGATTGGGTAGAGGGTCGGCAGCGTGCGACAAGGAAAGGGCGTGCGCTGCAGGGCGGCCAGCTCCGCCTCGTTGAGCACGGGGCTGCGTAGGTGCAGCAGGCGAGCATGCTCGGGCCGGATCTCCAGCAGGTTGCCTTTGGAGCCCAGGTACATGTCCAAAGACATCACCAAGCTTTCCCGCAGGGGATCGATGGGGGGGTTGGTCACCTGGGCAAAGCGCTGCTTGAAGTAGTCATAAAGGGGGTGGGGCTGGGTGGAGAGCACCGCCAGCGGCGCATCATCCCCCATGCTGAAAACCGGCTCTTTGCCTGTGGCCGCCATCTCCTCGATGATCATCTCCACGTCTTCCAAGGAGTAGCCGCAGGCCGTCTGCAGCTGGAGGAGTTGCTCCTCGGTAAGCTGCGGGGCGCTCTCAAAGTCTTGTCTAGCAAGCTGAACGCGGTAAGCCCTCAACCACTCCCCATAGGGGTGCTGAGCTGCCACCTGGGTCTTGATCTCCCAGTTTTTGTAGAGCTGGCCGCTTTGCAGATCCACCATGAGCATCTGCCCTGGCCCCAGCCGCCCCTTTTCTAGGATCTCGGCTTCCGGCAGGGGAACCACCCCCGCTTCCGAGGCGACCACCAGCAATCCATCGCGGCTGAGGGCGTAGCGGGCCGGGCGCAGGCCATTGCGATCCAGCGTGGCTCCAATAGTTTTGCCGTCGCAGAAGACCACCATGGCCGGCCCATCCCATGCTTCCTGCAGGCCGGCAAAAAACTCGTAGAAGTCGGCCACTTCGGGACGATTGGCTAACTCCGGCTGGTGGCGGTAGGCCTCCGGGATCAGCACCATCATTGCCTGCTGGCTGGAGTAGCCCGAGGCAATCAAGAGCTCGAAGACCGCGTCCAGGCCTGCTGAGTCGCTGGTGCCGGGGTCAATGACGGGTTTGAGCTCCTCAATGGCCTCGCCCCAAAAGGGATGGGCCAAAGAGGACTCGCGGGCAGCCATCCAGTTGACATTGCCCAGGTAGGTATTGATCTCGCCGTTGTGGCAGAGGTAGCGGAAGGGTTGGGCCAGGGACCACCGGGGCAGGGTGTTGGTGCTGAAGCGGCGGTGGTAGGTGGCGTAGGCAGTGGTGTAGAGGGGGTTTTGTAGATCGCGGTAAAACTGGCCCAGCGCGGCTGACTGCACCATGCCCTTGTAGACAATCAGCCGGCAGGAGAGGGAGGCAAAGTAGAGGGAATGAACGCCAAACCGGCTCTCCACCTGTTGCCGCAGGCGCCGCCGCAAGAGGTAAAGCTGCCGCTCCAGCTCGTCTCCCTCCAGCGTGGGGTGAGTAAGCAGCATCTGCCAGATGGAGGGCAGGGTCTGCCGTGCCATCGGCCCTAGGCAGTCTGGATTGACTGGCACCTGGCGCCAGATGGGCTGCCCCCACTCCGTGGTCACCAAGTAGTCGTCGATGAGCTGGCGCACTGCCTGGCAGTCAGCGGGATCCTGGGGCAAAAACAGCATGCCCACTGCACTGCGGCTGGGATCCCAAGCTCGAATGGCCTCAAGCTCTGCCTGCAGCAGCTTCCAGGGAATAGCTGTGGCAATACCGGCTCCATCCCCACTTTGGCTGTCCCCGCCGCAGCCGCCGCGGTGCTCCATGCAGGCAAGGGCAGCGAGGGTTTTTTGCAGCAGCTCGTGGCTGGCTCTTCCCTGGCGATCTACCAAAAACCCGACGCCACAGCTATCCCGCTCTTGGAAGTGCCAGCTTGCGTTTAGGATGGGAGCCGGATTCATAGGGTGAAGAAACAGTCTTGGAGCAGTCCACGCCTTTTGAGATATGGAAGACCAGCATATCGCAATCAATCCTACAGGAAAAGGGGGCAGACCCAAGGCAGGCTGGACTTTGCCGATGGGGAAAGAAAGGCCAAAAGGTTTGCTATGAACAAAACCAGGGCAAATGCCCCAGCTTGCCTTGGTTCGCCTGGTTGCCAAGTGGCAATTTTTTTACCTAAAGAAGTCGGGAAATACATTTCGCAGATTAGAGAGCTGCTCGTTAAAGCAGGTGAGGCGATCCCCACTAGCGCTCACCATCGTTAGGTCGGCCCGCCCGGTCGCGCCCTCGGATCCCAAGAGAGGAACGCTCATCCGGCTGGGATCCTCAGGATTCTGGGAGACGCGGATAACAGCTCGCTCTCGGTTGAACTGATAGGCCTCGGCCACGTAGCGGATGGGCTCACTCAAGCTGGGCTCCACTGGCAAGCCGGGGGCTGGCAAAAGATCCACTAGCTCGGTAAAGGTGCCGCTCCGCAAGCCCACCACGGCAGCAGCTCCCAACTGGTTGCAGACGGCAATGAGCACGGGTTCCTGGGCGCTGGCGCTGACGTTGGTCAAGGTGACAGTGACGTTGGCCCGGCTGGGTGCTGGGGGATAAGTAATCTCAAAGAGGCGGGCAGGGGCATTGCCCAGCTCGTCGCGGATGCGAAAGCGAAGCTGACCCCTGTAGGGCAGGATGGAAGAAAAGTAGAAGCCGAAGCGGTCACTGGGGCCACGTCCAGGGATGTTGGCCTGGCCAGGGACGTAAGCGAGGACGGCCCGGCTTTGCCAGTTGTTGGGGGGCGCGTAGGGCAGCAAGGGGCCGCTGTCGAGGCTAGGGGGATCCTGGGGAGGTGGATCCGGCTGGCCATCCCTGTTTAGATCCAGGCCATTGCCCAAAAAGGCCACTGAGCGCTGGAGCAGGATGGGACGGTTCTGGTTATCGACTAGAGGAGGTCGCCCTTCCGCCAGCCCTGCGTTCTCCACATAGACGTTAAAAGGGCGATTTAGGATCTGGTTGTCCCGCCGCCGCCGCACGTTGAACTGGAGGTAAGGCCCCACCGCACCTGCTGTTGGGGATCCCCCCGTAATTTCAAAGTCATCGGCCCGCAAAAAGACGTTTTCTAGCGGGCTAAGCGGAGTTGTTGCCTCCCCGCAGCTGACTAGGCCAAGGGCAAAGGCTACTAAAGCTACAAAGGCTGCACCGGATCCCCCCTTTCTGGGGAAAGCTCGGTCTTTCCAGGCCGGCAGGCAAGCTTTGGCTTCAGCACTCATCTCCACAACAGTTGGCAAGGGTTTGCCGCCCGCAACCTGCCCAATGGCCTGTACCACTATACCGCTCTGAAAGACTTATACAACCCCGGACAAAAGCGGACTTTTGATCCAGGTTGAGGCTTTCTTCCTGCTTCCACGACCCGTAGCTAGTGGTAGGCTTAACACCTACTACCCCGCCAGAGGGATCTCCGCAGGCGTGACTTCCCCGCGATCGCGATAGCGGGCCGTAGGCCTTGCTGCAGGTAGTTGCTCCTTGCTCTTGATCGAGCACACAGGCTAAAGACGGAGCCTACTTTAGCCTAGGCAAAGTGCCTGCCAGATAAAGATGCACCTGCAAGTCTACTAGCGCAGCTAATCCACGTCAAGGCAGAAAGTTCGTTACGCCACGCAGTGGCGCTCGCGTCAGCGGGACCGAGTCCTCATTGTCCAGCGAATCAAGGACTAGAGGAGAGCCCTAGGCTCGGTTTCTTATGCAGCTTGCTAGCCTAGAGGGAGCGAAAGGTGGATGCCCATGTCAAATACCCCTGCGGTCTTGGTTCAACACCTCCAGAAGCGCTACGGCTCCACGGTGGCTGTAGCGGATGTCTCCTTCCAAGTAGAGCCCGGCCAGATCTACGGCATTCTTGGCCCCAACGGCGCCGGCAAAACCACCACTCTGCACTGCCTGTGCACCCTGCTGCGCCCTGACGCGGGCCGGATCGAGGTGTGCGGGATCCCGGTCAACGAAAACCCCAGGGCGGTACGCGAAAAGCTGGGCTTTGTTGCCCAGGAGGTGGCTTTAGATAAGGTGCTGACGGGGCGAGAATTGCTGCAGTTGCAGGCCGACCTCTACCACCTGCCGCGGCCCTTGGCCCGAGAGCGAATTGCCACCGTCCTTGAATTGCTGGGGCTAGCCGACCGCGCTGACCAACGCATCGGCACCTACTCCAGCGGCCTGCGCAAACGCCTAGATCTGGCGGCAGGACTGCTCCACCAGCCCCAGGTGCTGGTTTTGGACGAGCCCACGGTGGGCCTGGATATTCCCAGCCGGCAGGCCATCTGGGACTTTCTGCGCCAGCTTAGAAACACCGGCGTCACGGTGGTACTCAGCAGCCACTACCTGGAAGAGATCGATCTATTGGCTGACCGGGTGGCCATCATCGACCGCGGCAAGCTGATCGCCGAAGGAACCCCAGAAGAGCTGAAAGCCCGTGTCGGCGGCGAGCGCATCACCGTCAAGCTGCAGGAGTTTGCCCCGCCAGAACTGGCCCAGCGGGGTGCCGAACTGCTGGCCTCTCTGCCCTTTGTCCAAAAGGTGGTGATCAACAGCGCCCAGGGCAATGCCCTCAACTTGGTGGTGCAGCGGAATGGGGAGGATCCCCTCAGCCAGATCCGCGCCCACCTTGAGGCCCACGGGCTGGAGGTCTTCAGCAGTACCCAATCTCGCCCCAGCCTGGACGACGTGTATTTGGCGGCAACCGGGCAAACCCTCCTGGATGCAGAGCTGGCAGCTGCCGAGTCCAACTTAGGCAAGAAAAAGTAGTTTTTCCCTGATTCCCAATCCTTACCAAGTTTGCAGGAGCCTTCGTATGACCTCTGCTGCTTCCCCAATTCAATCCAGCCCAATTCCCCTTTTGACAGCAGAATTTTGGCAGGAAACTTTTGCCCTCACCCGCCGCTTGTTTATCCAACTGCAGCGTCGCCCTGTAACCCTGCTGGTTGGAATCATCCAGCCGCTGCTCTGGTTGATTTTGTTCGGGGCCTTGTTTCAGAATGCCCCTACTGGCATCTTTGGGGTCGGGCAACACTACACCCAGTTTTTGGGAGCAGGCGTGATCGTGTTTACGGCCTTTGGCGGGGCTTTGAATGCGGGGGTGCCGGTGATGTTCGACCGGGAGTTCGGATTTTTAAACCGCTTACTAGTGGCCCCCCTCACCTCTCGCTTTTCCATCGTGCTGGCCTCCAGCCTGTTCATCGTCAGCGTGGCGCTGCTGCAGACGGCGGCAATTGTGGGGGCAGACTACGTCCTCGGCGGCGGGATCCCAGACGTGCGGGGCTTGGCGGTGGTGGCCTTGATCGTGGGCCTGTTGGTCTTGGGCTTTACCGCCTTGAGCTTGGGCCTAGCCTTTGCCATGCCGGGACACCAGCAGTTGCTGGCTTTTATCTTTCTGGTCAACTTGCCTTTGATCTTCTCCAGCACGGCTTTGGCTCCCCTCAGCTTCATGCCCACCTGGCTGCGCTGGGTGGCCAGCCTTAACCCGCTCACCTTTGCCATCGAGCCAATTCGCCACGTCTACCGCACCAGCACCTGGAGCTTTGCCGATGTGGTGCTACAGGCTCCCTGGGGCAATCTCACCCTAGCGGGATCCCTGGGGCTCTTGACGGGGTTTGTGGTGGTGTCAGTGCTGCTGGTGCAGGGGGTGCTGCGCAAGGGCTTGGCCTGAGGGGCTTTGGGACTGGCTCGGGGAAGCCGAGTTGGTCTTGTGCCTTTCAAAGTCAATGGCAAGAAGCAGACTTCTCCTTTTGTCCTGCTACCTGGCTCCTTTTCGGAGGACGTTGGAGATTTTGGCCATGGCAGTTCTTGAAGATTGGCAGCGCTCCAAGTTGGATCCCAGCGACGATGCCCTCTTCTACAGCTACCCCCGCTTCGTAACCCATGTAGATGCTGGCTTCATCGGCCAGCTCACGGATCTCTACCGCCATTACTTGCGGCCCCAAACTCACATTCTCGACCTAATGAGCAGTTGGGTTTCCCATCTGCCGCCGGAGATGGATTTTGCCCATGTGGAAGGGCATGGGATGAATGCCGAAGAACTGGCGGCTAACCCTCGGCTTAACCATTTCTTCGTCCAGAACCTCAACCAAAACCCACTCCTGCCTTTCCCGGACTGCACTTTTGATGCCGTGCTGAACGCGGTTTCGGTGCAATACCTGCAGCAGCCGGAGCAAGTGTTTGCCGAGGTGCATCGCATCCTTAAGCCCCAGGGCCTGTTTATTGTCAGCTTCTCCAATCGCATGTTTTTCCAGAAGGCAATCCAGGCCTGGCGGGACAGCTCGGAGACAGAGCGGGTGGAGCTGGTCAAGCGCTATTTCGAGGCGGTGCCGGGGTTTGAGATCGTCGAAGTCATCCAGCGGCCTGCTCCCCTGAGTTGGCTTGCCTTTCTGGCCGGAGGGGGCAGGGATCCTTTCTACGCCGTGGTTGGGCGGCGAGCTGCAGCTTAAGAGGCAGTAAGCGAAAGCTAGGGCAGCTCTACCGAGGTAGGCTTAGAAGCATAGGTCAGGCCCCAACCCAATTTCTCACGCATGACCCGGAAGAACTCCGGTCGGCGTAGGCGAATCAGGTCTGTGCAGTAGGGGGCGCGGACGACGCGAATTTGGTCTTCTGGCAGGATGTAGCAGCCGGCATTGCCGTCCGCTACCAAAACCAGCGGCTGAGGGCTAGCGGGGCTGATCCACACCTCTTCCGAATCGGGAAAGACCAGAGCCCGTGAGGCCATCGAGTGGGGGCAGATAGGGATCAACTGCAGCACCGGCAGGCTGGGAGTGATGACCGGTCCTCCTGCAGAAAGGGCATAGGCGGTGGAACCTGTGGGGGTGGCTAAAATGATGCCGTCGGCGGCCACATCCAGAGGGGAGTGCTCCCCAATGGTGACTTCAAAGTGGCACATGCTGGTCAAAGGCTCGCGGTGGAGCACCATCTCGTTGAGGCTAAGCACTTCCCAGCGCAATTCGTTGTCGCGGTAGGCCTGCACCAGCAACATGCTACGGCGATCCAGAATGTACTCGCCGGCAATGGCTGCCTTGGCCGCCTCTTCTAGGTGGGTTAGGTAGGTCTCCGTCAGAAAGCCCAAGTGGCCAGTGTTCACCGCCAGCAAGGGGATCCCTTTGGGAGCCAACTGCCGGGCTGCTGCCAAAACGGTGCCGTCTCCCCCCAGCACTACGGCAAACTTCATGTTCTCGTCAAAGCCGGCGGGGGCCAGGCTGTCCACCTTGGTCAAGCAGACGGGACTGTCAAGCTTGGCGTAGCCGAGGACGCCGCCCCAATTGGGGGCCACACAGACTTCCCACCCCTGCTCCTGAAACCAGCGGGAAAGGGTTTCGCTGCTGCGTTTAGCGGCAGGCTTGGCGTCGTTGTAGAGGATACCGACCTTGGGCTTGCTCATGGGAGGGGGAAGAGGTAGAGCGGTGCCAAAACTCTATCAGTTCTAGATAGCTGCCGCAAAAAATAGCTGGCCCCCTGGCCCCAGCTCGGGTCACCGCCAGGGATAAGCTGGAAGAGCTCCCCAGTGAGTCTCTGGACGGGCTGAGGGGAGTTGAAAATGTTGTTCGCTTTTTCCCATGCAAGCCTGTACCCTGGTTGCCCGCGCCAAGATCAATCTTTACCTAGAGATCCTCGGATCCCGCCCCGATGGCTATTCCGAGGTGGCCATGATCCTGCAGAGCATCGCTTTGGCGGATCGCGTGCGTCTCCAGCGCCGCCCCCACGGGATCCACCTAATCTGTAACCACCCGGAAGTGCCGGTAGATGCCCGCAACCTGGCCTACCGCGCGGCTGAGTTGCTGCAAAAGGAGTGCCAGACCAATCTGGGGGTGGAGATCCACATCGAGAAGCAGATCCCCGTGGCGGCGGGCTTGGCAGGCGGCTCGGCCAATGCAGCGGCAGTTCTGGTGGGGTTGAACCAGCTCTGGGGCTTGGGCCTGACGGTCAGAGAACTGCAGCACTTGGCGGCCCGCTTGGGATCCGACATTCCCTTTTGCGTGCAGGGGGGCACCCAGCTAGCCACAGGACGGGGAGAAGTTTTACAGCCGCTGGCCGACTGGGAAGGGATCCCCCTGCTGTTGGCCAAGCCCAAGCACCTTGGGATCTCCACTGCCTGGGCCTATCAAGCCTTTCGCGCTCACCGTGCCGCTTCCTTGCCTTCTGCGGGATCCTCTCTGTCGACCTTGCCCCAAGTCCTCGCTGCTCTGGAGCGTCGGGATCTGCTGGCCTTGGCCCGCAGTTTGCGCAACGACCTGGAGCAGCCAGTTTTGGCCGAGTACGCTATCGTGGGAAAATTGCGCCAGGCCCTGCTGGAGGTAGGGGCGTTGGGATCCCTGATGTCGGGCTCGGGGCCGACAGTGTTTGGGCTTATGGCTAGCCTGGAGGGGGCTGCTCAAGCCTGCGAGAGCCTGCGCCGCCGCTTTCCGGAGGTGGACTTCTGGGTAACCCAGTTTGCTCCCACCGGCATTCTGCTGGAGCCGGATCCCCACCCTCTCGATCCCCCTAGAATTGCTAGCTAGCCTAGCCAGGAAACAGGCCCTGATAACCGGTGGAACATTAAAGCTCTGTAGTTCAGACTAAAAATTAGCTTGGCTGCGGGCCCAAGAAGAAGATGAGCGAGAGGACGTTGTTTGACAAAGTCTGGGACGCCCATACGGTGCGGATCTTGCCCTCAGGGCAGACGCAGTTGTTCATTGGGCTACACCTCATCCACGAGGTCACCAGTCCCCAGGCTTTTGCCATGCTGCGGGAGCGCAATCTGCCAGTTCTTTTTCCAGAGCGGACGGTGGCGACGGTAGATCACATTATCCCTACAGACAACCGGACGCGACCTTTTGCGGATCCCTTGGCGGAGGAGATGATCCAGGAGCTAGAGCGCAACTGTCGCCAATACGGCATCCGCTTCTACAACAGCGGCTCCGGCCGGCAGGGGATCGTGCATGTGATTGCGCCGGAGCTGGGGCTGACGCAGCCGGGGATGACCATTGCCTGCGGAGATAGCCACACTTCTACCCACGGCGCCTTTGGAGCCATTGCCTTTGGCATCGGCACCAGCCAGGTGCGGGACGTGCTGGCCACCCAAACTCTGGCCTTGTCCAAGCTCAAGGTGCGCCGCATCGAGGTGGAGGGCACGTTGGGGCCGGGGGTTTACGCCAAGGATGTGATCCTGCACATCATCCGCAAGCTGGGGGTCAAAGGCGGGGTGGGCTACGCCTACGAGTACGGCGGCAGCACTGTCGAGGCGATGAGCATGGAAGAACGCATGACCCTCTGCAACATGTCCATCGAAGGAGGAGCCCGCTGCGGCTATGTCAATCCCGACGCCGTGACCTTTGAGTATTTGCGGGGGCGGGAGTTTGCCCCTCAAGGATCCGATTGGGAAGAGGCTGTGGCCTGGTGGCGAAGCCTAGCCAGTGACCCCGACGCTGTCTATGACGACGTGGTGGTGTTTCAGGCCTCCGAGATCGCTCCCACGGTTACCTGGGGGATTACCCCCGGCCAAAACATTGGGGTGGACGAGCGGATCCCGGCTCCCGAGGAGCTGCCAGAAAGTGAGCGGGAGCTGGCTAGGGAAGCCTACGCCTACATGGGCTTGCGGCCAGGGGATCCCATTGTAGGCACGCCGGTAGATGTCTGCTTTATTGGCAGCTGCACCAATGGTCGCTTGAGCGATTTGCGGGAGGCAGCCAAGGTTGCCAAAGGCCGGCGGGTAGCGCCTGGAGTGAAAGCGTTTGTGGTGCCTGGCTCCGAGCGGGTCAAGCAGGAGGCCGAACAGGAAGGCTTGCGGGAAATCTTTGAGGCGGCGGGGTTTGAGTGGCGGGATCCTGGCTGCTCCATGTGCTTGGCTATGAACCCAGACCGCTTGGTAGGGCGGCAGATTAGCGCCTCTTCCTCCAACCGCAACTTTAAGGGCCGCCAGGGATCCCCCACAGGGCGCACTCTGCTCATGAGCCCGGCCATGGTGGCGGCAGCAGCAGTGAGCGGCAAAGTGGTGGACGTGCGGACGCTGCTTTAGTCGGAGCTAGAGGAGGCCAGAAGGGGGTAGAAGTGACCCACCGGCCCCTGACCGGCCCCAATGGCCAAAGGATGCCGCAGGGCTTCGGTAACATAGGCCTTGGCCAGCAGCGTTGCCGTCAGGGGATCCTTCCCCCAAGCCAGTTGCGCCGCAATGGCTGCCGAGAGGGTGCAGCCGGTGCCGTGGGTGTGGCGGGTGGGGATCCGCTTGCTTTTGAGCACCTCGAGCCGCTCGCCGTCAAACCACACGTCCACCCCCTGCAGTTCTCCCGGCATGCCTCCCCCCTTGACCAGTACAGCCTTACAGCCTAGGGCGTGGATGCGGCGGGCCGCCGTCTCCATATCCGCCAGCGACTGCAGTTCCATCCCCGCCAAAATCTGGGCTTCGTAGCGGTTGGGGGTAACAACCTGAGCCAGGGGAATTAGCCGCTCGCGGATGGCCTGGATGGCGTCCTCCGCCAGCAGCTTGGCCCCCGTGCGGGAGACCATTACCGGATCTACCACCAGTGGCTGCAGCGCCCAGCGCTCCACTTGGCGGGCCACCTCGCGCACGATCTCGGCATTGAGCAACATGCCGGTTTTGATCCCTTGCACCCCAATGTCCTGCACCACCGCTTCAATTTGAGCAGCCACTGCCTCTGGCGGCAGCGCATCCACGCGGTTGACCCCCAGGGTATTCTGGGCAGTTACGCAGGTGAGGGCGGAAGTGCCATGAACCCGCTGGAAGGCAAAAGTGCGCAGATCCGCTTGAATGCCGGCTCCGCCGCCGCTATCGGATCCGGCAATGGTGAGGGCGACAGGGGGGCGCTGCTCGGCCAAAGTTGGAGCTGGTGAAGCTGGTTCAGATACAGACATTGGCTAAACGAGAAAAGCTAACGAGGGCACTGCTGGTAGCTATCAGCTTGTTGGCTCCCAACCCCCTAGAGGGGGCTAGAAGCTGGCTAAGCGTGAATCTAGTAGCCATTGTCGGTAGTAGCCACCACCTCTACCCAAACCCTATCCCCCTCCACCGCCGTCAGACTCCAGCGCAGGAGGCGGGCCGTTTGCCCCAGCTCTCGGGCGACTTGGTGGAGAAGGGATCCCTCCAGTTGAGAAGCAGAAAGTGGAAAACTCAGGGGCAAAGCTAGACGCAGAAAATGTAGCTCCACAGGTTCCTCACGCTGAACTCGCGCCAAGCAAGGAGGACAGGGCTAGCGGCCAAACTGCAAACGATAGACTTCTTCCTCCTGATCTGTTTCCACCTCGAGATCAGAGGTAGGATAGGCTACGCACAGCAGGACAAACCCCTGAGCCTTGAGCTCGGGCCCGATCATGGCGTTAGGCTGGGCCACGGATCCCGACTTCAGTCGCCCTGCACAGGTGGTGCAGACACCTGCTTGGCAGGAAGAGGGCAGCTCTAAGCCGTGTTCAAGAGCCGCCTGTAAAACCGTCTGCTCCGCCGCCGCAGGAAAGCGGTAGGTTTGGCCCCGGTGATGGACAGTTATCTGGTAAACCATGACGGCCCTCAAGAACCCGCCTGCGAAGAGGTGCGAGCCACGGTTAGCGCCTGCGGCTGGCGCATTTTCTTTACCTGAACCTCAATCTTCTGAACCCCTTCCGCCTTCAGGTCGGCGATGTAGTTGCCTTTGTGCGCTTCTGCTTCCTCCAGGCTAGTAAAGGGGCCGTAGTAGTAGGTGCAGTCGTCGGTGGCAATCTCAATCCAAACCGCTAAGCCGCGCAGCCTATCCAAGAGGCTGATCAACCTCTTCAGAAGACTAGTCAAAGGGTTGCTCACAGGATCGATCCCCCGCTAAGAAGTGCCAGCAAACATTCGGAACTGCCTGCAGTCACTTAGATTCTACTGCGTTTGTTGAGAATTTGTTGAGAAATGTTTCAGTGCGCTTGAGCTGGTGAGGGGAGCGCTGCCGGTGGATCTCGTAGAGGACAATGCCCGCTGCTACCGAAGCATTCAAGCTTTCCGTGCGGCCCGATAAGGGAATCGACAGCAGTTGGTCGCAGTGGCGCTGGGTAAGCAGGCTAATGCCTTCCCCTTCCGATCCAATCACCAAGGCGACGGGTCGGCGAAAGTCGGCGCTATAGACGGGGGCAGCTCCCTGGCTGGTGGTGCCATAGATCCAAAACCCTTGCTCTTTAAGGTACTCTAGAGCGCGATTTAAGTTCACCACCCGCGCCACGGGCAGGGTGGAGAGGGCGCCAGCTGCCACCTTCATCACTGTCGCGGTCACCCCTGCCGCCCGCCGCTGCGGGATCACCATCCCCTGCATGCCAAACGCCTCTACGCTACGGGCAATAGCCCCTAGGTTGTGGGGATCCTGAATCCCGTCTAGCACCACCAGCACCGGCTGGGGGCTAGCCTGGCGGCTGCGTTCCACCAGCTCTTCTAGATCCACGTATCGATAAGGGGTAGCCTGGGCGGCGATCCCCTGATGGTTAGCTCCACCCGTAAGGAGGTTTAGTCGCTGGGGAGAGACCTCATCAATAACCGTGCCGCGCGCTTTGGCCTCCTCCAAGAGCGACAAAAACTGGGGGCTATACCGTAGCCTCGGCACCACCCAAACCCGGTTGAGGGTAGCACCGCTCCGCAGGGCCGCCAGTAAAGTCTGGCGACCGTAGATAATCTCTTGTTCCTCTTCGGGCTTGGAATCCGTGGGTCGCCGCAACTTGCGTGGGCGAGAAGGCTTAGGCATGAGAGGAAGACCTAAATCATCTCAGCCAAAACATCGGTGAGGGCAAGAATGGAGCGCAAGCGGTCGGGATTGGTGAGGTAGAGGTAGCCCAGGATGGTTTCCAGGCCACTGGCATTTTGATAGTCGGCTAGGGGCAGATGCCGAGGTGGGCGACCGCAACCATTGCGGCCCCAGCAGACAATAGCCTGCTCTTCAGGGCTGAGATATGGTAGCAGCGCTAACAGCAGCTTGGCCTGAGCCGAGCCGCACACTCGCCTTACCACCCGCTGATGGTAGCGCTCTAAGCGATCTGGGGGAAACAACTGTTGCCGCCGCACGTGGAGTTCGTAAATGGCATCCCCCAAGTAAGCTAAGGCAGCCGGCGACAGGCGACGGATCTCGGTCGACGGCAATCTTTCGGAACTGGGATCAAGTCCAAGGAGTGGATCGCTCACGGCTGCTGACATGGAAACTGCTCCCGACTGTTTAGCGAAAGGGGGGCTTCACTCTAGTCCTCGTTGGCGACAGCGGTACGGAGCACCTTATTCGCTACTTTGTGGCATAATCGGCAACCTTGCCAACGAACCTTCTGACTTAACGTGGACTAGCTAGGCTAGTAGGTTGGCAGGTACATCTCTTCTGGTAGGCATTTTGCCTAGGCTCAAGTTAGCTCCGTCTGTAGCTTGTGCGCCCTCTAAGGGCAGGGAGCAGCTACCGTCAGCTTTTTCTTTCAGAGCGGAAACAGGAGATCGCCATTGAGCAACAGCAGGTAGGCAACGATGGCTCCTCCCATTCCCCCTATTAAAAAGCCGGCAGCCAATTCGCTCCAGGCCTGGGATCCCTGGACTGGCCCGCCATGGCGCGGCAAGGAGACGGTGCCGTAGAGAGAGAGGGCCGCCGTCAGGATCAAAATGAGACCACAAGCTCCCAGGAAGCCACTCAGCAGGCCAATAGGCTCGTTGCGCAAAGGCCCGAGTTTGGCAAAGGGCCCCACCAGCCAATAGCCGTGGGCCATGCCAATTTCCAGACCCCGCCAGATAGGACTGGCTCCCGGTCGGTTGATCGGCAGCCAACTTAGGAAGAGACGAACGGCAGGCGCGTGGTTAATCGGTGTCTGGAGGTTGCCAATTTGCGGATCCCCTTCTGGGGCCGTGATGTATTCCTTGCCAGAGGGAGCAGTGTCGACAGGGGACTCAGGCATGAGGCAATCTTGTGTCCAGGCTAAGAGAAGCAGGGATCCCCGAGGCTCTGTGGAGATCCCTACCCCTTTATTTAGAACGTCAAAATGTCAGGGAAGAAGCGATTGATCTCAATAAACAGGGCAAGGAAGAAGCTGGAAAACAAAATGAGGGCTACTGGAGCGGTGGTGAGAAATTTGGTGAAGTCAGCCATATCGACCTCTCACAGGGAATGGGTTGACTCAGTTCCTTCCTCAGCGAGGAGAGACGGGAACAGCCTCCTCTGGGGCTTGAATTTCACCGCTGGCAATTTCCTTGAAAGCAGCGGCAGGCCAGGCCAAAGCCGTGAGGAAACAGCGTAGCGCCAAGGGGACGTCGATGATACTTTCTTTCATCTCCGGCTCCTCGCTATCGCGAACGGCAATTAGGTAGGAGCGGCCTGCCCAGCCCAACCAGCCGGCAAGGTAGAGGAAAAGTAAGCCAGGGATGAGAAACTCACCTGCATGGCTCCAGCGGCCATCGGTAACCAGGTGAGGCAAGCCTTCTTCGCCACAGAGCAGCTTGCTGTAGCGCTCAAAACGCTTTTCGGTTTGGACCAACTTTTGCTGGTAAAGGGGAGCCAACTCAGGGCTAGCGTTGCGGATTTTCTCTTCGAGGCTGCTCAGGCGCTGATCTCGTAGAGCCTGGAAAGCAGGAACTTCGCTACAAGGCTTCAAGCCAATCAAAGGCTCTGCCTGCACTGCCTGGGTAAAGCCAAGCACTAGGCAAAGGGCCAAAAGGAGACTCAAAAGGGTTCGCATGGCAGGATGTGTCCTTGAGCTAGGGACTCAATGGGGAGGAATGCTCAGTGAAGAAACGAGCACCAAACGGTTAGTATCATACTCCTGAGCGCCTTATCCGGAGGGATCTCGGGTTTTAGCTCACACAATTCTTAAGGATCCTGAGGCATTCCCACCCCTTTTTCCCATGGCCTGTGTCCTTGCCATTGAAACCAGTTGCGACGAAACGGCTGTGGCGGTGGTGGAGGCGGAGCCAACCTGGCCAACCTTTGCCCCGCGGCAGCTCAGCTCGGTGGTGGCTAGCCAGATCGACCTCCATGCAGCCTACGGAGGTGTGGTGCCGGAGGTGGCCTCCCGCCGCCATGTGGAAACTCTGCCATTTGTACTGGAGTCAGCGCTGCAGCAGGCCGGGCTAGGCGTAGCCGAGGTGGATGCCATTGCCGTAACTTGTGCGCCGGGCCTGGTGGGATCCCTGCTGGTGGGGCTGATGGCGGCCAAGACCTTGGCGCTGCTCTACGATAAGCCCTTGATTGGGGTACATCACCTGGAGGGCCATCTCTTCAGCGGCTTTTTGGCCACAGCCGACTTGCAACCTCCCTGCCTGTGCCTTTTGGTTTCGGGAGGCCACACCAGCTTGATCTGGATGAAGGATTACGGAGAGTACCAGACGATGGGCCGCACCCGCGACGATGCTGCCGGCGAAGCCTTTGATAAGGTGGCGCGGCTGTTGGGGCTGGGCTACCCGGGGGGGCCCCAGATCGACCGCTGGGCGCAACAAGGGGATCCCCATCGCTTTCCCCTGCCGGAAGGCAAGCTGGACCACCCCTACGACACCAGCTTCAGTGGCCTGAAGACGGCTGTGCTGCGCCTCGTCCAGCACTTGCAGCAGGAAGGCCAGGAGCTGCCCATTGCCGACATTGCCGCCAGCTTTCAGGCCTGCCTAACGCGCGTCCTCACGGAAAAAGCAGTGGCCTGCGCCGAAGCTCTTGGCCTCTCAACCCTGCTGCTGACTGGCGGGGTGGCTGCCAACCGGGAGCTGCGCGCTCGCCTTCTGGAAGCGGGCCAGCAAAAGGGCCTGCGGGTGGTGATCCCGCCTGTTGCCCTCTGTACCGACAACGCCACCATGATTGGGGCAGCCGGCCTCTGTCACTGGCTGCGCGGGGAGGTCTCCCCCTTGGATTTGGGCGTGGCTTCGCGCATGGCGCTGGAGGAGATCCCTGCTCTCTACACGGCTGGGCGCAAAGATTACCGCGAGCTGCCAACAGGTTCTGCCGTCGCTCTCTGACGCTGTCTCACCTCGAGGTAGATGAGCAAGGCGTTGATGTCGGCAGGGTTGACGCCGCCAATGCGAGCGGCCTGGCCTACGGTCAGAGGCCGGACTGCTGCCAGTTTCTCCCGCGACTCTTTGGAGAGGGTGGGAATGGAGTGGTAGTCCAGATCGGGAGGCAGAGGGCGGTGGTACTGCTTGCTCACCTGCTCGATCTGGGCTTGTTGCCGCTGGATGTAGCCGCTGTATTTGACGGCAATTTCCGCTGCCTCCTGCTCAAAGGGATCCAGCTCCTCATTTCCCAACCCCAGCTCCAGCAGGTTGGCGTAGTGGATCTGGTTGCGGCGCAGGAGCTCAGCTAAGGTGGCGGATCCTTTAATCCCCTGGCCAGTCAGTTGGCTGAGGTGAATCCCGGCGGGGTCGTGGGCCTTAACCCGCTGGGTTTCCAGGCGCTCAATCTCGGCGGCAATACGAGCCTGCTTGGCCTGGAAGAGAGCCCAGCGGCGGTCGTCGATGAGGCCCAACTCTCGCCCTAAAGGAGTGAGGCGCTGGTCAGCGTTGTCGGCGCGCAGGATAAGGCGGTATTCGGAGCGGCTGGTGAGCATGCGGTAGGGCTCCCGCAGCTCTTTGGTGCAGAGGTCGTCGATAAGGGTGCCGATGTAGCTGGACTCGCGCGGCAGTGTGACTAAGGGTTTGCCTTGCACCAACCGGGCGGCGTTGATCCCGGCAATGAGCCCCTGGGCTGCTGCTTCTTCGTAGCCGGTGGTGCCGTTGATCTGGCCGGCACAGAAGAGCCCCTGCACCTTCTTGGTCATCAGGGTGGGATAGAGCTGGGTGGCCGGCAGATAGTCGTATTCCACCGCGTAGGCAGGCCGCAGCATCACGCACCGCTCTAGGCCGGGCAAGGAGCGCAACATTTGGATCTGGATCTTCTCGGGCATCCCCGTCGAGAACCCTTGGATGTAGAGCTCCGGCAGATCCCGCCCCTCGGGTTCGATAAAGACAGGGTGTCTCTCCTTGTCGGCAAAGCGCACGATCTTGTCTTCAATGCTGGGGCAGTAGCGTGGCCCTTTGGCCTCCACCCAACCGCCGTAGACAGGAGTCTCGTGGAGGTTTTCCCGGATGATGCGGTGCGTCTCCGGCGTGGTGTAGGTGAGGTAGCAGTCCATCTGCTCCCGCGGCACCCACACCTCCGGGTCAAAGCTAAACCAGCGTAGGTCTGGATCCCCTGGCTGCCGCTCCATCACGGAGAAATCAACGCTGCGGCGATCCACGCGGGCAGGGGTGCCCGTCTTCAGCCGGCCTGTCTCAAAGCCCAGTTGGCGCAGGGTGTCAGTCAGGCCTTCGACGGCAAATTCCCCCGCACGTCCAGCAGGTTGCCAGTGGCGGCCAATCCAGATGCGCCCTCCCAGAAAGGTGCCCGTGGTCAGGATCACCGCCCGACAGCCGAAGACGCTGCCGAAATGGGTAACCACGCCCACCACTTCCTCGTTGCGCCCCAGCACCAGGTCGGTGACGGTGCCCTCTCGAAGAGTCAGGTTGGGCTGGTTTTCTACCACCGAGCGCATCACCCGCGCGTACTCCCGCTTGTCGGTTTGCGCCCGCAAGGCCCATACTGCTGGGCCCCGCGAGCGATTGAGCACCCGCTTTTGCAAATAGGTGCGGTCGGTAACTTTGCCCATCTCACCGCCGAGGGCGTCAATCTCATGCACCAGTTGCGACTTGGCCGGGCCACCCACGGCGGGGTTACAAGGCTGCCAGGCAATCTTGTCTAGGTTCAACGTCAGCATCAAGGTCCTGCAGCCCAGTCGCGCTGACGCCAGGGCCGCTTCACAGCCGGCGTGCCCCCCACCCACGACGATCACGTCGTAGTGGTCAAGAAAGTCCACGTTGTCCCGTCCGACTTTGAGCATACGCTGGCTTCTGCTGGTGAGTACCGGGATCCCAAAGGGCATCAGATTGTTTCAGCTTGTTTTTCCAGTTTAGCGAGAGGGGCAACGCCTGAGATTGTGGGGGCCCTTGACCCCAGCAGCGCCAGCCAGTCCCTTGCTCGTCACTTGACACTCCAGGGTAGGAACCTTCCTGCCTCTTGGCCAGAGCCAAATCCAGACTATTTTAGTCGGGTTTGGTTGACGGGCTAGATCGCGGGTGATAGGATTGACCTCGGGCTGGGTAAGCCAGATCCATCCCTTTCTCCCGCTGAAGGCTTCCTATGACGCCAACCCTTTCCCAACGCCTGCTTGGCTCTGCTGATTTGCCCTCCAACTCTGCCTTGCGTAACCCGCAGGTGGGCTTTAGCCGTTTGCGCTGCCGCGAATGTGGGGCCGAGTACGAGCCGGTCGCCAAGCACGTGTGCGACGTGTGTTTTGGCCCCCTGGAAGTGGTCTACGACTACGACTGGCTCAAGAGCGTCGTCAGCCGGCAGAGCATCCAAGCCGGGCCGCTGTCTATCTGGCGCTATCGGCCTTTCCTGCCGGTGGTTTCGGAGCGCCCTATCGATGTCGGCACCGGCATGACTCCCCTAGTGAAAGCGGAGCGGCTGGGGCGGCGACTGGGGTTAAAAAACCTCTACCTCAAGAACGATGCCGTCAACATGCCTACCCTCAGCTTCAAGGATCGGGTGGTGTCGGTAGCCCTGACCCGCGCCAAGGAGCTGGGCTTTACCACGGTCTCTTGCGCCAGCACGGGCAATTTGGCCAACTCCACGGCTGCCATTGCCGCCCATGCCGGCCTGGAGTGCACTATCTTCATCCCGGCGGATCTGGAGGCAGGCAAGGTACTAGGGTCCCTCATCTACAGGCCCACCGTCATGGCTGTGGAGGGCAACTACGACCAGGTGAACCGCCTCTGCGCCGAGGTGGCGGATCGCTACGGCTGGGGCTTTGTCAACATCAACCTGCGCCCCTACTACGCAGAAGGCTCGAAAACCTTAGCCTACGAGGTGGCGGAGCAACTAGGTTGGCAACTGCCGGATCAGGTAGTGATCCCGCTAGCGTCGGGATCCCTGTACACCAAGGTTTACAAAGGTTTTCAGGAGTTCGTGAAGGTGGGCCTGGTGGCGGAGAAGCCAGTTATTTTCCACGGCGCCCAGGCCCGAGGCTGTGCGCCCATCGCCCAGGCCTTCCGCGAGGGGCGGGATTTTGTTACTCCCGTTAAGCCGAACACCATCGCCAAATCCATTGCCATCGGCAACCCCGCTGATGGCATCTATGCCCTGGAGATTGCCCGCAAGACCGGCGGCCAGATCGAGACGGCCACGGATCCCGAGATCATTGCCGGCATCAAGCTCCTGGCCGAGACTGAGGGCATCTTCACCGAGACGGCTGGCGGCACCACCATTGCCGTGCTCAAACGCCTGGCCGAAGCCGGCCAGCTCGATCCCGAGGCGATTACGGTAGCCTATATTACCGGTAATGGCTTGAAGACCCAGGAGGCGGTGCAGGCGCATGTGGGCCACCCGCTGGTAATTTCGCCCAAGCTGGAGAGCTTTGAACAGGCGCTGGAGCGGGCCCGCACCCTGGAGCGGCTGGACTGGCAGGAGGCCTCGGTTTGAAGAGGGGGGATCCCCCAAGAACTTTCCTGTTACAGACCCGCCTTCGGGTCAAGGGGGCCAACGTGAACAATTCACGGCATTGACAGGGTGCTGCTACCTTGGTCTTCTAATGTTGGTTGATGGACGAAGCACTGGGCTTATGGCAGTCAAGGTGTTAATTCCCACCACGCTGCGGGCGCTCACCCGGAACCAGGAGGTGGTGAGTTGCGAGGGATCCACCATCCGTGAACTGCTGGAGGCTCTGGAGCAAAGCTATCCAGGCATCAAGGCGCGGCTGTGCGATGAGAGGGGAGAATTGCGCCGCTTTGTCAATCTTTACGTTAACAGCGAAGACATTCGCTTCCTGAAGGGATCCGACACCCCTCTGCAGGATGGAGATGAGGTGAGCATTGTCCCTGCTGTGGCAGGGGGCTGAGGGCTAGTGAGCCTACGGTGGACGCTAGGGACTGGCTGAGCCAGCCGGCGCCGATGGTGGCGCCTGCTCTGCTGGGCATGGTGCTGGTGCGGCAATTTGCCGATGGGCTGCAGGTGCGGGCTCAGATTGTGGAAACAGAAGCCTATACAGCTGGGGATCCGGCCTGCCACGCCTATCGCCGTAAGACCCGCCGCAACCAGGTGATGTTTGGGCCGCCGGGGCATCTCTACGTCTATCGCATCTACGGCCTCTACCACTGCCTGAACATCGTCACCGACGCGGAGGGGATCGCGTCAGCCGTTCTAATCCGGGCAGCCCAGTTGGATTGCCTGCCGGAGTGGATCCCGGCCAATAAGCGCATGAAACCGGCGCGGGTGGCGGCAGGTCCGGGCCTACTCTGTCAGGCGTTGCGCATTGACGGATCCCACAACGGCTGGCGGCTGGAGCCGGTGGCCGTCGGCCAGGAAGGCATTTGGCTGGAGGGATCCCCTGCCTGGGAGGCACAGTTCCCCATTGTCCAGACCACCCGCATCGGCATTACCCGCGGTGCGGAGCTCCCGTGGCGCTGGTACATTAAGGGGCATCCGGCAGTGTCCTGCTACTAGAAGGGCAAGATGAACCCAAGCCCTGCGGGTCGCCAGTGGGGGAGCTTGATGCTTCTGGCTGCTCTGGCGCTTGGGGCAGCCTCACCTCTTTGGCGGCAGAAACCTGAATTGCGCTAGGGGTGCCGGTAGTCCTCAGATCTGCCTGGGGCGGAGGCAAGCTGAGGGGCACCGATCCCCAGAAGCGACGGCAGCGAAAGCTTCTGCTCGGGATCCCGTCTCTGACCGTTGGGCGAACAAAAACAGACCTGGCTTAGTAAGCATCAGATTGCAGCTGGCTTTTCGAAAGGGATTTGCGTAAGGATAGAGGGAGTGAGGGGTGCAACTCACCCTTGGGTGAGACAGGTTAAGCATGAATAGAGTTAGGGTTAAAGGCCCAGGACGGTGGTTCGGGGGCTTCTCCTTGCCCAATAGACGCTGGAGCGTGGCTGTCGGAAGGAAGGCAGCGGGGCAATTTCTGCCGGCTTTTAGGTAGTCGGTGTCAACATGAGGGGTTTGGGTTGCTGCCACTTCCCAGTTTGTGGAAGAGGATGAGCTGCACGATGCCACGACGGGTTTCCCCTGCGCCGCTCTCCCTGCCTGCACTCAGTGCCCTGGTGCTGGCCCTCTCAGCCTGCGGCCAGCTCTCTTCCTCGAATGTCTCTCCCAGCCTTGTTCCCCCTTCTACCCTGCAGCCAGTTTTCACGCCAACTCCCCTTGGTCTTTCCACCTTTGCCCTCACGCTCGAACAGGCCCGCCAATCGGGTTTGGCGGTGCCCAGCAACCGCATCGTTTTGCTGCTCCAAGAACAGGGATCCGATCTGGTGGCCCAGCTGCCGGCTTCTGAGGTGGAGCGCTGGCTGGCCCGCACCCCCACCTGGCCGGGGGTGGAAGGGATTGACCTGAGCATTAACCTGGGCAGCTATCGCCAGACTGCCAACGCGCCCCTGCGCCTGGGGCAACCAGCCACCTTCACCTTTACCGACCCGCCCGCTGGCGAAGCCGAGCTTAGGGCTGTTGCCTATCGGGGATCCACCACCTTGGCACAAGGAAAGGGATCCCTGACTCTTTCTGCCCGCTCTGGAAGCGCTGACAGCAGCAGTCGCCGCCTGAGCCTGCTGGTGCTCTCCGAGGTGGAAGTGCCGCTGCTGCACGCAGGGGCAGGGGTGCCGGCGCCTGGCCAGCCGTTGTTGCTGTCGGGGGAAAATCTGGAGCGGGTGGAAAGCGTTCTTTTTGCCTCAGCCGCCAATCCGGAGCGCATCCTGAGGGGGGAAATTCGCTCGCGCAGCCGCAACAGTCTGACGGTGATGCCGCCAGCCTCCCTTTCCGGCACGGTCTGGGTGGCGGTGGCCGACGCTGAAGGACAAGGACTGGGAACCTGGATTGACGAGTGGCCCACTCCCACCCCCACTCCTACAGCGGCCTCGGGCTGGCGAGTGGAGACCCTCCTCGATGGCCGCACCGCTGCGGCAGCCAAGCCGGAGGGCAGCAGCTCCGATAACGAGGGGGAGGCCGGGATCTCCCTGCAGCAGATCGGCGGCATTGCCGCAGACCCCGAGGGGTTCTTTTACTTAGCCGACCCGGCCCAGCACCGCATTTTCCGGCTTTCCCCCGAAGGGGAACTGGAGGTGTGGGCGGGCAGCGGCAAGGCCGGCCACCGGGATGGGGTGGCGGAGCAGGCCCAGTTTCACTCCCCCCAAGGGCTACTTTGGGATCCCAAGGGGGGGTTGTGGGTGGCCGACAGCGGCAACCATTGCCTGCGCTACATCAGCCGACAGCGGCGGGTGAGCACCTTTGCCGGCACCTGTTCAGCCGGCCACCGAGATGGAGAGCGCGACGAGGCGCAGTTTCGCGAACCCTTTGGCCTGGCCCTGGGTCTGGACGGCAGCCTTTACGTGGCCGATCGCGCCAACCGCCGCATCCGCCGCATCACTCCCACGGGCAAAGTGACGACGGCCGCTGGCACTGGCCAGCCGGGATCCGCCGATGGGCCGGCAGACCAAGCCCAGCTTCTGGAGCCGACAGCTCTGGCAGTGGACAGGGCAGGCAACCTCTGGATTGCCGATAGGCATCGCCTGCGCCGGCTCTCTGCCGACGGACACCTGACCACCCTCTCCCAGGCGGAAGCAGGCTACCGCGATGGCCCTCTGGCGGAGGCCCGTTTTCAAACCCTTGCGGGGCTGGCCTTCGACAGTGCGGGGGTCCTCTGGCTGACTGACCAAGACAACCGCCGCATTCGCCGTCTTCAGCCCAGCGGGCAGGTCTCTACCCTGGCCGGGGGGGATGAGCCTGGCTGGCAGGATGGCCCGGTGGTCTCAGCTCGCTTCCAGCGGCCTGGCTCTCTGCTTGCCTTGCCAGACGGCAGCTTGGTGGTGGCGGATGCTGGCCTGCCTGGCTTGTGGCGTCTTAGCCGCGTCGTCCCCCAGCCCGCCACTCCCGTTTCGAGGGGATCCCCCTAGGTGCGACGGTGACGGTCCAGGGCCGCTTCGTAAGCCCGCCGACTGGCCTGCAGGGACTTTCCCAAATCCACCACGGGGCGGGGATAGTCTACCCCCAGCCGCACGCCAAACTGCTTTTGCTCAGCAGCGCTGAGGCGGTAGGGCTCGTGGATCTTGTCCCCCGGGATCCCGGCCAGCTCCGGCAGCCAGTGGCGTAAGTAGTGGCCCTGGGGATCGTAGTCGCGGGATTGCTTGGGAATGTGGAAGTAGCGAAAGCCGCGGGCATCGTTGCCCACGCCGGCGGTGTAGTTCCAGTTGCCGTAGTTGCTGGCCACGTCGTAGTCAATCAGCAGCGATTCAAACCATTCCGCCCCCAAGCGCCAGTCGATCCCCAGGTTCTTGGTGAGAAAGCTGGCCACATTCTGCCGCCCGCGGTTGGACATAAAGCCGGTGGCGGCCAACTCCCGCATGTTGGCATCCACCAGAGGGTAGCCGGTCTCGCCGCGGCACCAAGCCTGAAAGCGGTCCCAGTCCTGCTGCCAGGGGATGGGGATCCCTTGGATCCCCGAGGGACGAAACAGCTTGGCGCCATGCTTGGCCAGGATGAAGCGAAAGTAATCCCGCCACAGCAGCTCGAAGACCAGCCAGTAGGTGGATTCGTTGCGCACCCGCTCCTCCTCGTAGCGCTTGACTTCGGCATACACCGTGCGAGGAGAAAGGCAACCCAACGCCAACCAGGCAGAAAGACGCGAGCTGTCGTTGGGATCCAGCATGCCGTTGCGGGTTTCTTTGTAGACGCGCAGCCGATCCAGACCCCAGATGTAGATCTGCAGGCGCGCCTGGGCAGCGGTGCTGCCGCCGGTATAGACAAAGCGGGCGCGGGGATCCGGCGGCGGCAAGCTCAACCCCAGCTCTGCCAGAGTGGGCAGAGGGCCAGGGTCCAGCCCTGGCGGCAGGGGCGGCAGGGAGGGGATGGGCAGGGGAGCGCGAACGGCGGCCTTGGCTTCCACCTGCTGGCGGAAGCGGGTGAACACCTCCGGCAGGTCTGCCAGGGCAAAGGGGAGGTCAGCAGGATGGTAGAGAGTGTGGCCCCACTCCAGGTGCAGCGGGATCCCTAAGGGCTGAAGCGCTTGCTGCAGGGCCCTGGCAACCGCCTCCTCCTCCGTGCCCACCTCTTCGTGGGCATAGACAGCCTTCACCCCCCACTCCCGCGCCAGGGCCGGGATCACCTGCTCCGGCTGGCCTTGGCGGATGACCAGATCAGAGCCGCGGGCCCGAAGCTGCTGCCGCAGGTCAGCCAGGCTTTCCAGCAGGAACTGGGCGCGGAAAGGACCGGTCTTAGGAAAGCCAAAGGCCGTCCGGCCAAAGTGGCGCGGATCCAGGCAGTAGAGGGGAATGAGGAAGGATCCCTGCTGGCAAGCGCGCGTCAGCGGCTGGTGATCCAGTAGGCGCAAATCGGTGCGAAACCAAACCAGAACGGCCATTCTAGACGGATGGCGGCGCTTCCAGATCCCCTCGGCGTTTTCTCCTAGGGCGTCCCAGCTCCGGGCTGGGGACAAAATAGGGCACTTGGGCAGCCGGGATGTGGACAGGAGCCTTAGTGCGGGGGTGATAGGTTTGCCGGGCCGGACGGGGCCGCAGCAAGAAGGTGCCAAAGCGCGCCAGCCGCACGGATCCTCCTTCCGCCAGACATTGGCTGATGCTGTCTAGCATTGCCTCTAGGGCAGCGGCAGCCATTTTGACGGTCAGGCCATCCACTTGCGCAGCCATCTGGCGGGCCAACAAACGGCGATTTAGATGGGGAGAAGCCACAGCCACCTCCCAAAACGGCAAGATATTATAAGCTTCCCTAGCTCTACAACGGCGCCGAAGCTGGCTACCAAGCCGAAACACCAGCATGGGGAAGCCTGCTTGGCTGCCTCCAGAGCTTCAGCGAGCCTTCTCCTGCGTCGGGTTGGAATCGACCTCCTCTACCTCACTCTCGAAAAACCAGTGCCGCGAGCGGTCAGGAAACTCCAGGATATAGCCAATGCCGCTGCCATCGACCACCCGACGCGCCAGGACCACGCCCTCCTTGCCCACCAGGGCGCTCACCTCTTCCTGCCCGCGATCGCGAATGGAGCGCACCCTAACTTTATCGCCAACTTTGATCACCATAGCAACAGGGGTAACCGCGAAGAGCTTCACCACTCAAGATGGTACGGCAAAAATGGCCACCCCTTTCCCGAAACTGGCCTGCGCCGGCCGACGCAGACGGCCATTGCTAAGATCGACAAGAGCGTTGTGCGCCGGGAAGACCGCCCCTGTGATTGCCCTGTCCCTAAGACCCGCCCATTGCTCCTGGAGCGTTATCAGCTTTCCCTCCACCCTCTACACTCAGCCGATTCTGGATCTGTTGGTTGCCAAAGTTCCTCCCCCCTGGAAGGCAGAGGTACGCCTGGGCCTGCAAGAAGCCATCATCAACGCTGTCCGCCATGGCAATGGTCTGGATCCCAACAAGAGAGTGATCGTCGAATACACCAGCTCCGAGCGCTTCTACCAGTGGCTAGTGCGGGATCAGGGATCCGGCTTCTGTCCCCAGCAAGAGCTGCAGCGCTGCCGCTGCGGCCTCTTGGAAACCGAGGAATCGGGCCGGGGGGTGCTCCTGCTGACCCAAATCTTTGACCTTGTGGAATGGAACGAGACGGGCAACCAAGTCTATTTGGCCAAGTTCATCTACCCCGGCTGCCGCGATCCCTGGATAGTCTAATACCACTGCCAAAACAGCTTGCCCCTCTGGAGAAGCCAGCGGCCCCGATCGGGGTAGGGAGCTTCAGAGAACTTCAGGGCAGTAGTGGCAAAGGCAAAGCGAGTGGATGACCAGCGGGATCCCGAAAGCTGAGGCAGCCAGGTTTCCAGTAAGCCTAAGGATCCATATCCATAACCCAGGTTGCGGTGAGGCAGGGGAGCCACCAGGCGGCGCCAGGCGCGAGTGGCGCTCAAGGGGGGATCTGCCAGGGCCGCTTCCAGAGCCGCCAAAGACGGAGCCAGATAGGAATAGCCGTCCCGGTCAGCGTGATACACCTGGGCTAGCGGCGGCGGCTTTGGGATCGCGGGCAGGTTCTGAGGCAGCGCCTCTGCTAGGGGCTGGACTACGGGTTTGCTCCAGGCGGTGGCGACGCCGTGTTTTGTTGCCATCGACACCACCTGCCAGCCCTGGGCAATTGCCCGCTCATCCAGCGTCGGTGCCTCCGGCCTCTTGCCAACCCAGAGCCAGGCCGGTTTCCCATCCGCGGGTAGAAGGGCAAGGGCAAACTCTCCCGTTTCCGGCACCAGCCGCTGCCAGTCCAGGTCGACCTGGGCTGGCCCCCACTGACCCGGATCCAGCGGCAATCCCAGAAGGCGGAGGGGCTGCACCTGGCCCAGGCTTTGCCAAAAGACAGCCCAGTTGCGGCCGGACACCAGCGCCAGCGTCTCGTCGGGCAGCTGACCAATAACCTGGGGACGAAAAGCTTCGCTCCTGGGCAGGGCAAAGTTGGCAGGCGTATGCCAAAGGGCAGCCGTTTCTGCTAGCAAACCCTGAAAGCTCACCCCTAGCCCCAGCCCCACCGCCTGCAAGGTCAACCCTTCGGCGGAGGCCGGCTGCGGATTTTGCCAGAAGGCCCAACCTACCTGCGCCGGTGGCAGCGCCTGGATGACCTGCCGAAACTGCGGCTCGGCCATGAGCGACAGCTGCGGCACCTGCCAGGCATCGATAGCGGCGCGAAGGGCTGCTGCCTTCTCCGCCAACAGCACGTAGCGCTCCCCGAAAAGGGCTGCCGCAAACCCCGGCAACCCTGGCAGCGGACTGGAAACTACCTGGATGCCCTTGTAGGTGTCCACCTGGACCGGCAGACCGGCCAAACTCTGCCGCTCCCACAACAGGTTGAGCTCAAACTGCGCCAGCGCCGGCTTGCGGATTTCCAGGGCAACCAAGGTGCCCCACTCCGGCAAGCTGGCCAAGAGGGTGCTTTTTCCCAGCCAGGGCTGCACCTCCCGCTCGAAATTCAGGGATCCCCCCGCCAAGAGGGATCCCAGCCATCCTGGACCTTCGCTGGAGAAAAATTTGCGCCACTGCTGGCGGGTAGCGCGTCGTTGGGAGGCGGGGGTTGCCGCTTGCCAGAATGCCTGCAGATTTTCCAGGGGAACAGCTAGCAGCAGCAGCGCCTGGGTGGAGCGGGGGGCCAGGCCCACAATCGGCGGCAGCTCATGGCGAACCAGCAACAAGGCCAGCGGACTTTGGGTGAGCAGCCAAGCGATTACCCACACGCTCATGGCCGCCAGCAGGCCCAGACCAATTAGGATGCCGCGCCGGAGTTGCCCTTGTCCCATACCTCCATCCCCAGTCTGGAATAGACGCTGTCTTGCCGCAAAGCCGGCAGTTAGCACCGCGTAACCATCTTACCTGGGAGGGGAAGTTGGCTCCCCTTGCTTGCCGTTAACCGCCACCTATGAAGAGTTTCCTGGAACAGCGGTGCGCTGACCCATGCTGAGGGGGGCGTGTTGGGCGGGCGCTTTTCCTTGAGGCTGGGGCAAGGCTAAGATAGCGGGAAAGGTTGTGTTACCAGCCGGCTCATGCCCCTTGCCTCTGAGACTGACTCCTCGCAGCAAGCTGCGCCAGCGCAAGCGCCCACGCGGCTGCCCAATCCAGAGTTTCCCTACGAGGTCGAGATGACCTTGATGGAGCACCTGGAGGAGCTGCGCCGCCGCCTCTTGGCCAGCCTCATTGCTGTGGGCCTGTGCATCGTCGCCTGTTTTCTGGGGGTAAACCGCCTTGTTGCTTTTCTGGAGGTGCCAGCCCAGGGGGTAACCTTCCTGCAACTGGCGCCGGGCGAGTACTTCTTCGTCTCCCTCAAAGTAGCGGCCTATGCCGGCTTGCTCTTGGCCACGCCCTTTTTGCTCTACCAAATCGTCCGCTTTGTGTTGCCAGGGCTAAGCGTCAAGGAGATCAGGCTGCTGGGACCGGCGGTGCTGGGATCCAGCCTCTTGTTTGTGGCGGGCTTAGCCTTCGCCTACTACCTTCTTATTCCGGCAGCGCTGAACTTCTTTATTCGCTATGGGGAAGGGGTAGTGGAGCAGGCATGGTCCATCGATCGCTACTTTGAGTTTGTGCTGCTGTTGATGTTCAGCACTGGCTTGGCCTTTCAGGTGCCAATTCTGCAGGCACTGCTGGGGGCTTTGGGGCTGGTAACTGCCGAGCAGATGCTCAAGGGCTGGCGCTACGTCGTTGTGGCTTCAGTGGTGGCGGGGGCCATTCTTACCCCTTCCACGGATCCCCTTACCCAGAGCCTCCTAGCCGGCGCGATCACGTTCCTGTACGGGTTGGGCGTTTTGCTGGTGAAGCTACTGGGTCGGTGACACGGGCGCTGGCTTGGGCAGCCTGGCTTCCCCGTGCGGGGAAAGCGGTTTGACCTTGGAAAGAAAGATGGACAAGCTCTACCTGCTCACCAAAATCCTTAGCGGTAACAGTCGAGACTGCAGCCCTGGTTAGGGCTGGAATACCAGCCTTTGGCAACAGCCGCACCCTTTGGCCAGCAGAAAGGCTCATTGGGGCAGAGGGAAAGTTTGTCCAATTTGTCTATCCCGGCAGGGGATCCGCCCCGCCCCTACCCTAGCTCAGGCGAGGGGGGTAGCTAGCTATGCGCCCCTAGTGTAAGGGGTGTGGGCAACAGTTGGCTGCTGTTTTCCATCTTCAGTAGCTGCTGCAGGGCCTTGGCCAGCGGGGACAGGCAGCAAAGCTTCCTACTGCTGCTCGCTGCCGAAGAGGCTGCTGCTGCAGAAGCGGATTTTCTGAACTTTCAAGAACGAGTTCTTGACCTCAGGGCTTCTATGCTTTCTTGGAGTTTTTGCCCCAAAACAAACCCCTATCCTGCTAGAACCTACGATCCTTCCTATCCAGTTGGCAGTTACTGGGACAGCACGATAGCAGACTCCAGTTGGCGACACCCAGCACCTCTGCAAGGGCAGGTGGAGGCTGAGGTAGCCATCATTGGGGGCGGGTTCACAGGGCTTTCGACAGCCCTGCACCTAGTCCGCGATCACGGCATTTCCGCCTGCCTGCTGGAGGCGGGATCCCTGGGCTGGGGAGCCTCGGGGCGTAATGGCGGTTTCTGCGGCGTGGGGGCAAGCTGCCTGACTCACGCCCAGATGGTACGGCGGGTAGGGCTAGCGGAGACGGAGCGCTACTACCGGGATCAATGGCAGGCAGTGGAAACCGTCCAAGAGCTGGCTGCTACCGAGGGCTTTTCCCTGGATGCCCAGGGCCAGGGCTGGTACGCGGTGGCCCATCGCCTCAGTGCTTGGCAGGAGTTGGAGGCGGAATACCAGATCTACACCCAGGTGGCCGGCTACCCCGTTCAGCTCCTTAGCCCCAAAGAGCTGCGGGAGCGGGGCTTCGACAGTCGGGAGAACTACGGCGCTCTCCACATCGGCATTGGTTTTGGCCTCAACCCCCTCAAGCTTACCCAGGGGCTAGCTCAGGCTGCCCGCCGGTGGGGAGCCCAGCTATACAGTGCTAGCCCGGTTATCGCCTGGGAGAAAGTGGGATCCTACCACCTTTGCCATACACCGGGGGGGACGGTGCGGGCGCGCCACCTGGTGATTGCCACCAACGGCTACACGCCAGCCCACCTCTATCCCCAACTGGCGGGATCCCTGCTGCCGGTGCTTTCCAACATCGTGGTGACCCGCCCCCTGACGCCAGCGGAGCAAAAAGCTCAGGGCTGGTGGGATCCGACCCCTGTCTACGACACGCGGCGGCTTCTGTTTTACTACCGTCTCTTGCCCGATGGGCGGCTGCTATTTGGGGGGCGGGATGGCACCTGCGACGACCCAGCGCAACGGCAGCGCCTGCAAGCTTGGATGGTGCAGCGGCTCTACCGCCTCTTTCCCGCCTGGGAGGGGGTGGAGATTGAGTACGCCTGGAATGGCTTGGTTTGCCTCTCCCGCCAGCTTCACCCTCACATCGGCCCTTCGCCAACGGATCCCAGCCTGTGGTACGGCCTAGCCTACCATGGCAGCGGTGTGGCCACAGGGGTGTGGGCGGGCAAAATCTTGGCTCAGGATATCGCCGGTAATCGACCCCAGATCAGTGCCCTCTTTCGTCAGCCGCCGCGGGTTTTCCCTTTCCCTGGCTTGCGGCTTCACTACCTGCGGTTGGGGTATCTTTGGTGGCAGTTGATAGACGGCTAGCTTCCCCAAGAGTGCGCGAGAAGCCCCTGGGCGCTGCCACCGCCCTGTCGTAATCTAGTCCTAGCCTGGCCCGAGAAAGCCCCCTAGCTTCTCGCCTTTTGGTTCTTATTCCCCTGAGGTGCCTCGTGCTGTCCCCATCTTGGCCTGAACAGGACTCTCTCCCCCTGAAGCCAACAACTAGCCGCCAGCGACAGCCCTCCCCTGGGAGGCAGCGGCTGGGGTTTGCTCTGCTGCTTGGCCTGCCTGCTATGTTTTTGCCCTGGCCTGCCTTTGCCCAAATTGCCGGATCCCTGCTCAATCCTCTGGTGGCTGCCTGGATTCGCTCCGAGGTGCAGCAGGTGGACAACTTGCAGGTGCAAATTGCCGGTTCCGACGCCCAGATTCTCAAGGGTCAGATCCCTCAAGCTCAGGTCTCAGGAGACAACCTCATCTACCAAGGCTTCCAGATCAGCCATCTGCGGCTGCGGGGCCAAGATATTCGCCTCAATGTGGGGGAAGCTATTCAAGGGCGCAGCCCCCTGCGGCTGTTGGCCCCTGTGCCAGTGCAGGTAAGCTTGCGCCTCACGGAAGCAGACTTGAATCGCACCCTTCAGGCTCCCCTCATCCAGTCGCAACTGGCCCAAGCGCGGGTGCAACTGCCCTTTGGAGAGCAAACGGTTCCCTTTTTAATCCGCCAGCCCCAGGTTGCCCTAGAGCCAGGGCGGCTGCGCATCCGGGCCCAACTGGTTACTCCTGAGGGGGCGGAGGTGCCCGTTACGGTGGTGACTGGGCTGCAGGCTCAGGGCCCTAGCCAGTTGCGGCTGGTTAACCCTGTGTGGATAAGTGAAGGTCAGGAGATCCCTATCCCCGGCCTGGCAGATTTTCCCATCCAGTTGGATCCAGGTGTGCGCATTGATCGCTTGGAGCTGCAGCCCGGCCAGATCCTCTACGAGGGGATGTTGGTTATCTACCCGGAAGCGGCGACCCCAGCCCGGGGGTAGTTGCTGCTGCTGAATTCTCTCCCCCGCAAGCTGCAGGTAGCCAGATACCACTTGACCAAGTTGAGGGCAGCGTTGAAACTACCCTATAACCGAGCTGGCCCCGGCCACGCCTATCGCCACAATCCCTTCTCTCCAACTTCTCAAGGTGGGGTGACGCCTGTTCTCTGGGCCGGTGAGCCAATGATGGACGTAGGCAACAAGGCACGCCATGACACCCAAGTCGTGGCAAAGGCTACCCCCAGAAGTGCCTTGTTCTCGAAAATAGCGCTGGCTACTGCTCCCCAAAATAGAAGAGTCCTCCCTACCCCTGCCACGAGAGCCGAAAGGGCAAGCAGAGCAAAGGATCTCAACCAAGCGAGTGGTCTGGGTAGCCAAACAGGCCAGCGCATAGAGACCTCCCAGAGAGTAAGTCGCCCAGCTTAGTCTTGCCCCAGCTTGTGTTCTCACTCAGCCGAGCTAGGGATCCCTGCCCATTCCGGCTGCCCGGGGCGCCGCCACTGCTCCCACCAAGCCAGCACCGATTCCGATGGACTAGCGTCATGGCTGCCGTTAGCAGGAGGCGGTGGCGGCCAGCTGACAGACGTGGGGATTAGGCAACTGGGGGGGAGAGGTCGCAGGTTGCGGTAGTGGCAGCTGCGGATGGCCAGGATCTCCTGCTGGACAACCTCCAGGGGCTCGCCCAGCTGGAGCAACAGGTGACTGCACAGCCCCAAGCTGGCCTCGAATTCCGGGTGGACGACTTCTCTAGCCCCCAACTGGTAGAGCTGTTCAATGTCCTCTTCGTGAGTGGCCCGCACCACTACCTCCAGGTGGGGCGCCAGTTCTAGCGCCTGTTTGAGGCAGAGGCGGGTGCTTAGACGATCTGGCAAGGCAATGACCAGAGCGTGAGCTTGGTTCAGGCGAGCTTTCTCCAGCACCAGGGCGCTGGCAGCATTGCCGTAGAGGTAGGGGATCCCCTGCGAGCGCAGCTGTTGGATGACCTGTTCCGAGGAGTCAACTACCAAAAGGGGATGGCGACGGGCCTGCAGAATGCGCACCACATCCTGCCCCACCCGACCGTAGCCACACACCACCACGTGGCCCTCTTGAGGAGCCCTGGCATCCAGGTCGCGAGGCCGCTCGTCTGCTGCTAGCCAGCGAGACAAGAAGGGGATCCCTTGCAGTTTCCTCAGCAGCCCCGGCGCGCCCTTAAGCAAAAAGGGAGTGACAAGCAAGGTAACAGCAGTGGTGCTGACAATGAGCAAATACAGCTGCCGCGACACCAGTCCCAGGGCCTGCCCCTCGCTGGCCAGGACAAAGGAAAACTCGCCAATCTGAGAAAGGCCCAGCCCTACCAACACCGCCGCCGGGAGGGGGTAGCCAAACAGCCCAGCCAGAGGCGCCACCAGGCAAAACTTGCCCACCATCACTAGCCCCACCAGCCCCAGAATCAGCGTCAGGTGGTCAGCAATGAAGCGGGGATCGATGAGCATGCCAATGGCAGCAAAAAAGAGGGCAGCAAACACATCCCGCAAGGGCTCTACGTAGGCCAGGGTTTGGTCGGCGTATTCCACTTCCGAAATCATCAGCCCCGCAATGAAAGCCCCGATCTCGCTGGAAAGGCCCAGCCGCTCGGTTAGGAGAGCAATCCCCACGCAGAGGCTGATGACCCCCAGTAGGAATACCTCTTTGTTCTCCTGCTGGGCCAATAGCCGCAGCAAAGCGGGCACCAGCCAAATACCCCCCAGCACTGCTCCTACTGCCACCAGGCCAATTTCCGCTACTGACTTAGCCAGGGATCCCGCCAGCTCTGGCAGGGGAGCATCCAAAGCTGGCAACACCGCCAGCATTAGCCCTACCGCCAAATCCTGCACGATCAAGATCCCCAGCATGGCCTGGGCCTGGGGCGTGCCCATCTGGTTGGTCTCGGTGAGGCTTTTGAGCACCACCGCCGTGGAAGACAAGGAGAGTACCGCTCCCAAAAAGATCCCCTGCACCGGCGTCAGCCAGCCACTGGCCACTGCCAGCACCGCTGTGACTGCAATCGTTAGGCCAATCTGCAAAAGGCCGCCGCCTAGAGCAATCCCGCGCACTTGGCGCAGTTCTTTGAGGGAAAACTCCACCCCCAAGGTAAACAGCAAAAAGGTCACGCCAAACTGGGCCAGGGTTTCCACCTGCACCACCTCTTTAATCCACCCCAGCCCTGTTGGCCCCACTAGGATCCCGGCTAGCAAGTAACCCAAAAGCACTGGCTGCCGCAGCAGTGCCGCTAGAAGCCCTCCTGCTGCCGCTGCCGCCAGTACTGTGGCAATGTCCAGAATCAGGCGAAAGTCTTCCTGCACAGGGACACCCACCCCGAAATATGAACTTTTGTAGCCGATTCTGAGGGCTCTTCCACGATACTGCTTCCCTCAGCCGCGTGGACAGATCCCCGCGCACTCCAGTCCAGCAGGGGTAGCCCCGGGGGAGAGCGGCCAAAATTTTTGTTAAAGGTTACCTAGAAAACCTCAAAACCGTAGCTTATAATACGAAATGAAGAAATCGTTCATCCTCTGGCGGGTTCAAGAGCGACCCCACAGCCAGAGGACGGAAGTAGGGAGCTATCCCGAAGGAACGCGCCTCAACCCCTGTAGCTGTTTGCAAAACATCCCAGCTCACCTCTCACCTGGGGAGGGGGAGGGGATACCAACAACTCTCAACTTTGGAGGCGAAGATGATGAAACTCTCTTACCGTGGTGTCGGTTACACCTTCTCACCGGCGACCGTGACCGTTTCCCCTGGCAAGGTGGGGGGCCGTTATCGAGGGCTGGACTGGCGGTTCCGCCACCTAACCAAGCCGCTGGTTTTGTCCACCAACTTGGACTTTCTCTACCGGGGAGTAGCCTATCGTCCCAAAGCGGCTGAGGCAGTGGCTCAAGAGATTCCAGCAGTAGCCTCCGAGGCGGCAGCAACCCCTGGCCGTTCCCACGTTTTGGATGAGCTAGCTCGTCGGCTGATGGCGGGCCACCAACGCGCTATTCGAATTCGGCAGCAGGCGATGCTGGTACGCGGTACAGAGCGGGTTGGCCTGCACACCAACGTGCGCAACTTCTGGAACCGTATCCAAGGGAAAGTGCACCCCACCTTCCGCTTGACCTACGACCGTACGCGAGTTAGCATGAGCTAACCTCCAGGCAAGTGCTTTGGGGGGATCCTCAAAGAGGCCCCTTGCAAGAGGCGCCAGAAGTCTTCCTGCTGCTAGCAGGGAGAAAGGCGCTGTTTTTTGTATCTCTTTGTATCTCTCAGACTCGCGAGGAGGAGCCTAGTAACCTCCGCGGGGTCAAGAAAACTGGCTCTCCAAGGCTATAATGCCCTAGTGAGCTTTTGGGATTCTGTCTGTCTCAACTCGAGCAGCCTCTAGTTATTCATGCGCCCAATGCCTTGGATTTTGGCCCCAGTTTTGCTCCTAGGGGTAGGTCTAGCGGCCTACGTGCTGACTGCTCGCAAGTATCGCTCTCCTGAGTCGGTAGCCCGCGCCTACGACGAGTGGACGCGGGACGGGATCCTGGAGTTTTACTGGGGCGAACACATCCACCTGGGCCACTACGGATCCCCGCCGCGGCGGAAAAACTTCATCCAGGCTAAGCACGACTTTGTCCATGAGATGGTGCGCTGGGGGGGGCTGGATCGGCTGCCGCCGGGGTCAACAGTGCTGGATGTGGGCTGTGGCATTGGCGGCAGCTGCCGCATCTTGGCTCGCGACTATGGCTTTGTGGTAACCGGCATTACCATCAGTCCGCAGCAGGTGAAGCGGGCCCAAGAGCTCACCCCTCCTGATCTGCCTGTGCGATTTCAGGTGGCCGACGCCCTCGACCTCCCCTTTCCCGACGCCAGCTTCGATGTCGTCTGGTCCATTGAGGCCGGCCCCCACATGCCAGACAAGGCCCGCTATGCTAGCGAGATGCTGCGGGTGCTCAAGCCAGGCGGCATTCTAGTGGTGGCGGACTGGAACCAGCGCGACGACCGCCAAAAGCCCCTCAACTTTTGGGAGCGCTTGGTGATGCGGCAGTTGTTGGATCAGTGGGCGCACCCTGCTTTTTCCAGCATCGAAGGCTTTGTGGAAGCGCTGGAAGCCACAGGGCTGGTAGAGGGAGGAGTGGAGACTGCCGACTGGACCCAAGAGACTCTTCCTTCTTGGTTAGATTCCATCTGGCAGGGGGTTGTCCGACCGGAGGGGTTGCTAAAGTTTGGCTTGGTGGGCCTGATCAAGTCGCTGCGGGAGGTGCCCACCTTCTTACTCATGCACCTGGCCTTCAGTACCGGCCTCTGCCGCTTTGGCATGTTCCGAGCCGTGCGAGCGGCCACGCCAGCTAACTCGAGTTGCGTGGAGGCAGTGGCCTACAGCACCTGACTACCCAAGTGGGAAATGACAGCCCTTGCTTCCCCTTTAGATACCTTGGAAGCCTTCTACGATGTGGTGATTGTCGGCGGAGGCATCACGGGTCTAACCCTAGCCTGTGCCCTCCGGGGTTCCGGCCTGCGTTTAGCCCTCGTTGAGGCCCAGTCGTCTGAGGCTGTTCGGCAACGCCCCCTGGCCTACGCCCTTTCGCCCCTGTCAATCCGCATCTTCCGGTCAATTGGCGTGTGGGAGGCCCTAGCTCCCCACATTACCCCCTTTGCCCAAGTCATTTTGACAGACGCCGACGCTCCCCAGCGGGTGACGTTTAGACCGGAGGATGTGGGGGAAACAGCAGTTTTTTACTGCGGCGAACATGCCTGGCTGCAGCAGGTGCTCCAGGAGCAGGTGGCTGCCGATCCCTGCATTACCTGCTACTACGAAGCCAGGGTGGAGCGAGTTACCTACGGGAAAAGCGCGGCTGAGGTGGAGCTGACAACAGCCCAGGGTCAGCGCCGACTGGCAACCTCGCTGGTAGTAGCCGCCGATGGTCTGCGCTCCCAGGTGCGGCAGTGGGCAGGGATCCCAAGCGACGGCTGGGACTACTGGCAGTCGTGTATCACTGCCCTGGTGGCCCCTGCCCAAGACCACCAAAACATCGCCTACGAACGCTTTTGGCCTGCTGGGCCCTTTGCCATCCTGCCCTTGCCTGGCAATCGCTGCCAGGTAGTTTGGATCTTGCCCCATGAGCAGGCCAAAGCCACGCTGGCTCTTTCTCAGGCTGACTTCTTGGCCGAGATGCAGCGCTACTATGGTTCCCAGGGCGGCTGCCTGACCTTGCTGAACCCGCCTCAGCTCTTCCCCGCTCGTCTGCGCCAGAGCCGCCGCTACTATCAGCACCGCTTGGCCTTGGTGGGAGATGCGGCTCACCACTGCCATCCGGTGGCTGGCCAAGGGCTAAACCTCGGTATCCGCGATGCTGCCGCCCTGGCCCAAGTGTTGCTGGAGGCTCGCAGGCGGCAGGAGGATCTGGGGGATGTTAGAGTCCTGCGGCGCTACGGCCGCCGTCGCCGTTGGGAAAACTGGGTGGTGCTGCTCTTTACCGACCTGCTCACCCGCACCTTCTCCAACTCCTACTGGCCCGTAGTGGTTGGGCGGCGCTGGGTTCTCCAGGGGATGATAGTTTTCCCGCCACTGCGGCGCTTTTTGCTGCGCCTGATGACTGGCCTGTGGGGGAGTCCTCCCTACAACCCCAGCTCCTCCTTGGCCTTTTGAGCTGCCCAAAGCACCTCCGCATCCTCGACCTGCAACCGGTTGGGCTTGACAATCTCAGCGTAGAACTTTTCGTCGTAGGGGCGGGTTCGCACCACCACCGGCATGGGCACAGCATGGCCAAGGATCAGGGGCTGCTGCTTCGAATCCAGCTTAACTAGCACCGTCTTCAGGTTCTGGTTGCCTGCCACTCGTGGGAGCACGGCCTTGACGACAGGACAAGTGCAGCTTGTAGGTGTCCTGCGGCTCAGGGCGAAAGCGCAGCTGACTAACCTGCTGCAGGGGCAGCCCTAGCTGCATCGGGATGGTGAGGGCAGAGTTGGTGCTGAAGCGCAAGAGCTCCTGCGGTTTAAGCAGCAGCTCGCTGCCCTACCCTACACGTCGAAAACGACCGCTGTCAGCGGCTCCAACTGAACCGTCAGCCGTTGTTCAAATTGCAGCCAAATGCGTCCTGCTGCCCAGGGGCTGGCTGAGAGGAGACCCACTGCAGCAACTCCCTTGGCAGTGACCCAACCTGCGGATCCGTTGCCCTCATGAACCCTCTACGCTGGAGCCCTCAACAATTGCAACTAGGGATCCTCAACAGATGTGAGGGTCCCTTCTCTGCCTCAAGGAGGGGGAAGATTTCCCACCCACCGTACCCCCCTGAAACGCTGGCATTACTAGAGAGAACCTCGACAAGGTAGGTGATGGGAAATCAGTCGACGCGCTCCAGCTTGATGTTGTGGTGGCCCAACTTGATCTCAAACTGATCTCCGGGCTTGAGGCCCATTTTCTTTGTATAGGCGGCCCCAATTAGGATGTTGCCGTTCTTATGAACCGAAACCCGGAAGGTAGGAGCGCGACCGCGGGAACCGTTCTCATCACTGGTACCGAGATCTACCCCAATAGCCTTGAGCAAGGCGTTGTTGAACTGCATCAGATTTACTCGCTCCTGCCCGTTCTTGGTATAGGTGACGTAACCGCAAGCGCGAGCTTTCTCCTTGGGATCTGCGTTTCCCATGGAGGTTACCTTGTCGAGGAGCTCTTGGCCAGTGAGTGGCTTCGGCTTTCCGGTCGTAGTCATATCCAGCGCGTTTAAGGACAACAGTTAGTGTAGCCAAAAACAAATAGCGATTGCAATAGAGTTGCCTTCAGCTCTTTCTTATCTTGTTAGACTTGTTAAAGGGATAAGTTTGGCAACCGAGTAGGATCTGAGGAGGCGGGTGCGCAAAGCCGCAGTAGTGAATTCTGTCTAGGGGACGGAGCCTGTAGAGTTGGGTTGGACTTTTGCAAAGAGGGGTTCTCCGCAGGCAAGCCATAGGCTTGCAAGTGCTGTTCTCAGCTATGTCTACTGTCGGAGTACTAGCGCCTTTGGGCGAGGGATTTGTGTCGCTGGCAGGAGGCAAAAGCAGGGAAACTGGAAGCAAGGCTGTTTGAGTGTTCACTGGTATGGATCTCTTTTGGTCGGGGCGGCGTCTTTTGGTTGGGGTGAGCGGGGGAATTGCAGCCTACAAAACGGCAGCCTTGGTGTCAGCTCTGGCGCAGCAGGGAGCAGAAGTAAGGGTGGTTTTAACCAGAGCCGCCGAACAATTTATCTCCCCGCTGACCTTTGCTACCCTGTCCCGTCAGCCAGTTTTTACGGATGCCGAGTTTTGGCAAGCTACGCGGGGGCGACCGCTGCACATCGAGCTGGGGGAATGGGCCGAGGCTCTCCTGATTGCGCCGCTTTCGGCCAACACCTTAGGCAAGCTAGCCCAGGGGCTGGCGGACAATTTGCTCACCAATGTGGTTTTGGCTTCCCGCGGTCCGGTGGCCTTGGCGCCGGCCATGAATACACACATGTGGAAGGCTGAGGCGGTGGCGGAGAATTGGCAGCGACTGCAGCGGGATCCCCGCTTTTGGGCCTTGCCTACTGCCAGTGGCCGCCTGGCCTGCGATGCGGTGGGGGAAGGACGGATGCTGGAGCCGGAGGTGTTGCAGGAGTACGTACGGGCTTTGTTTTGGACAGGGGGGAAAAAAGATTGGCAGGGCAAGCGGGTGTTGGTGACAGGGGGGGGTACACGGGAGCCCATTGACGCCGTGCGTTTCATCGGCAACCCGGCCAGTGGACGGATGGGGGTGGCGCTGGCGGTGGCTGCCGCCTGCCGAGGTGCCAAGGTTACCCTGGTGCACGGGCCACTGGGAATCCCCTTTGATCCAGCACCCTTCGCCATCCGGACCATTCCTGTGCAGACAGCAGCCCAACTGGAGCAGGTTTTGCAGGCCGAGTTCCCCCAGGCCGATCTCCTGTGGATGGCAGCAGCGGTGGGGGATGTGCGACCTGCGCAGACCTACGCGGGCAAGCTGGCTAAGACTGAGCTGCCGTCGCTACTGCCTTTGGAACCCGTTCCTGATCTGGTGGCAGCTTTGGCCCGTCAGCGACGTCCCGGCCAGCGCCTGATTGGCTTTGCTGCCCAGAGCGGGGATCCCCTCCCCCTAGCCCGCAAGAAGCTCCAGCAAAAAGGGCTAGACGCCATCGTAGCCAACCCCATTGACCAGCCGGAGAGCGGCTTTGGCAGCAGCCACAACCAAGGCTATTGGATCCCGCGTCAGGGAGATCCCGAGCGGCTCCCCCTGGCTCCCAAGGCTACCCTGGCCCATCGGCTGCTGGATCTGGCCCTGCAACTGGACCTAGGCTGAAAGCTACCTCTGGCACTCCTCGTTTTGAGAGGCTGGAGAGAGCTCCTGGCAGGGGAAGCTCAGCAGCCCCTATCCGCGCCTCCCCAGCAACGGCTAGACTGCTTCGGGAGATGTCCAGACGGTGGCTTTTGTTTTGGGCAGTCCTATTTTCCGCAAAGTCTCAAAGCTGCAGCGGCAGCCACTTTATCTGAAACTGGAACTAGCTATTGGTCTTCATCTTTGGAGCTATGACTCTGGCGGATACAAATTTCCCGGCTCGTTCTGCAGCAGGTTGGCAGCAAGTCCTAAACGTCTTGCCGTTTCTGCTGCTGGCGGGGGTTCCCCTCTCCTGGATAGGCCACCTTCGGGGTTGGGATCCCAACCTAATCTTCCTCTGCGCCGCTTTGGCAGTGGTGGCTTTGGCCAAGTTTACCGGCCAGGCCACAGAAGAGATTGCTGCCTTGACGGGGCCGACGATTGGGGGGCTGGTCAACGCCACCTTTGGCAATGCCACCGAGCTCATCCTCGGCCTGGTGGCCCTGCGGGCTGGCCTAGTGGAGGTGGTCAAGGCTTCCATCACTGGCGCCATCATCAGCAACCTGCTCCTGGTGGCTGGCTTGGCCATGCTTCTGGGCGGGATCAAGTTTCGCGAGCAGAGCTTTCGGCCTGAGGTAGCGCGCATGAACGCCTCAGTAATGAACCTGGCGGTGGTGGCGCTGATCCTACCCAGCGTGGTTACCTATGCCGATGCCAATTTGGGCGAGATCTCGATTCAGGAGCTCTCGACGGCAGTGGCTCTGGTGTTGCTAGTCGTCTACGGTCTCACCTTGCTCTTTTCCCTCAAAACCCACAGCTACCTCTACAGCATTCACGAAGCTGAAGCCGCGGAAGAGGAAGCTGCCGCCCGTCTTGCCCCCAATCCGGTTCTGCAGGCAGAGGGATCCATCCCCCAGATCTTGACGGCCTCGTCGGAGCAAAGTCGGCTGTGGCCCTGGGTGCTCGCTCTTTTGGGGCTAACAGTGCTAGTGGCCCTTGAGTCGGAGTTGCTGGTGGATACCCTAGAGACCGCCCTCGAGCAGTTGCAAGTCACGCCTCTGTTTATGGGGGTGATCCTGCTGCCAATCATCGGCAATGCGGCCGAACACGCGACGGCAATCACAGTGGCCTTGAAAAACAAGATGGATCTCTCCTTCTCGGTGGCCCTGGGCTCGACGATGCAGATTGCCCTGTTCGTGGCTCCTCTCTTGGTGCTGGCCGGTAGCCTTCTCGGCCAACCGATGAACTTTAACTTCGGGCCAGTGGAGTTGGTGGCAATTGCCGTCTCCGTGCTGCTGGTTAACTCCGTTACCAGCGACGGGCGTTCCAATTGGCTGGAGGGGCTTTTGCTCTTGGCCACCTATGCCATTCTTGGGATTGCCTTTTTCTTCTTGGAGTAACTGCGCCTGCCTACGGACAAAAACCCTCTCTCCCGCTCAAGGGGTTGGGCCGACTTCTACTCATCCCCAATGATTTCTGGCTGGGTCAGCTCATCCGACATCTCGATGATGGCGCGGCGAATGGGCTTCATCCAGCCTTCTTCGACATCGTCGGGATCCTCATAGCGGCGACGCTTGGCACGATTAGCTACCTGTACGGTAATGCGATAGCGATTTTTGGAAGCGTTAATCAATGCCTCTACCCGACGCATGAGCTCGTCGTTGTCAATGGCCAAGTGAGGGTTGCGGGACACCATAGTTGGAGTCTTCCTGTTCCTGAGTCAATCGTAGCGTAAGGGGGCCGAGTAGACTGGCATAGAAGTCCCAAGCTTAGAACCCGCGACCTGCTGACTTGCGCACTGCAATGAGGCTACTGCTGGTGCCTAGGGAAATTCCCATCCCCAACAGCAAAAGCGGTAAGAACCAAGCCTTCAGGGGATCCGAACCTGCCTGGAACACTTTGATCAAGGGCAGGGCAATGAGCTGCTCCAGCGCCTCCTGCAGCAACTGACGGGATCCCACAACTAAGCCCCAAGCCCCCAGGGCACTGATCAACCCAAACAAGCAGCCCTGCAAAACAAAGGGCAGGTAGATCCAGGCTGCCGTTGCCCCCACCAGCTGCATCACCTCAATCTCCCGCCGCCGGGCGATGACGACAAGGCGAATGGTAGTGGTGGTTACAGCCACCGCGGCCAGGGTCAGCACCCCAAGGATGCCCAGGGAGCCCAGCCGCAGCAGCTCCTGAAGCTGGGCCAGTTCCTCCACAACACGGCTGCCGTAGTATACCTCGTCCACCCCTTCCAGGCGACGGATCTGCTCAGCCACTTGAGCCAGGGTTGCGGCAGAATCCGCCTTGACCCGCAGGGTATCTACGAGGGGGTTTTCTCCCAACTGGGTTTCCAGGGCCGCCTCATCTTGGATCCCCATCTCCAGCAAAAGGTCGCGCCAGGCCTGCTCTTTGGTGATCACCCTCACCGCTTCTACATGAGGCAGTCGGGCAACTTGCGGCTCCAGCTCCACCCCTCGGCGCCCCGGCTCTAGATAAACGGAGATCTCCAGTTGTCCTCCCAGGGAGCGCACCGTCGCCTCCACGCCCCAAGACAGCTCCACGCCGATCCCGACCAAAAACAGCAACACCAACAGGGTGCTGATCGCAGCCCAGTTCAGCCAGCCCCCCCGCCGCAACCCCAAAAGGGTCTCCTGCAGGAGATAGCGGATCTTATAGAGAAATGGCATGCTGCCTACCGCCACCTGAACCCAGCTTGGGATTCCAGCCCTCTGGAGCGCCGCCTTGCGCTGGGAATCCCGGCAGATCCTCAGCCCATATCATACAGACGTCCTCCTTCTATGCGCACCACCCGGTGGCCGGCCCGCTCCACAAGATAGGGGTCGTGGCTGGTCATGATGACAGTCACCCCAAAAGAATTGAGCCGCTCCAAAATCTGGAGAACCAACAGCGAGTTTTCCGGATCCAGGTTGCCCGTTGGCTCGTCTGCTAGCAGCAGCACCGGCAGGTTGACAATGGCACGGGCCAGGCTGAGGCGCTGCTGTTCTCCCCCTGAAAGTTCGTGGGGAAAGCGATCCTCCTTGTCAGCCAGCCCCACCATCTTCAGGGTTGGCCCGAGGCGGCGGCGAATTTCTGCTGGGGAGAGCCCTTGGGCGCGCAGGACAAAGGCCACGTTTTCCGCTAGGGTGCGATTGGCCAACAGGCGATAGTCTTGAAAGACCACTCCCAAACGCCGCCGCAACATCGCCAGGGGACGGGAGGAAATCCGGTAGGGCCGCTGCCGACCTTCCGAAGAAAACAGGCACACCCCATCCACCATCACCGTGCCTTTGGTGGCCTGTTCAGCCCCGTAGAGCAGCCGCAGGAGGGTGGATTTGCCCGCTCCCGAGGCCCCCGTTAGGAAGACAAACTCGCCGCGGCGCACCTCCCAGTCTACCTCCCGCAAGATCCACTCGCCGTTGGGAAAGACTTTGCTCACACCCCGCAGCAACACCATGCTCTCGGAGCCGCTGGGCAGGGATCGCGGGCGAGGTTGAAGGCCTAAGTCCGTTAAAGCTGGAAGAGAGAGGCTTGGGCTTGGATTGGCCAAGTAGCAAGAAGCATAGCCAACGGGCTGACCAGCCATATGGAAAAACGCGGCGCACAGATCCCCAGACTTAGCCGTGGCAAGGAGCGCCACCCTCTACAACCCTGGCCTGCAAGCTAGCTACTGCTTCTTCCGGAAGCAGTTTCCCTACTCGGGCCAGCGGAGCGGCGTCCTTAAAGCTCCCGGCTTTAGCCGTAGGGTAGTTTACAGCAAAGCACCTACAAAGAGGAAGCCGGGGAGGAGGAAGAAGACCACAGCACTTGCCAGGCAAATCTGGGCAGAGCCAGCATGCGTCGCCAGCGCCAGGGTTCCTGATAGAGACGATACAGCCATTCCAGGTGATGGTCGCGCCACCAGCGGGGGGCCCGTCGTTTTTGCCCAGCCCAAATGTCGAAGCTGCCGCCCACTCCCATCCAGATGGCTTGGGGCAAGAGGCTGCGCCATCTCTGGATCCACAGCTCCTGGCGCGGGGATCCCAGCCCCACCCACACCAGTTGGGGTTGGATTTTCTGGAGAGCTTGCAGAAGTTTTTCCTCTTCGGCGCCAGAGAAGTAGCCGTGATGGCCCCAAATGGACAGAGAGGGAAAGTGAGCTTGCCACTGCTGAACCGCTGCCCGGTTGACTGCCGGCCTTCCTCCCACCAAGGCCAAGCGCCACCCCCGTTCTGCTGCCCGCGAGATCAAAGCTTCGGCCAGCTCGATCCCCGGCACCCGCTGGACACGGATCCCCTGCCGCCGCAAAGCCCACACCACCCCCGCCCCATCTGGGATCACCAGCTCAGCCTCCTGCAGCACTTGGGCAAAGGCCGGATCCCGCTGCGCCTGCATGATCATCTCCGGATTGCAGGTGACTACCTGGGCGCCCAGACCCTGGCTGATGCGCGCTTCAATCCAGGCAGCGTAGCTCTGCAGGTGGGCTTCCGGCAGGGTAAGGTGCAGGTTGACGCCCAAGAGGGGGCAGGTGACCAGCGACATGCCACGAGGGGGGAGAGGACTTGCTTCCCAATTCAAATTGTGCCAGCAAAAAAGAGCGCCATCCTAATCCCCATGCTCCCCGAACAGCCTTCTCCAAGCGGTGTTGCTCCCTGCGAGGGGCGCTGGCTCTGGCAGGGCCAGTCCATCCGCTACCAGCAGGCGGGATCTGCTGGCCCAGCGGTGGTGCTCATCCACGGCTTTGGCGCCAGCAGCGACCACTGGCGGAAGAATTTGCCGGAGCTGGGGCGGCACTGCCGCGTGTACGCCCTTGACCTTCTGGGATTTGGGGGATCCGCCAAGCCCTTGCCCGGATCCCCGCTCCCCTACACCTTCGAAACCTGGGGTGCCCAGGTGGCCGATTTTGGGCGGGAGGTGGTGGGGGAGCCGGCTTATCTGGTGGGCAACTCCATTGGCTGCATTGTGGCCTTGCAGGCGGCTGTTTTGGAGCCAGCCCAGGTCTTGGGAGTGGCGATGTTGGATCCCTCGCTGCGGCTGCTGCACGAGCGCAAGCGACACCAGCTCCCCTGGCTGCGCCGCTGGACTGCTTCTCTGCTGCAGTTCCTGCTGGGGTGGCCCCCCTTCGGGCGGTTTTTCTTTGCCCAGCTAGCTCAGCCCCGGGCCATTCGCCAGATCCTCCTCCAAGCCTATGGGCGCAAGGAGGCAGTTACGGAGGATCTAGTGCAGCTTTTGCTGCAACCGGCTCTCGACCCAGGGGCGGCAGAGGTCTTCTTGGCTTTTGTCCGCTACTCCCAGGGGCCCTTGGCCGAAGATCTCCTGCCGCAGGTCACCTGCCCCGTCCTCATCCTCTGGGGGGAGGCAGATCCCTGGGAGCCCATTGCCCTAGGGCGGGCCCTGGCCGAGTTTCCCTGCGTGGTGGGGTTTATCCCCCTGCCGGGGGTGGGCCACTGCCCCCAAGATGAGGCGCCGGAGCTGGTCAACCCGCTGCTCCTAGCCTGGATCCGGGATCCGCACGGCCTAGGTGCTCCAGTTGATCCAGGTTGGGTCCACTCAGCCGGAAGGCCTGGCCAAACCCCTGGATGAAGCTGCCCCCAGTGGGGGTGATCTGACAGAAGTGGAAGTCCGCTAGCCCCAGGATTATCTCGGCAATCTCGTACTTGGAGCGGTAGAGGGCCTCGAACCCCTGGACTTGGGCCTCCTCGCGGCTGAGGAACTGGGCTGTTCCACTGACCATTAGCCGCGGCAAGGCGTGGTTGCTGCGCGGATCCCCTGCCGTGGGCGGCTCGTGGATGAGCAGGCCGACCCGTGGATCCTCCCGCAGGGCCTGAGTGTGGGGGGAAAGGTCGCTAATGACGATGGCAAAACGCAGGGGATCCCACTGCACCACAAACGGCACCAGCGACACCGCCGGCGCTCCCCGCTCCAGCACTGCCAGACTGGCTACTGGCTGGGTCTCCAGCAGTGCTCGCAACTTTTCCTGGGCTGACATGGCTGCTCCCATAGCCGCTGCTATTATCCTCAACCTGGCTTGGCTTGAGAAGAGTGGGATGTAGTCTTCGGGTTGCAGGGGAGCGGGAGGGAGCAAAATCCCGCGTCTCAGTCACCGAGCTCGCACCTCTTGACGAAAGCCACAACCCTGCTTACCCAGCTTCCTCAACAAAACTTTACAATTCTCTATAGAGCAGGCTACACTGCTAAAGAAAGGATGAGGAGAACCCTATGAGCAGATATCGCTCCGTGGTTGTCGAAGACGGTGGCCGCCTCAACAACTACGCCATTGAGCCAGAGATGTACGTAGATCCCGTTCCACGGGTGGGCTTTACCGAGTATGCGGAGCGCTTGAACGGGCGCTTGGCGATGATTGGCTTTGTGGCGCTGGTTTTGTTTGAAGCGCTGTCCGGCACCACCCTCATCGGCTGGCTACAGGCCTTGGGTCGCTAGGAGAAGGGAAGGCAGGCGGGAGCTTGTAGGGAGCAAGAGGCTTGCCGAAGAGCTTCCCTTGCCTTCCTGACTGTAGCTAGGGACCAGGCATCTCCCAGCGTAGCTCTACATGGGTGTAGCCTTCCGGGGTTTGGGTGCGGTGCCAAGAGCCCTTAGGCAGGTAGCGGGCGATGGTATTCATGGCCTTGCTGCCGTAGCCGCCGCCCGGGGTAGGGGCGTACTCTATGCCGTCGTTGATAATTGACAGACAGCAGAGGCGATCCCTTTGAACCAGCGACACCTTGACGAAGGAAGCGTTGCCCTTGGGAGGCTGGACATGGGCAATGACGTTGCCAATGGCCTCCCGCAAAAAGCGCAAGATGTCCTCCCGCTGGTCAAACCACTCACTGGTATTGGGCTCCGCTAAGGGCTGTAGGTGGCGCTCCACAGGTAAAGTCAGGCTGCCCGTTTGGATAAGCTCGTCCAGGTAGGTGTCGATGCCCCGGTGCAGCCCTTCCCGCAAGCTAGGGGAAATGTGCAGCTTGGTGGCCAGGGTGCGCACGTCATTGAGCTGGGCGCGAATGCCCCGCCCAATTTGCTCCAGTTGCTCCAGCAGACGATCGTAAATAGCCGGATCGGGAGCCCTGCCCTGCTGCTGTTGCCATTGCAAGCTCTCCAGCTCGTCCATGACCACCTTCAGCTCCTGCAGCTCGCGATCGTGAATGTCGGTGGCTACCCGGTAAAGGAGCTTACGGGCTTGGTCAATGGCTGCCTCCTGCTCAGCCCGGCGCAGGCGCTCCAACTCCTGCTGTTGAGCCAAAAGCCGCTGGTGGTTTTCCAAGATCACCAGGGTCAGCAGCAAGCTCACCCCCGTCAGGCCAACGGCCAAAGCTGGCAAGGTCAGCGGCCAAATCCAACGCCCCAGCAAGAATTGGGCCACAGCCCAGCCCTCGTAAACGGCTAGCCCTAGCAGCGGCAAGAGGAGAGAGCGCACCTGTTTCCAGCGGTTTTCGCGCGAAGAGGGTCGATAGAGAACCAAGAGCAGGCCCGTTGCCGCGCCTAGGAGGAAGACAACTCCCGCTGCTAGCTCCGCCGGCAGGGATCGGTACACCTGGCCAGTGAGCAGGCTGGAGAGGATTTGCGCCTGGAGTTCTACTGCCGCAATCTGGGATCCGTCCGCTGTCCGCACGGGGAAGGTCTCGGGGTAGCCGCCCACAAAGCCGACCAGAACAATCTTGTCCTGCAGTTGACGAGCTACCTCGGGCTTGAGGGGAGGGATCCCTTCATGAGCGCCGCAAGTCTGGCCGAGGTTGAGCGGGAGGGGCGGACAAACCTGTTCGATAGGGAGGATGGGAATGGAGTGTTGGGCGCCGAGAGGGTTGAATTGCACCGGCCGGAAGCCCCGCTCGCGCAGCCAGCGGCTGGCCCGCTCTGGATCGTACTTGGCAAAAGCCAAGGCCTCCACCGAGGCAAACATCTGCTCCTTTTGGCTGTCGCGGCGCAGGTAGAGCCCTCGCAACTGGGCCTGGCGCAGGATCCCAGCCCCATCCAGGCGGTGTTGCACCACTCCCTGAACATGTTCTGGTGCTACCAAATACTCCAGCCGTAGGGAGGAAAAAGGCAAGAAGTGGTTGTAGATGGTGATCTCAGGGCGGCCAAAGCTCTCACTGCTGCGGGTAGCCAAAACTACGCGATCTGGGTAGCGCTGGACTACCTGACGCAGGGGAGCATCCAGGTCCTCGTCACCCAGCGTCTGGGGGACCACAAAGCTACTGGGCAGATTCAGCACCACCACCCTGGCTTCTGCTTCTTCCAGTAAGCGCAGGGTCAGGGCAGCGTAGTTGGAGCGCTCCAGGAGAAAGTCAACATGGGGATGAGGCTTGCTCTCCCCACTTTCCCCCTGTCCTTCGAGGCGGCCATCGATGCCGACGATTGCCACCTCCGGGGAAGGCTGCTGGGGGCCGCGCAGGGCATAGAGCCATTCTTGGGCATCGCTCTCAAGCCGCACCAGCAAGGGGTGCTGAGCGGAAAGGTTGAGCAAGGTAGCCCACCCCAGCCCCCAAGCCAAGGCCCAGCCCACTTCGCCGCGGGAGGCAACCAGTGGAGCGGGCAAGCCAGAACCTTGGCCCCTACGGGACTGGGGAGAAACCCTAGCCTCAACGGCGGTGGCTGCGCACCCGCGCCGCTTCCTCAGGGCTAATGCCAAGCCGAGTGAGGTTGACCCGGCCCTTGTGATCAATGCTGCGAACCTTGACCACCACTTCGTCCTCCACGGCAACTTCATCTTCTACTCGGGTGACACGGTACTCCGCCAGCTGCGAGATGTGGATCATGCCCTCCTTACCGGGCAGGAACTCCACAAAAGCGCCAATGGGGAGGATGCGGGTCACCCGGCCCAGGTAAACTTGCCCCTCCTCCACTCGCCGCACCAGGTTTTCAATCATCGCCCGCGCCGCTTCGGCCTGGCCGCTGACGGTGGAAGACACTGTGATCGTGCCGTCGTCGCTAATGTCTACCTTGGCTCCTGTGGCTTCAGTAATGCTGCGCACCATCTTGCCGCCAGGGCCGATGATCTTGCCGATGTCTTCTGGATCCACCTTGAAGGTGAGCAGACGGGGAGCCGTTTTGGCCAACTGCGGCCGGGGGGCAGGAATGACCTCCAGCATCTTGTCGAGGATGTAGTCGCGCCCAGCCTTGGCTTGCAGGAGAGCTTTCTCGAGGATGTCAACAGTGATGCCGGTAATTTTCATGTCCATTTGCAAGGCGGTGATCCCTGCCCGCGTGCCGGCCACCTTGAAGTCCATGTCGCCCAAAAAGTCCTCGATCCCTTGGATGTCCGTGAGGATGCTCACCTCATCCCCTTCTTTGATGAGGCCCATGGCCACGCCGCTGACCGCTGCCTTGATCGGCACCCCGGCATCCATCAAAGACAGGGTAGAGCCGCAGACCGAAGCCATCGAGGTGGAGCCATTGGAAGAGAGCACCTCCGAGACCACCCGCACCACGTAGGGAAACTCCTCCTCCTTGGGCAACACGGGCACCAGGGCCCGCTCCGCCAGCGCCCCATGGCCAATCTCCCGCCGCCCTGGCGAACGAGAGGGCCGCACCTCTCCCACGGAAAAGCCAGGGAAGTTGTAGTGGTGCATGTAGCGCTTTTCGTCTACGGGGTGGAGGTCGTCCAACTCCTGGGCATCGCCAGGGGTGCCAAGAGTGGTAATGGAAAGAACCTGAGTGAGGCCGCGGTTGAACAGAGCACTGCCGTGGACTCGCGGGATCAAGCCCACTCGGCAAGAGACTGGTCGCACCTCATCCAGCTTGCGCCCATCTACCCGCACCCCCTCTTCCAGGATCTGTCGGCGCATCAGCTTCTTGAGGAGAGCCTTGAACTGGTTGTCCAACTCCTTGGGGTTTTCCAGCAGGTAAAGCCGCAAGGGATCCCCCTCTGGCCGTTCTTGGATTTGGGCCGCCAGCTTGGCCTTGATGGCCTCCAGTTGCTGCTCGCGGCTGGTCTTGTCCAAAAACTGCTTGAGGACAGCGCGAATCTCCTCCTGGGCCTGTTCTGCTACGAAGGCAACCAGCTCCTCATTGACGGGGGGTGGGGGTAGCTCTACACGAGGGATGTTGAGATCGGCAAGGACTTGCTGTTGAGCTTTGAGGAGCTCCTGAACAGCCTCGAATCCAAACTCGATAGCCTCGACCATGTCCTTTTCCGGCAGCTGCTTGGCGCCTGCCTCGACCATGATCACGCCGTCGGCGCAGCCAGCTACCACCAGATCCAGGTCGCCAGCCTCGATTTCGGCGTAGGTGGGGTTGATGATAAACTCATCCTGGAGTAGGCCCACCCGCACCGCTGCCACCGGGCCGTTGAAGGGAATGCGGGCGCCGTGGAGGGCCAGCGAGGCTCCCAAGATGCACAGCACGTCAGGGGGCACCTTGTCGTCCACAGAGAGGGTAGTGGCTACAATCTGTACGTCATCCCGCAGCCCCTCCGGGAACAAGGGCCGCAGGGGTCGGTCGATGAGACGCGAGATCAAAGTAGCCCGCTCCGGGGGCCGACCCTCGCGCCGCAGATAACTCCCTGGGATCCGACCAGCAGCGTAGAGGCGCTCCTCGTAGTCCACCAGCAACGGTAAAAAGTCAGCCCCCTCGCGATTTTCCTGGCGGGTAGCCGTGACCAAGACGGAAGTTTCCCCACAGGTTAACCAGACTCCACAGCCTGCCTGGGGGGCCATCAAGCCAATATTGATGTCAATTTCCCGTCCGTAAAAGGAAATCGACCGAGTATATTCTGCCATGTCACGCTTTGCCTTCCTTTTTTCCTTGCCGCTATCGTAGCATTTTGGCTTGCTGGAGAAGGCAACCCTTGTCCAGCCAGGGGTTGGTCTGCAGCTACTTACTTCTTTTGCATTGGCTAGCTCAGCCTCACCCCCTCCCCTTCTCCCTCGGTCGAGTACCGCTAAAGGCGGTCGGCAATGCCTCCTCTGAGCCTGCGCAACTTTTGGCCTTTGCCAGCCGCTGGCCTGTCCTCGGTGGCTCTTTACGCCGCTTCTAGGAATGCCAAAATAAAAAGCACTGCCTACTGTCCCCTTCTTCAATCGAACAAGTTATGAACGCTGCCGCATCTTCTCCCTCTTCTTCATTCGATGGCCAAGCTTTGGATCATGTGCTTATTCTCGACACTACTCTGCGCGATGGGGAGCAGTGTCCTGGCGCAACCCTCAACGCTGAGGAGAAACTGGCCATTGCCCGGCAATTGGCTCGGCTAGGGGTCGACATCATTGAGGCGGGGTTTGCCTACGCCAGCCCCGGCGACTTTGAGGCGGTGCAGAAGATAGCGGAGCACGTGGGCACCCCCGATGGCCCCGTCATCTGCAGCCTGGCTCGTGCCTGCAAGGCTGATATTGAAGCGGCAGCTGAAGCCCTCAAGCCTGCTGCCAAGCCCCGCATCCATACCTTCATCTCCACCTCTGACATCCACCTCAAATATCAGTTGCGCAAAACCCGCGCTGAGGTGCTGCAGATTGCCGAGGAGATGGTGGCCTATGCCAAATCCTTCGTCGACGATGTGGAGTTCTCCGCCATGGACGCCACCCGCTCCGATCCCGAATTCCTCTACCAGGTTCTAGAAGCAGCCATCCGGGCCGGGGCCAAAACCGTCAACATCCCTGACACGGTCGGCTACAGCATGCCCGAGGAATTCGGCCAACTGATTAAAGGCATCCGTGAGAACGTGCCCAACATCAAGCAGGCCATCATCTCTGTCCACGGCCACGACGACCTGGGAGTCTCAGTAGCCAACTTCCTAGAGGCCATCAAGCAGGGCGCGCGCCAGGTGGAAGTAACCGTTAACGGCATTGGCGAGCGGGCCGGTAACGCGGCGCTGGAAGAATTAGTGATGGCCCTGCATGTGCGCCGCAGCTACTTTAACCCCTACTTTGGCCTGCCAGTGGACTCTGAAAAACCCCTTACCCACATCAAGACTCAGGAGATCTACCGCACCTCTCGCCTTGTCTCCAACCTCACCGGCATGTTGGTGCAGCCCAACAAGGCAATTGTTGGGGCCAACGCCTTTGCCCACGAGTCCGGCATCCATCAAGACGGGATGCTCAAAAACCGCCAGACTTACGAGATCATGGACGCCCAAACCATCGGTCTGCAATCGAGCACCTTGGTGTTGGGCAAACACTCAGGCCGCCATGCCTTCCGTACCCGCCTCAAGGAGCTGGGCTTCGAGTTGTCAGAGCAAGAGCTCAACAAGGCTTTCTTGCGCTTTAAAGAGCTGGCCGACAAGAAGAAAGAGATCACCGATCTCGACCTGGAGGCCATTGTTAACGACGAAACCCGGCCAGTGCCGGATCTCTACCGGCTGGAGCATGTGCAAGTGGTGTGTGGCAATCACGAGACGCCCACAGCTACCGTGCGCCTGATTACCCCTGAAGGCGAGGAAAAGGTGGATGCAGCGGTGGGCACGGGACCGGTAGATGCAGTTTACAAAGCCATCAACCGCATTGTTAACATTCCTAACCAGCTCATTGAATTTTCCGTCCAGTCGGTTACCGCCGGCATTGACGCCATGGGGGAAGTCACCATCCGCCTGCGCCATGAGGATCGCATTTTCTCAGGACATGCTGCCAACACGGACATTATTGTTGCCTCTGCGCAAGCCTATATGAATGCCCTCAATAAGCTCTACGCCGCTCTGCACGCAGCTCGCTCAACGGCTGCCCAGCGGGAGGCTGCCACTCAGAAGGTTTGAGCGCAAGGCTAGGCTTCCCGGCTGCCTCCTCCCCAAGAGGAAGAGGAGTTGGCGGGGGAGCGGCCTAGATCTCTCCGGCAAACACTCGCCCGATGACCTCTTCAAGGGGCGGATCGGTTACCGCCAAGTCCAACACCTCCAGCTCCGCCAGGAGCCTGGCTACCGTCTGGGTGAGGTGTTCCCGCCGTACCCACAGCCGCACCTCGCAGCTGCTGCCGGGATCCCCCTCGCTGCGCAGCTCGCCATAGGACTGCAGTTGCGCCAGGGGACAGGGGTGGGCCAATTCCAGCTTTACCTCTCGGTAGGGGGCAAAGCGCTGCCGCAGCTCTTCCAGGCCGCCATCGTAGATAAGCTGCCCGCCGCTAATCACCAACACCCGCTCACAGAGGGCGGTAATATCGGCCATGTAGTGGCTGGTCAGGAGCACTGTTGCCCCATAGCGGCGGTTGTAGTCGCGCAGAAATTGCCGCACCGCAGCCTGGGCGTTGATATCCAACCCCAAGGTGGGCTCGTCCAAAAACAAAACCTGCGGGCGGTGGAGCAGGGCCGCCAGCAGCTCTGCCTTCATCCGCTCCCCTAGGGAAAGCTTGCGCACCGGCTGCTTTAGCTTGTCCTTCAGGTTGAGCAGCTCCGCCAACTCCTCCACCCGCTCCTGAAACACTTTCTCCGGGATCTCGTAAACAGCGGCGTTAATGCGCAAGGAGTCCATCGCCGGTAGATCCCAAAGGAGCTGCTGCTTTTGCCCCATCACCAGGGTAATCTGCCGCAAAAAAGCTGGCTCGCGCCGGTAGGGCAAATGACCAACCACCTGTACCGTGCCACTGGAGGGGTAGATGAGACCCGTCAGCATTTTAAGGGTGGTGGTCTTGCCAGCCCCGTTCGGCCCTAGAAAGCCTACCACCTCCCCCGCTTGAATTTGAAAGCTCAGGGATTGCACCGCCGGGATGTAGCGATAGGTGCGGCGAAAAAAGTGGTGTAATGTACCCACTACCCCCGGCTCCTTGATGGCTACGGGGTAAACCTTGCTCAGGTTGTTAACAGTAATGACCGGCTCCCGCTCCGTCAACCTCATCCCCACAAAATAGCCAGCCTGGCCTCCCCAACCCCAGAGCCAAGTTCCCCGAAGCTGAGTCTGCCAGAGCTGGCAAGGAGGCCACCGCAGATGGGCAGGGGCACTACAGCAGCCCCACGTCTATTCCTGGCTTGCCGGCAACGAGCTCTACTTTCAAGATGCGGCCACCCGACTTCTGAATGCGCTGCTGCTCGCGGAACCAGTTGTCGTAGGGCACCAACTTGGTGAAGTAGGTATTCTGCAGCTCCCGTTGGGTGCGAATTCGGGTTTGGCTAGGCACACAAGCGGTAATCTTAAACATGCGCATGGTGGAGGATCCCCCCTGGCAAGGATTAACTTGACCAGCAACACAGGCGACCCACCTCAGAAAGCTCGCGTACCTTAGTTAGCACACCAGATCCCTGGGGCAAGTCGCCTGTCGTGCTTGTTAGATGAACTTCACGCCAAGGCCACGAGGCTGGCAGTTAGCTGAGGCCAGAGCAGATGTAGTCGAAGTACACACCCATTTCTTTGCCGGCTTCAGGGCCCACCAAAGCAGCGGTTACTTCTTTCATAGCTTGGATGGCCTGAATCGTTGCCCCAATTGGCACCCCCAGCGAGTTGTAGGTTTCTTTGAGGCCGTTGAGCACCCGCTCGTCGAGGATGGAGGGATCCCCCGCCAACATCGCATAGGTGGCGTAACGCAGGTAGTAGTCCATGTCGCGAATGCAAGCAGCATAGCGACGGGTGGTGTACATGTTGCCACCAGGGCGGGTGAGATCGGAGTAGAGCAGGGCCTTGGCAGCAGCCTCCTTAATGATGTTGGAAGCGTTGGCGGCAATAGTGGCAGCCGCTCGCACCCGCAGCTCGCCCGTGGCGAAGAAAGCCCTTAGCTTGTCCATGGCCGAGCTGTCGAGGTACTTGCCTTGGACATCGTAGCTGTTGATAACAGCAGTAATGGCGTCTTGCATGATGAGCTTCCTAAATCAAACAACCTTAAACAGAGGGCAGTCGAAAAAGAGCCTAGCTCATGGCTCCCGCGACAAAGTCGAAGTAGTAGGCCGCTTCAGCCGCGTCCTCGGGAGACAAAAGACCCATGGCTACCTGCTTCATGAGGCGGATGCTCTCCGCCACTGCCGGGAGGGGCGTGCCCAGAGAGTTGTACATCTCCCGCACACCCACCAAGCCGATCTCTTCAATCGGGGTAACGTCGCCGGCAACGATCCCGTAGGTAATCAGGCGCAGGTAGTAGTCCATGTCCCGCAGGCAAGTTGCCGTCATTTCCTCCCCATAGGCGTTGCCCCCTGGAGAGACAATGTCGGGACGCTTCTGGAAGAGCTGATCAGCTGCTTGCTTAACGATGCGCTCGCGCGACTCCGCCAAGACTTGAGCGATGCGCAGCCGCTTCTCCCCCGAGGTAACAAAGGACTTAATCCGATCCAGTTCTCCCGGGCTGAGGTAGCGGGCCTCCGCATCCGCATTCACAATCGACTTCGTGATAACGCTCATGGATATCCATCCTCAAGTCGCTTTTTTAAAAAAGGAGTATGGCAGGCATACCCGCATGCTATTTTCCGATATGCCTGCCGTCTGCCATCTTAGATCTTCACACTTCTTAAAATCTTTCCCAGGAAAGGAGCTCTCCCTTTGCCGCTAGGGCAGATAGGGTTGAAAGTCTTGCGTAACCCTCAAGGTCAGGCTGGCGTTGGCCTCAATCACCGCCACTTCTGGCGCTGTTACATTGCCAATCACCGCCCCTGCGGCTGCTCCGCCCAGCACTTTCTCGGTTGAGATCACCCGGTCGCCCAAAAGGCCCCCCAAGAGAGCCCCTGCGGCTGCCCCAATCAGGGCATCTTGGACAATTGCTTCCGCGGAGGTGTGACGGGGATCCTTGCGCAGCGGGATCACCTGGCTTTGCGCATAGAGGGGGTAGGATTGGCCATTGAAAATCAACGCTCGCGAGACAAACTGGGCGCCGCCGCTTACTGGCTGGAATTGGCCTTCTAGGAGGGCTCCTGCCGGAACAACCGTGTTGCCGTAGATATCCCGCAGAGGGGTTTCCAGAGTGAGTCTGACGGTGCGAGTTTCGCCAGGGGCCAAGAAAAGGGGCTCAGCAGAGCGGTGCACTGCTTGGATCAAGTCTCCGGAGCGCAACAGCAGCGTGGCTCGCAGTTGAAAGGGCTGGCCAAAGCCGTTTCTGTCTGTCCCTGGATTTACAGGCCGCCATCCCTCGCCACGGGGCGGAGGTGGCAAGGGATCCCTCTGCGCCAGAACCGGCGTAGCCACCGGTAGCCAGAGCATCCCCCCCGCTAGAGAGGCCAACAGGCGACGGGCTAGGTTGGTCATGGTCTCAATCCCTGAGCTCCACTTCTACGTTAGCGGCAAGCTGGCCAAAGCCAAGGGCAAGAGCTACTTTGGCATTCCCCTTCCATCAAACCCGATCCAAAAGTGGGGTGGACTACCCCAAACCAGTAGATGCTGCTGCTCTTTGGCCTTAATAGAGGTGCGGAAAAGCGCTGCCGTCGCCGCTGTGGGAACTCTGCTGTCCGTGCTAGATTAGGCCCTAGGTTTCTCCCTTCAGGTAGGGCTTACACCTTTTTCCTGTGGCCATGAAGCGCAGCCCCTCCACGCCAGAGCAACCCTCTCCCAGTTCAGGCACTTCTACCCAACCGCACTGTTTGTCGCAGGGGGAAAGAGGATTTCCCTTTTTGCGGCCTTGGGCTGTCTCGGGGCTAAGGTCTCTTCTCTTGTCAGTGCTGCTGGTGCTCTTGGGCATGGGTCTGGGGGCAGCTCTGGTGGGAGGCAAGGGGGTATTGGCTCAGACGACGGCAACTCCGCCCCAGCTGAACCTAAACTTTATTGCCGAGGTGGCCCAGAAGGTGGGGCCGGCAGTAGTGCGCATCGACGCGGAGCGGACAGTGAACGTTCCTGGGGCTTTCCCAGAGGAGTTCTTTAGCGACCCGTTTTTCCGCGAGTTCTTTGGCCAGGTGATCCCTCCCCTGCCGCGACAGCGGCGACAGCAAGGCACCGGCTCCGGCTTTATCATTAGCCCGGACGGCCAGATCATCACCAATGCCCACGTGGTAGAGGGATCTGACAAAGTAACGGTGACGCTGAAAGATAGCCGGAGCTTTGAGGGCAAGGTCATCGGTACGGATCCAGTTACGGACATTGCTGTGGTGAAGATTGACGCCCAAAACTTGCCAACGGTGAAGCTGGGCCGCTCCGAGCTTCTCGAGCCGGGCCAGTGGGCCATTGCCATTGGCAACCCGCTAGGGCTAGACAACACGGTAACCGCTGGGATCATCAGTGCCTTGGGCCGTTCCAGCAGCGAGATCCGCGTGCCCGACAAGCGGGTGTCTTTCATCCAGACCGATGCAGCCATTAACCCCGGCAACTCTGGCGGTCCGCTGCTCAACGCCCAAGGGGAAGTGATTGGGGTCAATACCGCTATCATCCAGGGAGCGCAGGGGCTGGGCTTTGCCATCCCTATTGAGACAGCCCAGCGGGTGGCCAAGCAGTTGATTGCCCGGGGCAGGGTGGATCACCCCTACTTGGGCATCCGCATGCTTACCCTCACTCCTGAGCTGAAGGAACGCCTCAACCAGGATCCCAACAGCCGCATTTTCGTAACGGTGGATCGGGGGGTGCTCATCGGCGAGGTTGTTCAGGGATCCCCAGCCGAGCGGGCCGGGCTGCGCGCTGGCGACATCATTCTCTCCATCAATGGCCGCCCTGTAACCACTGCCGACCAGGTGCAGCAAGAGGTGGAGCGCATGGAGGTAGGCAGCAAGCTGGAGCTGGAGATTGAGCGCGGTGGGCGGCGGCAAAAGATCCAGGCGGTCACTGGATCTTTCCCAACCCCGAAGCGCAGCTAGGCGGAGGCCTAGGCGTACTGCTTGTCAACTTCGGCGGCAGGGGGGCAAATGATGGACAAGCAGGTCGGTTTCCTCTGGCGCAAGCGGGTGAGGAATTGGCCAGCCTGCACCGATTTGGAGCTGATGGAAGGCCTCAAAGCGGGGCAGCCTGCTGCTCTAGCGGCTCTTTATGATCGCTACGCCAGCTTGGTCTATGGCCTGGCCCTCCAGATCCTGGGCTGTATGACTGAGGCGGAGGATCTAACTCAGGAGGTGTTTGCCCTTCTCTGGCGGAAGCCCAGCCACGATCCAAGGCAGGGATCCATCAACAGTCTTCTGTGTAGGTTGACCCGGGCGCAGGCCCTTGAGCGTCTGCGCTCTCGAGGCAGCCAGCGCCGCCTCGGGAAACCCTGGCAGCCTCTGCTGATTGCCAGCCATAGATCCCCAGCCCCCTTTGAGCAGCTCTCCGTCGAAGAGCGGCGGCAGCCCGTTCAGGAGGCTCTCAGTCAACTCTCGGAAAGCCAGCGCCAGCTGCTGGAGTTACTCTACTACCGAGGCCTAAGCGCGGCAGACATTGCCCAGGAGCTGGGGATGCCCCTGGCAACCGTCCAAGCCCGCTCTCGCCAAGCCCTCTGCAAGTTGCGGAGATCCCTGCGGCCTCTGCTTGACCAGTAAGGCGGCGGGGCTTTGGGATGGCCATGTCTACATGTTCCTCTGAGCTGGGAGAAGAAATCCTAGCCGATTATCTGCTGGGGATCTTGCCACCCGAGCAGGCAAGGGCCCTAGAGGCGCGCTTGGCTCAAGAGCCCCAGCTAGCGGCAGAATTGCAAGCCCTCCAAGAAGCCCTGCATCTGTTGCCCTATGGGCTGCCGGGGGTGATCCCGTCAGCCAGCGTGCGAAGCCAGGTGATGGCAGAAGCGGGCGCCCCGCCCATCCCCCCCCAGCCAGCCTTGCCTTCTCTAGGGCTGGCTCGCCTCAAAAAGCGCTGGTTGAGGGGCCTAGGGGCAGTGGCCCTGCTGTTGCTGGCTTTCGATAACTGGCGGCTACGGCAGACCCCGCAGCCAGCTCCCCTAGAAGCGGGGCAGGCGCTGGCCCAGTTGCTCCAACAGCCGGGATCTCGCCTAGTTACCTTGCAAGGGGAGGCAGGGTCAGCTAACTTGCTGTTTCGCCCGGGGGAGTGGCAGGCGGTGGTTTTGGCAGCAAGGGATCTGCCCCCTTTGCCTGAAGGGGAGCGCTACCACCTTTGGCTCAAGCTGGACACTGAGGAGATGCTCTACTGCGGCAGCTTTCAAGTAGATGCCCAGGGCAGTGCCATTGTTGCCTTGCGCCTGGCGCAGCCCCCCTCCGAGGAGGCGCGCGTCCAAGAAGTGCTGGTTACGGCCGCCCCTGCCCTGCCAGAACTTGGCAGCAGGGTTCTCCTCAGCGCTGGGGTGGTGGAAGACTAGCGGGCCACCAGCAGCACCCCCATCATGCCGCCGGCGAGAGGATAGAACTTGGCAGCAGAAAATCCCACCTGCAAGGCCATTTGCCGCTGTTGTTCTCCGGAGGGAAAGCGATCCAAGCTAGGGTCAATGTAGGCATATTCGGCTGCCAATCCCAGGGCTTTGGCCTGAGCCACAACCCAGCTGTTGAGGTACCAGCGCTGAAAGCTCTCCAGGAAAGGGATCCCCCTGGGGCGATGGAAATCCAAAATGGCAGCGCGGCGGCCAGGTTTGAGCACCCGGCAAATCTCCCGCAGGGCCTGAGGAATGTCGGTTACGTTGCGCAGGCCGTAGCCCATCGTAATGGCGTCAAAGCTGCCATCCGGAAAAGGCAAGGCCAGAGCATCGCCCAAGACCCACTCCAGGGAGTAGTCGGGGAACAATTGCCGGGCCCGGCGCTGGGCAATGGCCAGCATGGCTGGGGAGAAATCCAGTCCCACCACCTGTCCGCCTCGTCCCACTCTCCGGGCCAGTTGCAGGGCCAGGTCGCCAGTGCCACAGCAGAGATCCAACACCCGCTCCCCCGCAGCCGCACCCGACCAGCGTACGGCCATGCGCTTCCAAACCTGATGTAGCCCCAGGCTTAGAGTTTGGTTAAGGGCGTCGTAGTGAGGAGCAATGCGGTCAAAGAGCTCCCGGATTTGCTCAGGGCGCTCAAAGGCTGGGCTGGGCACCGGTTCTCAACTCCACGGGCAGAAGAAGAGGCTAGGGTGGCACGGGGATCCCGCTGACCCCAACTTGGTGGCGGCGGCTGGGATAATCCGCTAGGCTCAAAGACAATGAGCGGGAGCCAGCCAAGGTGGAAGCAGGGATGCGGATCGTTCCCTGGAAAACTTGGCTGTTGGGAGGCAGCTCTCCAGGCAAGCCCTGGATGAGAGCGTCGATTGGCCGGCCGTTGTCGTCAGTAACGTTGAGGAAGCTGTAGAGAAAGCGCACCGTTTCCGGCGAATTGTTTTGTAGGGCAACGTTTAAAACCACCTGCCCTCCCTCGCGACGCACGGAGAGCACCTGCATGGCCACCTGCCCGCTGGCAGCCACTTGGAGAGGCGGAGGTGGTGGCGAAGGACGCGGCGGCGGAGAGGGGGAGGCAGGCTGCGGGGTAGGCAAGGGAGAGGGAGCCGAAGCCAACTCGGGAGACAAGCGGCGTGGAGGAGTGGGGGTAGGAGGGGCAATGGCTACAGGTGGGGGTGTAAAAAGCGGAGTAGGAGTTGAAGGCGGGCGAAGAAGGGCTTCCGCTGCTGCGATCACCTCCGCCTCGTTGAGGAGGGGCACAGTGCGGGGATCGCGAATGACCCGCGAGGCAGAAGAAGTGCTGGTTTCGGTAACTGGGGAGGAGACCCCCGAGAGAGCACGTTGGCCGAAGAGGTAACCCACGCAGCCGCTCACCACTGCCGTAAAGAAAAAAGCCACTAGCCAACCCACCTCTCCCAAGAAGCTGGAGGTGAAATCTCGGGCTGGCCTAAGCGATCTCCGCAAAGACTGCTCACTCCTGCTAGGAACCTGTTCTACCTATGATATGCAGGCAGCAGGCCAGCTACTTCACCGGCTCAGAATCAGGGTGCTCTTGCGCCTGGCAGCCGAGAGAGGCGCTGTCGAGGTTGGGCAGCCGTTCCCCCAACCACCAGCCCGGATCCTCCCAGTTCAGAGATCCCAGCCACTTCCCCGCCCGATCCGCCAAGACCAAGCCCAACAAAACCGGCGCGGTGGTGATCCCCAACGCCAGGCTCAGCCAAAGGGGAGGAAAGGTTGGCGAGGCAGCTGAAGCAGCATTTTGGCCAGGGGAAGATGCTGGCTTGGGATCCGTCATGCCTCTTGTAAAACTGCTCCTAATTGAGCTTTATCCTAGCTCCAAACTCACAGATCCAGAGAATGTGCCCGAGCTCCGCGCAGGGGTTTTCAACCGCTAAGCTAAGGCAATGGACTTCCCTCCTCCTGCCTGATGGCGATTGTACTTATCTGCGGCCCTGCCCGCTGCGGTAAAAGTCGGCTGGCGGAGAGCCTAGCTGCCGCTTCCGGACTGCCGGTCTTCTACCTGGCCACGGGGCCTAAGCCGGATCCTGAGGCTGACCCGGAGTGGGCGGAGCGGGTTCGACAGCATCGGCAGCGGCGTCCTCCCACCTGGCAAACCTGGGAAACGGGGCCTGACCTGGGCGCCGAACTGCAGCAGCTACCTCAGCCCTGCTGTGCCCTAGTGGATTCGCTGGGGGGCTGGGTGGCCCAGAGCTTGGACTGCTCGCCTGGGGAATGGGATCCCTTGGCGCAATCCTTCTTGAGAGCGTTGCAAGGCTGCCGAGGAAAAGTGATCCTGGTTTCCGAAGAAGTAGGCTGGGGAGTGGTGCCTGCCTATCCGCTGGGGCGTCAGTTTCGCGATCGGATGGGGGAGCTCACTCAGAAGCTGGCCCCGCTGGCAGACCAGGTGTTCTTGGTGGCGGCAGGCTTTGTTCTCGACCTAACTCGGCTGGGGATCCCGCTGGCAGGGGTGAATAGCCCAGAGCTGAGATAAGCTGCAAGGGGTTGATGCTATCCACATCCCTGGCCAGGACTTAAGACGTTAAGGTAACTGCTTGTCGTCGTGCCGATTACCTTCTACTTGCCGGCCAAAGCCATTCAAACCCTGGATTTAACGCCGGGCCATGAGTTGGTGAAAACCTTGATGGCGGATCCCGTTGGCGCCGCTCAGCAGGTTCAGTGCGCCATCGATTGGCCGCGCAGCCCCGACGATCCGCGCGAGCTCTCGGAGATCCCAGAAGTGCGCCTGTGGTTCATCCGCTGGGACACGGTTTACCCCTGGATGCCCTACTTTCTCGACTGGCGCAGTGGTGAGCTGGCCCGTTACGCCGCCATGCTGGTGCCCCACCAGTTCAACCCGCGCGAAGGGATCGTCTACAACCCGGAGGCATTGGAGATCTTCGTCTACCAGAAGATTTTTGTGCTGATGCGCTGGTTTAAGCAGCAGAAACTGGGATCGGTCTCGATGCTGCGCGACATGGCCTTGGTGTTCGGCTTTGAGGTGCAACCCGAGTTTCTAAGCCTCTGGGAAGCCGAGACAGGGGAGCCATGAGAGTGATGGTGGCAGACACCTGGCCTGGAAGTCGGGCAGCACTAGGAGTGGCAGAGGCCTGGCAGCAGGCGGTGCAAGCCCCTTGGGGCCTGCTCGAGGTGGATCCCAGCCCTTCTGAAGCCCAGCTTAGAACCCTCTGGCGGCAGATGGTTGCTTGGGAGGGAGAGAAGGCCCCGCTGCTGGTGGTGCCCGGAAGCCTTGCCGACCCTCTGGGGCCTGGCCAAACCTGGGCTGACCTAGCTGCTGCGTGGGGGTTCAAGGTACTTCTGACGCTGCCTGAAGAAGCTGCCCTCAGCCAAGCAGCCGCCTTTGCAGCTTTGCTGCGGCAAACCAAGGCCGACTGCCTAGGGTGGGTGCTCCTGGAAGCGGCACCAGCCCTCTCCTCCCGACTAGAGCCTGCCTTGGTCTGGCAGTTGCCGGCCCAGGTAGGGATCCCCGTTTTGGGTAGAAAAGCAGTGGCTGGCTCGGTGGTGTGGAGAGAAGAGCTGTGGGATCTCCTCAGTCTAAGATCTACGCAGGGATGGGGGGTCTACCCCGAGCTTCCCCTCCTTTGATAGGTGCCCATCAGCTGCGCCTGGGCGAGGATGTGGCCTTCCATGGCCCGTAGCAAGGCCTCTTTGGTGGCTCCTGGAGCTAAGGCTAGCTGCCTGTCCAGGGCGTAGAGGGTGAAGAAGTAGCGGTGGGTGCCGCTGGGAGGGCAAGGGCCACCATAAGTGTTCCGACCCCAACTGTTTTGCCCGTGGACGGCCCCTTGGGGGAGATCGCTGTCGGAGCGGATCCCTTCTGGCAGACTCGTGACCCTGGCAGGCAAGTTGTAGACTACCCAATGGACAAAGGTGCCTCTGGGGGCGTCTGGGTCATCCATGATCAGGGCAAAGCTTTGGGTTCCTGCAGGTGCCCCCGACCAACTCAAGGGGGGAGAAAGGTCGTCTCCTTCACAGGTGTAGCGGGAGGGGATGGGTTCTGAGGGGGCAAAAGCGGAGCTAACAAGCTGCAGAGTCATACGACCGGAGCTCAGGAAACCTCAGCAGCTGGGGAAACGATTCTGTGACGGAGAGAGTGGGATTCGAACCCACGGTGAGTTGCCCCACACAGCATTTCCAGTGCTGCGCCTTCGACCACTCGGCCATCTCTCCAGTGCACCTATGCAACTACTTTTCAGCAGCGCCGAAAAGTGAGCTTTCTAATTCTAGCAAAGAAACTCCCCGCCCTCTAAAGCTTGCAGCAGTACCTGCCAGCGAGAGCAGCGCTAGGGATTGAGGGTGGCGTTGAGTTGCATTGCTGTCTAGTCAGGGATGCACAGGCGGGGACGCCAGGGCAAAAAAGACAGGGATCCCCTTAGCGTCCACTCGGTGCTAATATAGCGCCGACCGGTTGGATGTCGTGCAGCTCGAGATGGATATCTTGCAGCCACCGCCCCAGGCTGTCGATCATGGCTCGATAGCGATCCAGGCCGCAAAACTCGTTGAGGGGATCCCGGAAGTAAACTTGGGGATCGTAAGTTGAGTAAGTTTGATTTTTGGGAAAGCGAGCGTAATCTGCCCGCAAAATAGCCACCAGATCAGGGCCAGGCGGGACTTGGGAAGGAATGCTCATGCCTTGGCTGCAACAGAAAGAGACACCGCTTCCCCAGGAGCAGGGCAGCATAGTCGGATCGATTGGCCGGTGGCAGCGTTCAGGGATCCCAGCTTTTCCCGAAACTCCTCTAGGCTCCCCAGAGGGCGGATCTGGGCGGCCAACCAGCCCTGGTAGTTCACCTCTCCCATCGCCGTCGGGATCACCTGCTGCGGGCGCAGGGCTGCCACCACCTGCAGGGCTCGCTCCGGCCCCATGATGACCTCGCCCAAGAGGGGAAAGATTTGCCCCACCACCGGAATCAACAGAGTGTGGATGGGAGAAAACTCCTGCTGTAGCCGCGGGCGGACATCCGGTTGGGAAAGGTGAGGCTCGTAGTAAAGCCGTGTCTGCGAGGAGGTCTCTTCCAGCAAAAAGCCCAGCTCCCGCACCGGCCCCAAAGGCGCGCCGGGAACTGCTGTGATGCGCAAATCCCCCCACTGTACCCCCTGCCAGGGATCTAGCGCCTGCACGGTGGTAAAGCCAAGGCCCCGCGCCACTCTGGCAGCCGTTGGCGAAGCCAAAACCGGGATCTGCTTGTCCAACCTTCGCAAGGTAGGCGGGTGGCAGTGATCCGGCTGGCCCTGGCTGAGGAGGATCCCGTCAATTTTGGGCAGAGTCTCCGGGGTAAAGGGGGGCGGCTGGCGGTGCTCCAGGCGGAGGAACCAGGGCAGGCCAAAGAAGACCAAAGGATCCACCAGCCACGGATCCAGGAGGAAGGTCTGCCTCTGGGTCTGGACAAGCCAACTGTTGAGGTCGAGGCGGGTGAGTTTCATGGGGCTATTGGCCGGTGATGGAGAGGTCAGCTACCCAAATGCGGGGACACAGGCCAGCAGGAGTGACCTGTGGCTCCGGCTCGACGTAGAAAATCGACTTCAACAGCTCCAGAAAGTCCCCGGCTACTGTGGCTGCCTCGATGCTGATGCGCTCTCCCTGGCGCACCCACCAGCCCTGAAAGGGTAGGGAGAAGGATCCCTGTAGAGGCTTAACTCCAGCATGGAGAGCCTGCAACTCGTCAATCCAGACCACGTTCTCAGCCGTGGCCAAGTCATAGGTGCTCTCCGGCGGTGCGCCAGCAAACACGTGATAGTAGTGGGCGGCAACCGTCACTTTGGCGCCGATGTTGGCATGGCCGGTGGGCTGGGCCCCCAGACGTTTGGCAGTGCCGGCGCTGTGCAAGAAGTGGGTTAGGACACCGTTGGTGATGAGGGGAACGCGGCGGGTGGGGGTGCCTTCGCCGTCAAAGCTGATCGCTCCTACGTTGGTTGGGTGGAGAGCGTCATCACACACCGATAGGAGAGGTGAGGCAATCTGCTTGCCCAGCGAGTCGGGGGTGGAAAGGCTTTGGTTGTCGAGGATGTTCTGGGCGTTGAAGAGATTGGAGAAAGCTCCCAAGAGGCTTAAAAAAGCTTCCCCAGAAAAAACCGCCGTGTATTTTCCAGAAGGGATCCGCTCGTACTCCAGGTGGCTGATGAGTTTCTCGGCAGCTTCTTTGGTGCAACCTTGAATATCCAGCTCCTCCAGGCTGCGAGCCACCCGCATGGCGCCGGCGCTGCGGGGTTTGCGGCCCTCTTGTTCTGCTTTCCCGTAGAGAAAAATGGAGGCCAGGGTGTGGCCCTCTTGGCGCAGGGCTTGGTCGCTGTTGAGGTAAAAGCGGTCAATCTGCCGCTGGGCCAAGCTGTTGTAGGGTACCCCTTGGATGGCGGGATGGGATCCCAGCAAAGCCTTCTCAGCAGCCACCAGTTGCTCTAGGAGCTCGCTAGCCAGCGCCAGGGGCCTTTTGTCGTTGCAGGGCTGGAGAATGGGCAGCTTGGCCTCTGGGCTAAATTGGGGCGCATGTTCCCGCACACCGAAGTGGCTGGCTTCAAAGGCCATCTGCAGAGCCAGTTCCAGCCCCGCCTCATCGACATCGGTGGTGGAGGTCACCCCCACCTGCCCTTGGTCGTTCCAGGCCCGCACCGTTACGCTGCAGCGGTGGGAAGCCTTGACCTGGCGAGGTTCCCCGTGATCTACCTGCACGCTGGTTTCGTCCACTTGAGCCCCGTAGAGATCAAACTGGGGGATCCCCAAACGTTGGGCACAGCTTTGCACCCGTTCGGCCAAGGCCTCAACTTGCAGTATCGCCACTCCTTCTCTCCCCTACCGACGGGCCAGCCAGGCGGTCAAGTCCTCCACGCTGTTGAAATCCAGCAGCGCTTCCCCCAGCGCCTCCAGTTGCGACGTTGGCAAAGTCCAAATCCTGTTTTCCAGAGCCGGGTCAAGGGATCCCAGCTTCCGCCGCAAAAGCCGCAAAACCAGCGTTGCTTCTCCATGCTGCAATCCCTGTTGCAGTCCTTGTTGCAGGCCCAGTTGCAGACCTTCTTTGCGCCCTGCTTCCAGGCCCTCGCGCAGAGCTTCTGCCCGCCACTCTTGGTAGATCACCGACTCCCTCATATCCAAAGACCTCATGATTTGTCGAATTCAGCACCGATCCAATGCTAGTCCTGCCAAAACGGCTGTTGCCGCTGCCAGTTCCCGTCGCTCGTTGAGGTCTGGCAAGCGCTCTAGCTCACTGACCACTCCCCGCAAGGTTTCTGCCGGATCCTCCACCTGACTCAAGACGCGAAAAGGGAGCAGGGCTTGCCAAACGTGCTCCGCACCGCTCACGCGAATGTGCTCCGCACCGCTCACGCGAACGGCTCCGGCTGGCAAGTTGCATTCCCACAAGCGAATGACCTCGAACTCATGGCTGAGCCTTTCTAGGCGGAAAAAGGTTTGGAAAACCCTCTCCGAGCGCGTTTTGCGAAGATAAATGACCGCCTGCCGCACCGGTAGCTGGGGATATTTCCGATAGAAGCGAAGCCGGTAGTCAGCCATGCGAAAGGGGATTTCAGGATCTGGATCTGTTTGAAATTCCAGATGCAAAATGCTCTGCCGAAGCCCCAACAAAATCACGGAGTCTGCCCGGATGGGCTCCTCTGACAATTCCGTAGGCAGCATCTGCACCGGCGCAGCCACTTCTCCTACCAGCCAGCCGGTAAACTGCTCCGGGAAGCGCTCTGCCAGGTATTTGCAAACGTTGTCGTAGGCCATGGGGGATCCCTGGATCTAGCGCCCGCCCACGGTGATGGCGTCCACCTTGATGTGGGGCTGACCCACGGTGACGTAGATGTTGCCGCTGACAGAACCACAGAAGCCAGGGGCTAGGCGAAGATCCTTGGAGCACATGGAGATCTTGGCCAGGATGTCCTTGGCTTCCCCGATTAGGGTAGCCCCCTTGAGGGGCTTGGTAATTTTGCCGTTTTCGATGAGGTAGGCTTCTTCAACGGCAAAGTTGAATTGTCCCGTGGGGCCGACGCTACCTCCCCCCATGCGCTTGCAGTAAATGCCCTTGTCAACAGAAGCAAAAAGATCGTCCAGTTCGGCATCGCCGGGGGCGATGTAGGTGTTGCGCATGCGGCTGGCGGGGGCAAAGGTGTAGTTCTGGCGGCGACCGCTGCCGGTGCGAGGGTGGCCAGTGCGCATGGAGCCAGCGCGGTCAGCCAGGAAGTTCTTCAAAATGCCCTTTTCAATGAGCAGGGTGCGCTGAACCGGCATGCCCTCGTCGTCCACATCCAGGCTGCCAAAAGCCCCCTCGGAGAGCCCCTCATCCCAGGCGGTGAGGTTTTTGTGGGCAATTTTCTGGCCTTTTTTGTCGGCAAAGGGGGTGGTTTTGCGCTCAATCTGAGTGGTTTCCAAGAGATGCCCACAGGCTTCGTGGAAGATCACGCCGCCAAAGGCGTTGGACATGACGATGGGGTAGGTGCCCGATTCCACGTAGTCGGCATAGAGCATCTGGCCGGCAGCCTCTGCCAGCTCCTGGCTGTGGGCTACAAGATCCCAGCGGCGCAAAAAGTCGGGATCCCCGGTGCCCCCCGCCCGTTGACTAACGGAAGCCCGGTGGTCGCCGTCGGCGCAGAGCAGGGTAGAACTGACCGACTGGGTGAGGCGAATGTCACGCACAAAGGTGCCATCGCTGCAGGCCACCAGGATCTCCTGCCAGTCGCGGAAGTAGTTGGTGCGGCGGGACTGGACGTGGCGAGCTTGCCGCTTCAGCTCTGCGTTGGCCCGCAGCAGGATCTCCCCCATTTCGCCGATAGGGCTGCATTCCTTGAGCCAGCCGTCTTTGCTGCGGCGCTCGGCGTAGTCTTGGAGCAGCCCTAGGTTGGCAGGGGAGACCAAAGCGGCAGGGCCAGGGGGGGTAAGGCCCATGAGCAGCAGGCCTTTTTCCAGAGCAGCTTTGAGGCCGGCAAAGGAGAGATCGTTGGTGCTGACGTAGCAGTCAGCCAGGCCACGAAACACCCGCACCCCCGCGCCGGTGGAAAGCCGAGGGGTGATACTGGTGATGGCGTCGTCTTCCGCCAGGCAGCTGATGGAGTTGACCCGCTCCAGGAAGATCTCCACCAAATCGGCGCCGGCAGCCCGCCCCCAGCCCAAGAGAGTTGAAAGGGGATCCCGCCAGTCCTCGCCGAAGCGCTGCAGGGTGGGGCGGTAGTCGAGGTTGGGCAGGTCTTTGGATAGAAGCAGCATACAGGCCTATGGGGCTGGGGCCGGTTTTTGTTTCCTCAGTTTAACAAGACGTAAAGGCTGCCTTTTGGGGGAAAGAGCCTCCCAGCTTGACAAGGGCAAAGGAGCAGCCGAAGATCGCTGCACAAGGAACCCCCAGCTTGCAATGGCTGCCAAGAAAAGAGGCTCGGAGCTTCAGCCCAGCCTGTTTGACGATCCCCTAGAGCCGCCTGCCCCCACTGCGGAGACTTTTCCCCAATGGGATCAGATCCCGCTCTCGGCCCAGGTGCCCATTCCCCCCGGTACCTATCGGGATCTGGAACAACTGGAGCAGCACTGCCGAGTCTGCCAGCGCTGCGAGTTGGCGGCCAACCGTACCCATGTGGTGGTGCACCGAGGCAACCCCAAGGCAAGGATTCTCATCATCGGCGAGGGGCCGGGGGAACAGGAAGATCTGCAAGGGCTGCCCTTCGTGGGCAAGTCGGGGCAGTTGCTCGATAAGATCTTGGCCTCCGTGGGGCTAGATTCCGAACGGGACACCTACATTTGCAATGTCGTCAAGTGCCGTCCCCCCAACAACCGCGTGCCCACCCAGGAGGAGATGGACGCCTGCCGGCCCTACTTGTTGGAGCAGATCCGCCTGGTGGATCCCTGGATCATTTTGTTGACCGGCGCCACCTCGGTGCGCTCCCTTCTGGGGGATAAGCGGGGCATTACCAAGATTCGCGGCGAGTGGATCCAGTGGCAGGGGCGCTGGTGCATGCCGATTTTTCACCCAGCCTATCTGCTGCGTAACCCCGACCGCACCCCCGGCAGTCCCAAGTGGCTGATGTGGCAAGATATTCAGGCGGTAAAGCAAAAGTACCTGGAGCTTGCCGGCGCAGCGCGGTGAATCCTGCAAAACCCGGCTAAGCTGGGAAAGGAGCTCCTTGCCGTCTTGCCTTGACCCCTTCGGAGTTTGCCCTCGAGCAGCTTCTTTTCACCCCGGCCACACCCGACCCGGACGCCGTGCGGGTCATCTACGCCTTTCCCAACACTTACTCAGTAGGAATCACCAGCCTTGGCTACCAGGTCATCTGGAGCCTGCTGGCCAGCCGTCAAGATGTGGTCGTCTCCCGCCTCTTTACAGATCTGGCCGAACCTCTGCCGCGGGATCCAGAGCTGATGGGCTTTTCCCTGTCTTGGGAGCTGGACTACGTCCATATCCTGGATCTGCTGGAGCGACAGGGGATCCCTCTCCAGGCCGAGGCGCGGGGGGAAGCGGATCCCTTGGTTTTCGGTGGTGGCCCAGTGTTGACGGCCAACCCTGAGCCCTTTGCTGCGTTCTTCGACCTCATCCTGCTGGGGGACGGGGAGGGGCTAGTGGAGCAGATGATCCAGACCTACCGCCAGGTAAGGCGGGGATCCCGAGCGGAAAAGCTGCAGGCGCTGGCCCAGGTACCAGGGATCTACGTGCCCAGCCTCTACGAGGTGCATTACCGCGAGCCCGAGGGCCCGGTGGAGAAAGTCATCCCCAAGCTGGACGGGATCCCCAGCTCCATCCGCAAGCATACCTTCCGCGGCAACACCCTCTCGGTTTCCACCGTGGTTACCCCCAAGGCAGCCTGGGAGAACATCTACATGGTGGAGGTGGTGCGCAGTTGTCCGGAGATGTGCCGCTTTTGCCTGGCCAGCTACCTGAACCTGCCCTTCCGCGCTGCTGAGGTGGAGGGGCATCTGATCCCCGCAGTGGAGCGGGGGCTGCAGGTAACCCAGCGGATTGGCCTTTTGGGGGCCTCGGTAACCCAGCACCCCCAATTTGAGCAGCTGCTGGAGTACCTGGCCCAGGATCGCTTTGAGCGGGTGCGCCTCAGCCTGGCTTCGGTGCGCACGGGCACGGTCACGCCTCGCCTGGCGCAAGTTCTCTCCCGTCGCGGCAGCCAGTCCATCACCGTGGCCATCGAGAGCGGCTCGGAGCGGCTGCGCCAGGTCATTAACAAAAAGCTGGCCAACGAAGAGATCTTGGCGACGGCAGCCCACGCCCAGGCTGGCGGCCTGAGGGGGATCAAGTTCTATGGCATGGTGGGGATCCCGGCAGAGACCCAGGCCGATCTCGAGGCCACGGTTGCCCTCTTCAAGGAGCTCAAGAAGGTGGCTCCCCGCCTGCGCTTGACCTTGGGCTGTAGCACCTTTGTGCCCAAAGCCCATACTCCCTTTCAGTGGCAGGGGGTAGATCCCCAGGCGGAGAAAAAGCTGCAGTGGTACCAAAAACACCTGCGTCCCTTGGGGATTGAGTTCCGCCCAGAAAGCTATAGTTGGTCGGTCATTCAGGCTCTGATTTCCAGAGGGGATCGACGAGTAGCGCAGGTTTTGCAGTTGGCGCGGGAGTTTGGCGACTCCCTGGGCAGCTACCGGCGTGCTTTCAAAGAGCTCAAAGGAAAGCTTCCGCCCTTGGACTACTACGTCCACAGCAACTGGGATCCGGCGGATCCCCTTCCCTGGCAACACCTTGAGGGCCCTCTTAGCCTGGAGCGGCTGCGGCAGCACCGCCAAGAGGCCTTTTCCGTGTAGCGCAGGAAGCTGTGCTTAAGGATGGGGGCCTGCAGCGGCCAGAAACGCCTCGATCTCAGCGCGGCGCGGCAAACTAGGCTGAGCGCCAGGGCGGGTTACGCACAAAGCCGCAGCGGCATTGGCAAACCGTAGAGCTTCCCTCAGGGGTTTGCCAGTAGCTAGGCAGGCGGCCAAAGCGCCGCAGAAGCTGTCGCCGGCAGCGGTGGTATCCACTACCGCCACAGGGTGGGCCGGCAGGTAGCCGCTTTCTCCGCCATCGGCCCAGACCAAGCCTGCTCCCCCCAACGTGACGATCACTGTCGGGATCCCCTGCCGTTGCAAGGCTTGGGCCACTTTTTCGGCTTGCGCGGGTGTCTCCACCGGGGATTGGGCAAGAGTAGCGGCTTCGCTTTCGTTGAGCACCAAGTAGCGCACCTGGCGCAACAGGGATCCCGGCAGGGGCACCACAGGGGCTGGATTGAGCAGGATGGGGATCCCTTGGGCAAAGGCTTGCTCTGCCACCGCCTGCACCGTGGCCAGGGGGATTTCCAGTTGCAGCAGAACCATCGCTGCCGGCGTCCAAGGAGGCAGCTGGGCGGGGGTGTAGCGACCGTTAGCGCCGGGGCTGACCACAATCCGGTTTTGCCCTGCTGGATCCACAGTGATCAGAGCGATGCCGCTGGGCCCTTCCAGCTCCCGCAGGTGGTGGGTATCGACGCCGTTCTGCTCCAGGTTCTCTTTCAGCAGGCGGCCAAAGCTGTCAGATCCCACTGCCCCCCACATCTCCACCTGGGCTCCCGCCCGTGCCGCTGCCACCGCTTGGTTGGCCCCCTTGCCGCCAGGGTAGGTGGCGTAGTCGGATCCCAGCACCGTTTCCCCAGGCCCAGGATGGCGTGGTACCTGCACCACCAAGTCCAGATTCAAGCTCCCCACTACGCGAACTAGGGCTGTCATTGGCTAGCTGAAAAACGGTGCCCTAGAGGTAGCTCATTCTAGCTCCCACCACTGGGTTGGAGAGCTTTCCACCTTGGAGGGGCTTGGCTATCTTGTGAGGGGGTGACGCGGAAACAAGCCATGCTGCTGACCACTACAGACGTGCTCCAAGGTAGAGAGGTTGAGCGTTACTTGGGCATTGTTACCGCCGAGGTAGTTTATGGCACCAATGTTCTACGGGACTTCCTTGCTAGCCTCCGCAACATCATCGGGGGACGCACAAGAACCTATGAAGAAGTTCTCGAGAATGCCCAGAAAAAGGTTTTGGAAGAGTTGGAGCAGCGAGCCAAACGTTTGGGAGCAAATGGCATCCTAGGCGTTAGCATTCATACCAACATGAGCGCGACAATGATCCTCGTTACCGCCGCCGGCACCGCCGTCAAGCTGCGCTAGAACCTTTAGGCCAGGCTCTCCATCAATGCCTCGTCGATCTCAAAGTTGGCGTAGACATTTTGCACATCATCCAAGTGGTCCAGCCGCTCCATGAGGGTCAGTACCAGCTTGGCTGTCTCGGGGTCCTCCACATGCACCTCCGTAGAGGGGATCCAGCGGATGGCCGCCTCTTGCACCTGGTAGCCTTCTTTTTTGAGGTAGGTGGCCACCTGCTCCAGCAGGGTGTAATCGCAGTAGACTTCTGCGTCGGTTCCCTCTACCTTGAGATCCTCCCCGCCTGCTTCGGCTACCGCTAGCAGCAGAGCTTCGGGATCTGTCACCCCCTCTAGGCTAATCACCCCTTTTTGCCGGAACAGCCAGCTCACGCAGCCACTTTCCCCCAGGCTGCCGCCGACTTTGCTGAAGGCCTCCCGCACCTCGGCAGCCGTGCGGTTACGGTTGTCGGTCATCGCCTCGATCAAGACAGCTACCCCCCCAGGGCCGTAGCCTTCGTAGCGAATTTCCTCCAGGGGGCTGTCGTCGGTCCAGTTGCCCGATCCCTTGGCGATGGCCCGCTCGATGGTCTCAGCAGGCATGCCTGCCGCTTTGGCTTTCTCCACGGCCGAGCGCAGCCGAAAGTTGGCGTCAGGATCGGGCAGGCCGTTGCGCGCTGCCACGATGATGGCCCGGGAAAGTTTGGTAAATAGGCTGCCCTTTTTGGCATCTACACGGGCTTTTTGCCGCTTAATGTTGGCCCATTTGCTGTGTCCTGCCATGCTGTGCACACCAGTCAAGCAACCTAAGCGGGAGGGAGCCCCTAACTTTGAAGCCTAAATCACCACCTGCTTAGGTCTCAACCCCAGAGGTGCAGGTCAAGGCTGGATGGGTTGCCGCTCGATTACACCCCCTGGTGGCGGTGGAGCTTCTGGCGTTGCTTGAGGTGTAGGCGTTGGAGTCTCCATAGGAGGCGCAGGCGTTGGTGTCTCTATAGGAGCTGGCGTGGGAGGCAGAGGAGGTACAGGCTCTTCAGGCACAGCCTCAGGCGGAGGGGTCGGGGTTGGCGGCTGAGTTAAAAAGGGCGTTACCTGTTCCAGCAGCTCGGCATAGAAGATTCCGTCCTGCTCCGGCCCAAAGCGGCCCACCGCCCAGCGGTGACGGGGCACAAACAGGGTTTGCAGCAGCACTTCCCGACTGGCGAAAGAGGGAGTGCCCACAAAGACATAGCCATCGACAATGACACGGTTCAAGTCAGGCCGAGTTTGAAACACCCGGTCCACCTCCCGCAGCATCTCCGCATCCAGCCGCTCCAGCAGAGTTTCCAGAGTGTCTTCAGGCCTGACCAAAACCCGCACTGGAAAGCGATAGCTTTCGCATCGATACTCTCCGCAGAGCTTAACCAGCTCGTTCCGAACTCGGATCTGCACCGCCGGATCGATGTCTCTCACCGGTGGTGAGACTTCTGGCTCTGGCTGCTGTTCCGCTTCCTGGGCCCAAGTCAAGAGGTGGCCACCCCAAGCTCCCAATAGCAGCGATCCGCACAACAAGGCGAGTTCCCAACCTCCAAGGGGAAGGCTCCAGCCTGGGCTGCCTCGCTCAGGGCGTTGTGAAGGCAGGAGATTGGGATCCCGATTCTTACTCAGCGGGCTGTTCATAGGTTAACCACTACGGCGTCGATAGCTACCGCCAACTCTACCCGACATGGGCCTAGGAGGCACTAGGCTAAAACGGAGCCGCTCCTGCTGGATGTCGCTGCTCAAAGGATCAAGGGGAGGGATCGATGGATTGCCAAATCCGTTCGCTGCAGCTTGCCGAAATGGCTGTAGTCTAATCTGGAGGAGCCAATGAGCCTGCAAGAGGTATCTATGCCAGCGCCAACATCAAAGGTTTGGGGATCCCCCTTGAAGCTTTTCTGCGGCCTTCTAGCCTCGGCTGCCCTCCTGGCAGGCTGTGGGGGAGCTGGAGGGACGGTGCCACCTCCAGTCAATGTTTGCGCGCAAGCCTTTCCAGCGATTTTCGAGGCCAAGAGCTTGCGCCCAGGAGCAAGGCGCAGTGGAACCTTGGGGCCAAATAGCGACTTGGAGATCTACTTTGATGAGAAGGACAATGTCATAAATGCCCGGGAAGTCCCACCTCCCCCTGGTACGTTTACCTTTTATGTCGATGGATTCCTTTACTTTCCTTCTGCAGCCAATGTTACAGGAGTTACTATCCGCCTAACTAGTCCAGTCTTCGACCCTCTGCTGGTCATCTTTGGTCTTGATGTCAACAGGGAGACTGATCCGGAATTCTTCTTCATCAACGATGACGCAAAGCCTGGTGATTTCACCACCTCCGAGCTGACGATCCCAGTACGGCTAGACCGCTGTTACCTAGTGCTAGTGCAGAGCTACTGGGCGCAGAATGCCCGCAGCGTTGCTCCGGGTAGCCCAGGCCGAGGTCCCTATACCCTCGAGGTGGTGAGGGAAACCTCTGCCGCGCCTCCTCCTCCCCCTCCCATCCAGCAGAAGCCTGACGACAGGGAAAACGGTGGTGGCGGTGACCGAGGCGGTGTGGGTATTTAGCTCTGGCGGGTAAGCCTAATGGCAAAGCTTGCGCTGCCACAGGTGGCTGTGCCGCGAATCAAACGCCCGTCAGAGCTGACGGTACCGCTCCACGTGACAGTTGGAGTACCGCTACCCCCTATTCTGCCGCTAACAGAAAGTTGGTTGCCGATGAGCTGGCCACTGCGCTCAGAAAAGCTGGGTGAGGAAATGATAATCTGATCGCCGTTTTGCTGGATGGAGACGGTTTCCTGGATGCCAGTTGCAACATTGATCTTACACAGGGATCCCTGCCAGATAAAGGACCCTCCCTCGTAGAGCCACTGGCCGCTCAAGGCAAGCTCTGGTGCAGGCGTTGGCGTTGGCGGGGTTGGTGTCGAGGCCGGAGTTGGATTGGGGGTAGGGGTAAGAGGGACAAACGGCGTAAATCGAGGAATAGGGGTAAGCGTTGGGGTTGGCACTAGCGTGGGAGTGGGTGTTGGGGTTGGAGGGGGTGTTGGTGCCGGAGTTCGTGTAGGCGTCGGC
>NZ_JANSIT010000010.1:0-82546 GCF_047462215.1 Synechococcus sp. O70.1 | reverse complement strand
GACGCGCATGATGCTAGTTTATCAGGGGAAACCTTGGATAAAATGCTGCGCCTTACATCCCCACCTTCAAAGGCGGGGCCTTACGTCGCTTTTTGGTAAAGTTCTAACAACACCACTCTGCTCCCAGCGCAAAAGCCGGCCCGCTTTGCTAGGAGCTGCGCAGCCGCCAGTATGACCAGACCCATTCCACCAGATCTAGGAGCCCAGTTTAAACCGGTTGCAGGTGCTGTAACTGCCCCCCGTGGCTTCCGCGCTGCCGGCGTAGCTGCTGGCCTCAAGCCCTCCGGCGCCGCCGATCTGGCCCTGATTGTTTCCGACAGCGAGGCGGTAGGGGCTGGCGTTTTCACCACCAACCAGGTTAAGGCCGCCTGCGTCACCTACAACCAGAGCATCCTCGCCCAAGGCCAGCCGGTGCGGGCCATCCTCTGCACTGCCGGCCAAGCCAACGCCTGTACAGGCGAAGAGGGGGAGCGCAACAATGCCCAACTGGCCCGCTGGGTGGCAGAGCGGCTGGGGATCCCCGCCCACCAGGTGCTCACCGCCTCCACAGGGGTCATTGGACAACAACTGGAAATGGCCAAAATCAAGGCGGCCCTGCCCCACCTTATCGACAGCCTCTCGCCGGCAGGAGGAGAGAGCGCTGCCCGCGCCATCCTCACCACTGATCTAGTTCCCAAGAGCACGGCTCTGGAGGCTAACATCGAGGGCTACACCGTCAGGGTAGGAGGCATCGCCAAGGGATCCGGCATGATCCACCCCAACTTGGCGACCATGTTGGCTTTCCTAACCTCCGATGCGGCTGTGGATCCCCCACTCTGGCAGCAGATCCTCAAAGAGGCTGTTGACCTCAGCTTTAACCAAATCACCGTGGATGGGGATACCAGCACCAACGACATGGTGCTGGCTCTAGCCAACGGCCAAAGCGGGATCCCCACGGTGCAAGCGGGTACAAAAGCTGCCCAAACCCTAGCCGAGATGGTTGCCCAGGTTTCCATTCACCTAGCTAAGGCCATTGCCCGCGACGGGGAGGGAGCCACCAAGTTGCTGGAGATCCGGGTGCAGGGCGCCCCCGACGACCGGTCGGCTCGGCAGATAGCCCGCGTCATTGCCAGCTCTCCCTTGGTCAAGGCAGCAGCCTTTGGGGGCGACCCCAACTGGGGACGGGTGGCCGCTGCCGCTGGGCGAGCAGGGATCCCTTTTGACAGCCGCCTTCTGGAGATCCGGCTGGGAGATTTTCTGCTTCTAGAGAAGGGAATGCCCCTCCCCTTTGACCGCCAGGCTGCTTGCAAGTACCTCAAGGGGGATCCCGTCGTCTTTACGGTGGACCTCCACCAGGGGCCCGGTCAGGGCGTGGCCTGGGGCTGCGATCTCAGCTACGACTATGTGCGCATCAACGCCGAGTACACCACCTAGGCCGCTTGGCAAGCCCAAACTAGAAGCTGAGGCTCTCCCAGGAGACGTTGATGTCTTCCAGCAGCAGGGACTTGTTGTAGATCTCCAGGAGGATCAGCATGAAGATGCCAAACAGCACCATGAAGACTGCCATTAGAGGCGTGGTGCCCCAGCCGGGGGCTACTTTGCCGTATTCTGAGTTCAGCGGACGCAGCAGATCGCCCAGTCGGGTACGAATGGCCATAGTTCTCGCCATAGGTTAAGAAGGAACAAAGCTGGCGGCGGATCCTCTAAAGACTCAATGCCGCAAGAACAGCCATCTTTAGATCACGCTACCAGAATCTGGCCCCACCCCTTTGCCGATAGCAATGAATCTTGACATCCCTTGTCCTTGCCAGGCAGAGGATTCCGTGCATGTCGCCGCTGAGGCGCAATGTTTTGTAAACTTGTGTAATACTCTAGAGAGACTCTCTCGGGATCCCAGCGATGGAAGCTAGCCTCTCCCTCATCGTGGCTATTGTGGCCACTACTATTGTCATTACCGCCTTTGCCATCTACACCGCCTTCGGACCTCCTTCCGAGAACTTGAAGGATCCCTTCGAAATGCACGAGGATTGAAGCCCGTTGTCTTGTTGCACTGCATGGCTGCCCGGCTGCCCTCCCATCTCACCTTCCACAAGTACCAGGGGTTGGGAAACGATTTCATCTTGGTGGACAATCGCCACCAGCCCCAGCCCTGTCTGACACCAGAAGAGGCCATTGCCCTCTGCGATCGCCGCTTTGGCGTGGGGGCGGATGGGGTCATTTTCCTGCTGCCGGGGCAGGAGGGGGCTGATTTCAGCATGCGCCTGTTCAACAGCGACGGCTCGGAAGCGGAGATGTGCGGCAACGGCATCCGCTGCCTGGCTCGCTTTTTGCAGGATCTGGGGATCCCCGCCCAGGATGGCGCCTACCAGATCCACACCTTGGCAGGGCGGATTGTGCCGCGGGTGCAGCCCGATGGCTTGGTAACAGTGGACATGGGGATCCCTCGCCTTTTGGCCCAGCAGATTCCCACCACGCTAGTCGGGCCAGAGGAAAAGGTGGTGCGGCAACCGCTCCGAGTGGCCGGGCGGGAGTGGTGGGTGACGGCAGTGAGCATGGGCAACCCCCATTGCGTGGTCTTTCTGGAGGAGGAGGGATCCCTGGAGAAACTGGACTTGGAAAGGGTGGGCCCCCTGTTTGAGCATCACCCCGCCTTTCCCGAGCGCACCAACACCGAATTTGTGCAGGTGCTCAGCCCTAACCACCTGCGGCTGCGGGTTTGGGAGCGAGGGGCAGGGGCGACGCTGGCCTGTGGAACAGGGGCTTGTGCCGCCCTAGTAGCTGCCGTCTTGGAAGAGCGGGCCGAGCCCCAGGCCACGGTGGAGCTGCCGGGAGGCAACCTGGAGATTCGCTGGGATCTTGACACCCAACACGTGTGGATGACAGGGCCGGCCCTGCCCGTTTTCCGCGGCACCACTGCCGAGTGAGCGCTTTCAGGATCCCAACCCCACTAGGAGAAGGGCCAGCAAGGTGAGAATCCCGTGGGCAGGGCTCCAGCCCTGGTGCCAGATCATCAGCACTGCCAGGCCCAGCCAGACCAGCCCCAGCCCTAGGCCGAGGCGTAGGAACAGAGGGGGAGCCCCCTGGTTGAGGGAGCGTTTGAGCCAGGGGAAGATCACCCCCAAGCCAAAGGCCAGCCCCACGGGGATCCAGTCCATCCAGCCCGTCCGCTCCCAGCCCAGCAGGTAGAAGCCACCCAGGCAAAGGCCAAAGCCAAAAAGCAGCACCCGCATGGCAGGATAGTCTTGCCGGTAGCTGGAGGCGCGGCTCCAAGCTCCCTCAGGCTTGCTTGGGCTCAACGGCTCGACCACAAAGCTTTCGCTCCACTCCGGCGCCGCTTCAGTTTGGCCACGGCACCAAAGGTAAACGTTGACTTTGCGCAGCCCCTGCAGCAGCGAGGCCTCTACAGCGCTACGCACCACCTCCATTACTTGTTGTGTGTCCACCCCATCGCCGGGCAGCCGTTCCAGCAGCACATTCAGCACCTGACCCTTCAGCTCGGCGCGGCCAAACAGCCGCAGATCGGCTAGCTTGTAGTCGAGGATTTGGTTTAGGGTCTTAAGCTGGCGGCGCATGGATCTCGGCACCCAGCCGTCTCGACTAGAACCAGTTTAGCGGTCGGGGAAGAGGCAGGGGAAAAGCGGGATCCAAGGCATTGACATTCTCCCTGCCCTCCTAAAGGGGAGGGATTTTTTCTCAGACAGCAGGATGGCTCCTACCGGCTGAGCTACAAAGCGCTCCGCGCCGCCGTAAGCGAAAGAGCATGAGGCTGGAACCTCAACCCTATGGGGGATGCCATAACCCCAACTACTGGGCCTAAGCCCAGATACGTTCTGCGAAGGTTGATTGCCCCCACCCCGTCCCGATGGAACCTAAACCCGCACCCGCACCTATACCCACGGCCTTTTGGCTTGTTCCTCTTGTTGCAAGCAGGACAGGTTTGAGAGCTGTACCGCTCATCTTGGAGCACTACTCTCATCCCCAGCTGTTCGGCCTTGTAGGTGATGTAGTGCCGGGCTTGGCCATGCACCATTTGGTGGATCTTTTGATTCGCCTTCTTGCCGTAAAAGGACTCCCTCCCGCTAACGCGAGCGGCAGACACCCTGATATTCCGAATGTCCCCAATGACAACGGTCTGGACGCCCCTTGCATACAGCGTCGAGACAAGTCTTGTGGTCTGCTTGTGCAGAATGTCTCGGATTTGCCTATTCAACCTGGCCAACTGCTTCCGTTTGGAACGAATTAGCCGCCGGTAGCGCCGAGAACCACGCTTCTTTCTATCAATCAGTCTCGATAACTTGGCCTTCAGCTGGTTCTGGTAGCGGCGCTTGGAACGAAGCAGCCTGCCATTGGCGATGTAGGTATTCTCCCCATCATGGGCAACGGCCAGGTGAACCTCACCCAGATCCACACCGGCAACACCGCCTTTTTCCCTCTCTTCTTTGGGCCGCGCATCACTCAATTTGTAGCAAGCCCGCAACTCATACTGCTTGCCGTCCCAGCCGATTTCTACCCAGACAGGCGTATCCCAAGCCCAAGGGATCACCAACGGCTCTTTACCCCTCCCGTTCGACAACCGCAACTTTCCATCTACAACCTTGATGGCTGAGGACTTCCACTGGATTTTGTAATAGTACCGTCGGCGTCGAGGTGGACGAGCATTGGGATCCGTTTTGCGGCGTTCTCGCCACGACTTCAGAGAGGCCAAGAAGCTTTGCACTACCGCGTCTGCGCTATGGGCATGCAGCCGGTTTTCAGGATCACTGGGAAACCAACGCATGAGGGTGGCAGGCTTCAACCACAGCCCTTTCTTGCGGACGACCCGCCAAAAACTGACGAGTGTCTTGGAGTACAGCTTGCCTGCGGCTCTGCTCAAAAGTTGCAGTTGGTCTGAAACTCCCAGCTTGAGCTTGCGGACAAAGTACATGCAAAGTTGTCCTTCTGCTATCTAGAGCATCATACAAAAAGCCGCTCTCAACGGCAGGGCTTGAAACCCAGTTTTCTTGGTCAAATGCGCGTACGAATGCACTGGCGAATGCGGAGATTGGACTGGTCCAGGTTGGCAAACCCACTTAGAAGCGTGCCCCGACCGTCTAAAAGCAGCAGGGCGGCCTGGCGGCGAAAATCGATCCCGGGTAGCACTTCGGCGGCGATCTCCTGCAGCTTCTGGATGGCTGCCCCCTCGAAATCAACCGAGACATGGACAAACGGAGAAGCCAAGCGGGGATCTGTCGGCACGCTCTCGCGGATGGCCTGCAGAACCAGGTCTCGCACCAGCTGCAGCCCTCTGCCATCGATCAACACAACCTGGCGCAGCCGAGGGTTGTGCCCAAACTCCAGAGCCAAACTTGTGGAGAGGGCCTCTGCTTGGGAGCGGGTTTGGCGGTTGGTTAAGATCAGCGCCTGCAGGCCGTGGTAGCTGCCTAGGTCAAGGGGATCCCCGGAAATGCTTTCCAGCTTGAGGTCGAGGGATACGTTGGGGCTGCCGTTGCTGGGGCAGTTGCCAGCTTGAGCTGGGGCCAACGGGCCCAAGAAGAGGAAAGCAAAGGTAGCAACCCCACAAGCGACAAGTCTTTTTGGAAAAGCAAGCAGGCAGCCGCAGCCAAGCAAAACTCGTTTCATAGCAGCAAGTTCTGGGGTGGGCTGGCCAAATCTTAACCAATCTTCATCTTTGGCCCTGGCGCTCCTGGTTGGGCTTCCCACCCCCGTTGGGTTGCCAGCCTGGGCCCATAATGGAAAGCAGTCTCTCGGGGGCGGCAATAAATATGGCTTCTAGCTCCTTGTTGGATGGCCTCAATCCCTCCCAACGCCAAGCGGCGCAGCACTTTTGTGGCCCTTTGCTGGTGGTGGCGGGGGCAGGTTCCGGCAAGACACGCACCCTCACCCACCGCATTGCCTACCTCATCCGCCACTATCGGGTAAATCCAGAGGAGATTTTGGCCGTTACCTTCACCAACAAGGCCGCTCGCGAAATGAAGGAGCGCATCGAGCAGCTTTTTGCCGAGCAGGAGGCCCAGGAACAATTTGGGATCCCTTTGGCGCAACTGGAGCCTGCTCAGGCCACCCGGCTGAAATCCAGTGTTTACCACCGTTGGATTAAACCCCTTTGGATCGGCACGTTTCACAGCCTATTTGCCCAGGTTCTGCGCCTGGAGATTGAAAAATATCGGGATCCCAAGGGACGCAGGTGGACTCGCCACTTCTCAATCTTTGACGAGTCTGACGCCCAATCTTTGATTAAAGAAATTGTCATCAAGCAGCTTAACTTGGATGAGCGCCAGTTTGATCCCAAGTTGGTGCGCTATGCCATCAGCAGGGCCAAAAATCAGGGCTGGACCCCTGCGGATCTGGAACGCCACCAGCCCAATTTCCGCGGCCGCGTCCTAGCTCAGGTTTACGAGCTCTACGAAGATCAACTGGCGGCCAATAATGCCCTCGACTTCGACAACTTAATTTGGATCCCGGTGCAGCTTTTCCGCCAAAACGAGCAGGTTTTGGCCTACTGGCACCAGCGCTTTCGGCACATCTTGGTGGACGAATACCAAGATACCAACCGCACCCAGTACGAACTCATCCGGCTGCTAGTTACCAATGGGGAGAGCTGCCGCTCCAAGTGGGACTGGACCAATCGCTCCATCTTTGTGGTGGGTGATGCGGATCAAAGTATCTATCGCTTTCGCGGGGCAGATTTTACCATTTTGCTCGAGTTTCAAGAGACCTTTGGCGATGGCCTTCCAGACGACGAAACCCACACCATGGTGAAGCTGGAGGAAAACTATCGCTCTACAGCTACTATTTTGGAGGCAGCCAACGTCTTGATCGAGAAAAACACGGAGCGCATCGATAAAATTCTCCGGCCAACTCGCCCTCCAGGCCATCCTATCGTTTGCTACCAGGCGGAGGACGAGATGGCAGAGGCTGAGTTTGTGGTCAACACCATTCGCAAGTTACACAGCCAAAATCCCAACTCTTCCTGGGGAGATTTTGCCATCCTCTACCGCACCAACGCCCAATCTCGCCCTTTTGAGGAGGTTTTGCTGCGGTGGGGGATCCCCTACACAGTGGTGGGCGGGCTGCGATTTTACGAGCGCAAGGAAATTAAAGATGTGCTGGCCTATTTGCGGGCCGTGCTCAACCCTGCCGACTCCTTTAGCCTGTTGCGCATTATCAATGTGCCGCGGCGGGGTATTGGCAAATCCACTTTGGACAAACTAACCGAAGCAGCAACTGCCCTCAATGTGCCTTTGTGGGCCATCCTCTGCGACGAGGCTGCTGTAACCAAGCTGGTGGGGCGCTCCGCCAAGCCGGTTATCCAGTTTGCCCAGTTCATCGAACATTGGCACAAACAAGTAGCCCAGGTTTCCGCTGCTACCCTTTTGCAAGAATTGCTGCGGGATTCTGGGTATCTAGCAGATCTCAAGGCCCAGGGCACGCCAGAGGCTGAGGAGAGAATTGCCAACGTGATGGAGCTCTACAACGCCGCTTGTCAATTTGAGGAAGAAGAGGAGGATCCCAGCCTCGAGGCTTTCTTGAGCGCTGTCTCTTTGGCTGCGGATTTGGACAATCTGGAGGAAGGGGCCGAGAAAGTTGCCTTGATGACGTTGCACACTTCCAAAGGACTGGAGTTCCCCGTGGTCTTTTTGGTGGGGTTGGAACAGGGTCTGTTTCCCAATTTCCGCACCCTGGAGGATCCGGCTGCTTTGGAAGAAGAACGGCGCCTTTGCTACGTAGGCATTACCCGCGCCCGCGAGCAATTGTTTCTCTGCTACGCCAGCAAAAGACGCCTCTACGGCAACTGCGAGCCTGCCATCCCCTCTCTATTTTTGAGTGAGCTGCCGCACAACCTGATCCAGTGGCAGAGAGGCGGCCTGCTGCAACCTCGCGGGGTAGCCGAACCCAGAGAGGCAGCTACTGGCTGGGAGGGATCCCAGCGCTGGGCGGTGGGAGATCGTTTGCAACACCCCAAATTTGGCCAGGGGCAAATTACTCACATCTTTGGCAGCGGCGACCAGGTTACCTTAGCTGTGAGATTTCCCGCGGTGGGCCAAAAAATTTTGGATCCGCGCATCGCGCCCATCCAAAAGCTCAGCTAGCGCTCTGGTCCAAAACGACTTTGGCAGCTTAACTGGCCAGAGCGTCTTTGAATCTGACCTGAGGACATTGGCCGGTGCAGGACTTGGGATCTGGCAAATAACTTCATAGACTAGAGCAAAGGGCTCATCGCCATGGTTTTGCTGCAACCAAAGCCGCCCCTGTGATCCCGGTTCGCCTGACCTTACGCAACTTTCTCTGCTACTCTCAGGCGGTTTTGGATCTGCGCGGGATCCACACCGCTTGCATTTGTGGTCCCAACGGGGCAGGCAAATCGGCTTTGCTTGATGCCCTTACCTGGGGCCTCTGGGGCCAGAGCCGGGCCAGCAACGACAGCGATCTCATCCGCAAAGGAGCTAGCGAAACCTGGGTGGAGGTGATCTACCGCTCGCGCGGACAGACCTACCGCGTCCTGCGCAGCCGCCACCTCTCGGGGGAGGGATCCCTGGAGTGGCAAATCCAGATTGGAGAAAGCGAGGGCCAAGCCCGTTGGCGCAGCCTTACCCGCCGGGGCCTGCGCGCCACTCAAGAGGCAATTGAAAGTCAGCTTGGCCTTGACTACGACACCTTTCTCCACTCCGCCTACCTGCGCCAGGGACAGGCCGATGCCTTTACCCTAAAGCGCCCCGGCGAGCGCAAGCAGGTCTTGGCGGACATGCTCAAGCTGGGCCAGTACGACTTGCTGGCCGAGCGCTGCCGCGAACAGGCCCGCAGCGCCAAGCTCAGAGCCGACCTGCTCCAAGAGCGCCTGCGCAAGCTGGAGCAACACCCCACCGACCTCGAGCAAATCCAAACGCAACTGGAGCAGCTTCAGCAACGGCAAACCCATCTGCAACAGCTCTTGGTGCAGCAGCAGCAGGAGTTGCAGGCTCTAGAGCGCGCCTACGAACATCGCCGCACCCTCCAGGAGCGGTACCAGCAGCTTGCCCACCATGTGCACAAGCTCAGCGCCAACCTGCACCACACCGAGCAGCAGTGGCGAGCGCAGCGGCAGCAGCTTTTGCAGTTGGAAGAGCTGGTTGCCAAAAGCGAAGAGATCCAGGCCGGCTACGAACGCTATCAAGCCCTGATGGCGCAGGATCGCCATCTCCACCATCTCTTCCAGCAGCAACAACAGCTGGTGCAGGAACGCCAAAAGCTGCAGGCCCAACAGGCCGAGCAACATCAGCAATACCTGCAGAGGATGCAACAGCTGCAACAGGAATTGGCTGCCTGCCAGGTCCAGGCTCAGGCCGATGCCCAAATCCTGGCCGAACAGGAGCGCATTGAAAACGCCCTGTACCACTACCGGCAGGCCTATGAGCGGCTGCAGAGCTTGAACGAGGCTCAGGCTCAAGCGGCCACCCTCCTAGAGCAACAACGGCACTGGCAGGAGGAGATCCGCCGCGAGCGGGAACGCCTGCAAGCCCGCCTCCAGTTCCTCAAGCAGCATCTGCAAAGCCAGGAGAGCCTGGCCCAACAGCAGCAGCAACTGGCCGAGAAAATTGCCGCCGGAGCAGCGGCCCTGGCCGAGCTGGAACGGCAGCGCCTCTACCAGCAGCAGGTGCTGGAAAAAATCCAAGAGCGCCGCCTCTTTGTGCAGAAGCTGCAGGAGCGGCAGCGGGTTCTCCAGCAGCAGTGGCAACAGGAGGAGGAGCACTGCCGCCTGCTAGAGGATCCCTGGGAAACTTTCCCCCTCCAGAAGGATCCGAATTGCCCAGGCGCTGACCCTCCTGAACCCGGAGAGCCCTACTCTGTCCCTGCTTTGGCGGGAGTGAAGGCCGTGGCAGACAAAGCCACCCCCGAAGCAGCCTTCTCGGAGCAGCCTACTGCGCCCGCACCGCCCGCCCCAGGGCTGGCCACGCCAGGATCCCAGCTCTGGGTTTGCCCCCTCTGCGCTCGCCCCCTCAGCCCCCCTTTGAGGGCGGTGGTGCTGCAAAAACACCGCCAGCGCCAAGAGGAGATTGCCGGCGAGCTCTTTGTCATTCGCGAGCAACTGGCGGTGGCCGACCGGGAGATCGGGCTGTTGCAAGAAGAAGCTCAGCGTCTTGGCCAGGAATTGGCCACCTGGGACGAGCGACTGCACCTCCAGGGACGCCTGCAACAGCAGTGGGAGGCTGAGCAGGAGCGCCGTCGGCAGCTGGAGGCCTGGCGACAAGAAGCGGTAGAGCTGGAGCAGCTCCTCAGCCAAGAAGCCTACGCCCAAGAGGCACGGCAGCAGCTTGCCCAGATCCAGCAGTCCCTGCAGCAGCTGGGCTACGACGAGCGGGAACACGCCCTGCAACGAGCAGAGCTGGAGCGCTGGCGCTGGGCCCTGGGCCGCTCCCAGGAACTGCGCAAAGCCCAAGAGCGCCGCCCTCGCCTGGACGAGCAAATCGCCTCCCTGCAAGCGCAGCTGGAAGCCCTGCGGCAGACAGCCTCCTCTGCTGCTCTGGCGGAACGGCTGGCCCAGATCGAGCAGGCGCTGGACCACCTTGGCTATGACGGATCCCTGCACCAGCAAGTAAAAGCAGAGCTGGCCCAGGCGCAACTGTGGCCGGCCCGCCTGCAAGCCCTCCAGATGGCCTGCCAGGAGCTGCCAGAAGCAAGAGCCCGCAGCCAGGTCTTGGCCCAACGCCTACAGGAAAGCCGCCAGCAGCTTGCCCAGGCCACCCAAGAGCTGGAGGCGCTACAGCGACAGCTGGCGGAGCAGCCCGAGGTCTCACCTACTCACCTGGAAGGGATCCGCCAAGCCCTGCAGGAGCACCGGCAAGAGCTAGATCAGGTGCTCTCTCAGCTTGGGGCGGCCCAACAGCGGTTGCAGCAAGCCCTTGAGCGACAAGCGGAGCAAGCCGAGCTGGAGCAGCAACTGCAGCAAGCCCGCCGCCAGCAGCAGGTGTACCAAGAGCTGGCCAACGCCTACGGCCGCAACGGCATTCCTGCCCTGATCATCGAAAACGTCCTGCCGGAGCTAGAAGCCCAGGCCAACCAGATCCTGGGCCGCCTCACCCAGCACCGCCTGCAACTCCGCTTTGTAACCCAGCGCTCGGGGCGACGTTCGGACAAGCTAATCGAAACCCTCGACGTCCTCATCGCTGATCCCCGCGGCACCCGCCCCTACGAGACTTATTCCGGGGGAGAAGCCTTCCGCATCAACTTCGCCATTCGCCTAGCGTTGTCTCGCCTGCTCACCCAGCGCGCCGGCTCTGACCTGCAAACCTTGATCATCGACGAGGGGTTTGGATCCCAGGACGCCACCGGGCGGGCCCAGCTGCTGGCGGCCATCAACGCCATTGCCTCCGAGTTTGCCTGCATCCTGGTCATTACCCATATCCCGAGCCTGCAAGATGCCTTTCCCTGCCGCATCGAGGTGCAGCCTTCTCCCCAGGGATCCCGCCTCTCCATTCGCAGCTAGTCGGCTGAGGATCCGCCAGCCTGCCTTTGCAGCCAGGGGAAGCTAAGGCTCTCCTGCTTGGGCTTTTGCGCAGGGGTCGGCAGCCCCACTGTCGCTCTCAATCCTCGTCAGGGGATCCAGAGTAGAGATCTTCCAGGCGGCTGCGGGCTTCCTCCAGGCTGGTTGTGCGAATAACCAACAAAGGCTCTTCCGTCAGGTTGCCATCCGCATCCAAGAGCTCCGGGTGGGGCGCCTGTCGGCGAGCGCGACGCGGTGAGGCCTTGGGCTCTTCTTTGCTTAGAGTTACTACGTTAACCACTAGGTTGCGCAGCGCCACGAAGGCAATGGCCACAAAAGCCATGAGGTAGAGGATCTGCAGCATCACGAGTCAGAGGAGTCAGAAGAGGGGTGAAGTTGGCGAAAGCAGCGGCCTAGCTCGGCGCACTCCATCAGCAGGCGATGCCATTTTGCCATCAGGGCCGGGTCAATGCCAACTTCATTGTCCGATAACCGATAGAGAGCTTCCGCTGCTTGTAACTCCGCTTGGGCAGCCAAGACCCGCTCCAGGAGGGACTGCTGCACTTCTGGGCTGATGAAGTCCAGGGTTTCTTCTTGCAAAAAGCGACGGCAGCGCTCAAACCAGTAGTGGTAGTCTTCTAGCAGCGGCCCCAGAATCTGCCGCAACAGCTTGGCTTTGCTCATGTCTGGGATCTCTATTAGGATGGGAAAAATCTTAGCCGAACTTAACGTTCTCCCGCTAGGGATCCCTGGCTGGCCTCTAGCTGGGCTTCCATCTCCAGCATGAGGGCTTCGATCTGAGGCAGCAATTCCTGGGCTTGCTCTTGCCAGTAGCCCCGCTGGTGGGCCTCCAGCAACCGCTCGCTCATATCCCGCAAGGCCCAGGGGTTGTGGCTTCGCAAAAACTGCTGCACCTGGGGATCCAATAGGTAGGCGCGGGCCACCCCGGCGTACATGAAGTCTGGCACGGCGTGGGTGGTGACATCGTAGGCAAAGAGATAGTCCAGCGTGGCGGCCATCTCAAAGGCGCCCTTGTAGCCGTGGCGCATCACGCCGGCAATCCACTTGGGGTTGACGACGCGGCCGCGATAGACGCGGTCGATCTCTTCAGCCAGGGTGCGGATCTTGGGGTTGTGGGGACGGGCGTGATCCCCGAAGTAGATCTGGGGGTTGCGGCCCTGGAGCGTTCGCACCGCTGCCACCATGCCCCCCTGAAACTGGTAGTAGTCGTCCGAGTCGAGGAGATCGTGCTCGCGGTTGTCTTGGTTGTGCAGGACAACTTGCAGACGGGCCAGTTGCCGCCGCAGCGCTTCGGGGGCTGGCTCTCCCTCCCCCTCGGCCCAGTAGGCGTAGCCGCTCCAGTTGAGGTAGGCGCGGGCCAGATCCGCTTCCGTTTCCCAGTTTTGCGCCTCGATCAGCCCCTGCAGACCGGCCCCGTAGGCCCCCGGCTTGGAGCCGAAGATGCGCAGCCGCGCTCGCTTGGCCGCTTCTGAGGGAGGGATCCCTTGCTCCTGCCAGTACTGGGTATCGGCTAGCACCTGAGCCCGCAGGGGGTTGTCGCTTTCCGGCTCCTCCAGAGCGGCCACGGCCTGCACGGCCCGGTCGAAGAGGGCAATCAGGTTGGGAAAAGCATCCCGAAAAAACCCAGAAATGCGCAGAGTTACATCCACGCGGGGACGTCCCAAGACCGCTACAGGCAGGATCTCGATATCCACCACCCGTCCCCCATCCCAGCGGGGCTTGACCCCCAAAAGCGCCAGCGCCTCGGCCCAGTCCTCGCCACCGGTTCTCAGGGTGGAAGTTCCCCACACGGATAGGCCCAGATGGCGGGGGTATTCCCCCTGCTCTTGCACGTAGCGCTCCACCAGCCGCTCGGCAGCCAGCGAGCCAACCTGCCAGGCTGTCGGGGTGGGAATGGCGCGGATGTCCACCGAGTAGAAGTTGCGCCCAGTGGGCAACACCTCCACCCGGCCCCGCGTGGGAGCGCCGGAAGGGCCGCTGGGCACATAGCCGCCATTGAGACCGCGTAGGAGATTTTCCAGCTCCTGGGGAGTTTGCTGCAGGCGAGGGAGCAAGTCCCTCTCTATCCACTGCAGCACCTGGCTGGCTGCCGGCCCCGGCGGCGGGTCGTAGGGGATCCCCTGCAGCCGTTGGGCAATCCAGCGGCGGGCTTGAGCTTCTAGGGCAGCTACCCCATCTCCGATGCGGCGGAAGTTCTTGCCCATGGAGCTAATTCCTCAAGTAAACGGCTGCCCCTAGGCCAACCAGCATTTCTTCGGGGGTAATTTTGCCATCTTGGTTGGTGTCGAGGGCATCGAAGACGCGATCTGCCCCCATCCACTCCTCGCGGGTGATGAAGCCATCCCCATCCAGATCGTAGAGGCGGAAGACATCCTGGGCAGCGTGGGTAATCGTTTCCTTGGCGCCCTCCAGCTTCTGCAGCCGCTCGGCGAGCAGTTTTTCCAGCACCTCCAGCGCCTTGGAGAAGCCCTGGATCCCTTCCTCCAGCTTTTCCGAGGCCATGCGGTTTTCCCGGTGCATCTGATCGAAGGTGGCTCGGTCCATCACCAGGCGGGGAATGTCCATTTTCTTGGCTTTTTCCGGATCCAGCTTGCGCTCCAGGTGGCCTTCGGTGTTTTGCAGCTCCGCTAGCAGAGGCGGCGAGATGGTGAGCAGGTCGCAGCCGGCCAGCTCGAGGATTTCCCCGATGTTGCGGAAGCTGGCGCCCATCACCTCTGTTGGGTAGTCGTATTTGCGCAGATAGTTGTAGATCTGGGTTACCGACTGCACGCCTGGGTCTTCGGCGGGCGGGTAGCTCTCCCGGCCGGTGTGTTTCTTGTACCAGTCGAGGATGCGGCCCACAAAGGGCGAGATGAGGGTTACCCCCGCCTCGGCACAGGCAATGGCCTGGTGCAGGCCAAACATCAGGGTAAGGTTGCAGTGGATCCCTTCTTTTTCCAGGATCTCGGCAGCCCGGATCCCTTCCCAGGTGGCGGCAATTTTAATCAACACCCGCTCGGGATCCGCCCCTGCTGCCTTGTAGAGCTCGATGAGATGGCGGGCCTTGGCAACCGTAGCTGCCGTGTCGTAGGAGAGGCGGGCATCTACCTCGGTGGAGACGCGGCCAGGAATAATGGACAAAATGCGCACGCCAAAGGCCACCGCCAGTTGGTCGACGGCGTGGGCCACCACGGTTTTGAGGTCGGCTTTGGATCCCAGGTCTTGGCGAGCCTTGAGCAAAGTTTCATCGACAATGCCCTGGTACTGGGGCATTTGGGCGGCCGCTGTGATTAAAGAGGGATTGGTGGTGGCATCCCGCGGCTTAAAGGTCTCGATGGCATTGATATCCCCCGTGTCGGCCACCACGACGGTGATCTCTCGCAACTGCTCCAGCAGGCTCCTGCTCATACTCCCCTCCTTGGGCCTCGCGCTCCGCGGTACTTTGGCAACCTAGTCCCAGTGTCACCTATCTCAGTAGGGGATCCCGCTAGCCGTGAGATTGTCTTAATTCTCTTCCGCTCCCCCTCACGGCTCTTGCCGAGAAGGCTAAAATTCCATTAAGGCTTTTTCCCCTTTCTGCCCCTTTTTTTGCAGGTGTACGTCTTGCCTTGCTGTAAGGAGGGATCGTCGTGGCTACGGAGACCCTGGTTAAGCCTTCTGTAACCCCAAAGCACATGCCCATGTACCGGGTGTTGCTGCACAACGACGATGTCAACACCATGGAGTACGTGGTGCAGGTGTTGCTGAAGGTGATCCCATCCCTGCTGCCGCAGCAAGCCACCGAAATCATGCTGGAAGCCCACAACAACGGCGTTGCCGTGGTTATCGTGGTGCCGCGGGAACCTGCGGAGTTTTATTGCGAGCAGTTGCGCCAGCACGGCCTCACCAGCTCGATTGAGCCGGAACGCTAGTTAGGAGCAGCGTGGGTGGGCCTGCTGATTGCGAAACTCAAGGTTTTTCCCTTTCCGCTGCGCCTGTTGCTGTTTTTGGGAATCCCCCTCTTGGCCTGGCTGCCGTGGGTCGGGCTAGGGGGGGTTCTCTTTGGGCAAGACTACCTTTGGTTGCCGCTGTATGCCCTGCTGCTCCTTTGGCTGTGGCAGTGGGGATCCGGGTTTGCCGCCTATGGCTTGGACAGTAGTTGGACTTGTCGGGCTGGGATCCTCTGGGGCTTGGGGATCGGTGCCGGGGGGCTTTTCCTGCTGTTTGGCCTGGAGGGGGCCCTGGGCTGGCTGAGCTGGAAGCCAGTGGAAGGGGGATCCCTGCTCGGCTATGGCTTGCTCGGGCTGGGGGTGGGCCTGGCAGTGGCGCTGGTGGAAGAGCTGGTGTTCCGCGGCTGGCTAGTGCAGGAAATGGCGTTGGACTACGGCTGGACAAGGGCGCTATGGGGATCCAGCTTTCTCTTTGCTTTGGCCCATTTCTTGAAGCCGCCAGCGGAGGTTCTTGCCACCTGGCCCCAGTTTCCAGGGCTGTGGCTGATGGGCCTGCTGCTGGCTCAAGCAAAAGTGTGGAACCAAAACAAACTAGGCCTCAGCCTGGGGCTGCACGCCGGCTGGGTGTGGGGCGTTACCTGGGTCAACAACTTGGCCTGGATCGAGTACACCGGCAGGGCGCCAGCGTGGCTCACCGGGATCGGCAACAACCCTCTGGCTGGGCTGATGGGCCTGCTCTTTCTAGGCGGCACCTTCCTGGTTCTCAAGGGGTTGGCTGCCGGCAGAAGCTGAGCAACCTTCCTCTGCCCAAGGGCCGTTCTCATAGTAGGCGGCTACCCTCTCCTGGTCAGGCTGAGTCAGCCAGCTTACCCCCACCAGCACCGCTGTGCCGATGACCACCGCCGGGATCACCGGCAGCCAGCCCCCTGTCCAAGCTTTGGGCAACAGGCCCGAAAGCCACCCCAAGGTGAGGCTGCTGGAGACCAAAGCCCCGGCCACGGCTCCAGCGCGAGTTGCCCGCTTCCAGTACAGGCCGGCCATCAGGATGGGAAAGAGCATGGCATAGCCCTGAAAGCTCCAGGTGGCAATCTGGGCAATGAGCCCTGGCGGCCTGACGGCAATGGCAAAGGAAACTAGCCCAATCCCCAACACTACCCCGCGGCCCAACAGCTCCTCCTGGTGAGGGGAAAGCGGGCGCTTGAGAAAAGTAACCACCAGATCCCGCGTAACCAGGGAGCTGGCTGTAAGCAGTTGCGAGTCCGCCGTGGACATCAAAGCTGCCAGCGCTGCTGTAATCACCACCGCCGCCACGCCGCTGGGCAGGGTCTGCAACATCAGCGGCATGACCTGATCCGGCTGCTGCAGATCAGGAAAAGCCAGCCGGCCCCAGACGCCAATGAGGGCTGCCGGGAAAAACACCAGCAGAATGAGGAGCGGCCAGACCACCATCAGGGTTTGGAAGGGACGGGCACTTTTGGCCATGTAGAAGCGCTGGAAAAATTGGGGAAAAAGGGGCGTGGCCATGAAAAACAGCAGTTGGTTGCCAAGCAGCGTCTGCCAGCTCCAGCGCCCCTGCGGGCCGGGCAAGCTCAGCCAGGGATCCAACTGGCTGCCAGCCTCCTGGCCCCACCTCAAAGCCACTGCCACAAGAGCCACCCCCATCCCTAAAACCAAGATGATCCCCTGCACCACGTCCGTCCAGACCACCGCCTGGGATCCGCCGAAGAGGACATAGGCCAAGATCACCAAGGCCACTACCACCGCCAGAGGCCAATAGGGGATCCCCTCCCCCAAGACTGCAGCCAGCGTGCGCGCCCCACCGATAATCTGGATGCTGATGTAAGGGGCGGTAAACGTCAGGGCGCTCAGGCAATAGAGGAGAGCCAGGAGAGGACTATTGAAGCGGTGGCCAAAAAACTCGGAAGGGGTAATAAAGCCGAAGTGGCGCGCTGCCAGCCACACCCGGTAGCCCACCCAGAAAAACAGCCCCGAGATCAGTGCGGTGGTGACCCCTACCCCTAGAAAGATCCCCAGGCCGTGGGTGTAGGCATCCGCTGGCACCCCAAGGAAAGTAAAGGCGCTCAGCAGCGTCGCCAGGGTGGTTAAGGTCAAGGCCAGGGATCCCAGCCCTCGCCCCGCCAGGAAATAGCTGACCGGATCCTGGCCGCTATGGCGGTAGCTCCACACCCCAATGGCCGCCAATAGCAGCAAGTACACCCCGACCACACCCAGACTCAAAACCGTGTTACTCATCTCCGCCTCTCGGCCAGCAAACGCGCACAATGTAGAGATTTAGGGGCACCAACAGCAGGACAGCCAATCCCGCCACCCAATACCAGGCCGGGATCCCCCAAAGCTGCGGCTGGGCAGAGCGGGATCCGACCCAGGTCAACAGCCACAGCAGGGGGTAAGCCCCCCACACCCAAGCCTGGCGCACCTGTCCAAACCGCAGTGGCCTGGCTTCCTGAGGGCCACCCGCGGAATCTAACCCTGACATTTGTCCATCTCCTGATTTTTTGCCGATTATGTAAGATACAGCCACTGGTGCAGACAATTGTCCTTCTCCAGTTCTCCTTCACCTCTCGCCCTCAAGAGGGAGCCTTGGCCAAGCCGCGGAGAAAGGGAGCGGCCCTATTGGCTAGCTTGGGCGCGGGTTAGAGGGATCGGCCCCCACCGCCTCAAGCGGCTGGCGGAGTTTTTTGGATCCTTGGAGCGAGCTTGGCAGGCGGACGCCCTGGCCCTACAGCAGGTGGAGGGCATTGGCCCCACCCTGGCAGAGGCGATCCTCTCCGCCCGTCCCGCCCTCGACCCTGGGGAGATCCTGGAGCAAACTCAAAAGCCGGGGATCCCCTTCCTAACCCCTGCGGATCCCGGCTATCCCCCGCTGCTGTGGGAGCTGCCGGATCCGCCGCCTATTCTCTACGTCCTGGGAGAATGTCCTGACTGGCAGCAGCCGGCCATTGCCGTTGTCGGCACCCGCGCCCCCACCGCCTACGGTCGGCAGTGGACCCAGAAAGTCAGCGCCGCCCTAGCGCAAGCCGGCTGTGTGGTGGTGTCGGGATTGGCCACTGGGATCGACGGCATCGCCCACCAGGCCTGTCTGGAGGCAGGGGGCAAGACGGTGGCTGTGCTGGGAACGGGGGTGGATCAGGTTTACCCCGCCCATCATCGCCCCCTCTACCAACGCATCCTGGAGCAAGGGGTCGTCCTCAGCGAGTATCCCCCCGGCACGCCGCCGGCCAAGGAGCACTTTCCCCAGCGCAACCGCCTCATTGCCGGCCTCTGCCGCGCCACCTTGGTGATGGAAGCCCCAGAGCGTTCAGGAGCGCTGATTACTGCTCAGCTCGCCAACCACTACGGTCGGGAAGTGTACGCCCTGCCAGGGAATATCGACACGGCGGCAGCCCGTGGCTGTCTGCAGCTCATCCGCAATGGGGCAGGCATGATCCTGGGGATCGAGGACCTGCTCAAAGAGCTGGGCTTGGTTCCGGGATCCCCGCTCCCAGAACAGCCTGCGTCCCCTGGCCCCAGCGATCCCCAGCAGCAACTCCTCTGGCAGATCCTGGGCAATGAGGTCCTCAGCCTCGACGCCCTAGCCCAAACCACCCAGATGGACATGGCCACCCTTTCCAGCACCCTGCTCCTCATGGAACTGGAGGGGTGGCTGGTGCAACTGCCGGGGATGCGCTACCGGCGGGCTCGCTGAGGTTGGATCCCTGCACCGCTTCCCCGATGGGAGCACGGCAAGTGGGATCCTCGTGGCGAGGGTTGTTCACATAGGTGCTGACGGGGTAGGCGGCCATGGCCTCTGCCGGGTAGGGGCGGAGTAGGGGCAACAGCCGCTTGGGATCCTGCACCTGGGGATCCAGCCAGAGCTCGTAGTCGCTTTCTAGCAAAATGGCCGGCATCCGCTCGTGGAAAAGCCCCATCAGCCGATTGGCCGGCGTGTTGAGGATGGCGCAGGTTTCTATCTCCACCCCTTGTGGGCTGCGCCAGCGCTCCCAAATGCCGGCAAAGGCAAACACCGGCCGATCCACCAGGTAAAACCAGTAGGGTTGTCGCTTGGCCGTGCCCTGGTCGGCCCACTCGTAGAAGCCATCTGCCGGGATCAGGCAGCGGCGGCGGCGGAAAGCCTCGCGGAAAGAGGGCTTCTCAGCCACCGTCTCAGAACGGGCATTGATCCAGCCAGCCTGGGGAGCTCGGCTCCACCTGGGGATCAGGCCCCAGCGGAACTGGGTTGCCTTCCGTCCCAGCTCCGTTGAGGCCACCACTGCCAGCACCGGCTGAGAAGGGGCGATGTTGTAGCGGGGCTGGAGCGCCGGCCATGACCCCATCTTGATTTGAAAATGCTGCTGCAGCAGTTCGGGGGCCGCCGCCAGGCTGAACCGTCCGCACATCCGGGATCCTCAGACCTTGGTGGAAATGCCTAGCAATTGTAGGATCCCGCGCAGAGGGATTTCCACGTACTCGGGGCGGTGGTTGAGCTCATAGCCCAGCTCGTCAATGACTTTCTCCAGCAGATAGGCATCCAACAACACTTCCAGCTCCTGCGGGCTGCGGGGCAGAAAAGCCCCTTGGGAAGCCACCTGCAGATATTCGGCCAAGAAAGCAGCACAAACCCAGCGGTACCAAAACTGGGCCCAGCGCCCCATGTCAGGGCACTTGTCTCCGCAGACCAGGCCGCTTTCCAGTTGCTGGCGCAAGGCGGTGTGAACAGCGTAGTGGAAAGAGCGCAGCATCGCCACCACATCCCGCAGGGGGCAGCGTTTGAGGCGGCGCTCCCCCAGGGACCGGCGCGGATCGCCCTCAAAGTCAATGATGAAAAAGTCCTTGCCGGTAAACAGCACCTGGCCCAGGTGGTAATCCCCGTGGCAGCGAGTGCGCAAAGCCGTGATCTTCCGCTCCAGGATCAGGCGGAAGCGGCTCATGATCTCCCCTTCTTGGTCGTAAACCGTCCGGGCTAGCTTGGCCTCCAGCTCTGGCAGGTTGGGGATCTGCTTGGCTAAGACGGGAAACACCTGGCCCACCAAGTTGCGCAGGGATTGGTAGATGGAGCGCTGGTAGAGACTGGAGAAAGGCTCCGGCGCAAAGTCTTTGTTCTCGGTGTCAGCGGCCAAGGCAAGGTGGAGTTCGGCGGTGCGCTTGGCTAAGATCCGCACCGACTCCAGGTAGCTGCCAATGGTGGCATAGGCCAGCTCCGGCAGGGGAAGCTGCGCAAGCTCTAGGAAAGAGCCCTGAGGCACCGGCACCGCTTCCACCGTTGCATGGTGGACAAGCACGGTTTCGAAGAACTGTTCCAAAGTGTCTAGGGTGTAGTGCCAGGCATCTCCCTCGTTGGGGATGTACTCCTGCAAAATGGCCAAGGTAATCTCAGAGCCTCGCGTCCCGCGGCGACGACGATACTCCAGGGATCCCAACAGCCGCGGCACCCGCACCTGGGGATGGTGCTCTAGCAGGTAGCGGCCAACCTCCAGCTCCGGGTTTACCCCCTCAGCCACCCGGCGGTAGAGCTTGAGGAGGTACTGGTTGCCGTAGACCACCGAGGTGTGGCTCTGCTCCGCCTTGAGGAGGCGAGGCTCCAGGCTAGGGTCGTACTCAAGCGTGGCAAAGCTAGTGGCCCAAAGCTCTCCCCGACCGTGGCGCAGACGGCTCTGCTGCACAATCATCTGTAGCAGACCCAACAAGAAGGTCTTATCAGCCAGAGCGTCGAAAATCACTTCCGTTGGCTCCCCGGCCACTTGCACAGGGAGGATGACTGCCTGGGGTGCCTCTACGCGCAGGTGTACGGCTGCTTCTTGAGTGGCATAGCCCACGGGTAAAGAGTAGAGCTCTGTGTCTCCCTCGAGGAACTCGGCCTGGAGCAGCAAGATCTGGCTTCGCAGCAAGGGATCCCCTTCTCGACGGCAAGGGATGGCCTGCAAAATGTGGATTGACTGGAGCTGGCGGTTTTTGGAGCTGAACCACTGACAGCGGTAGAGGTAGTCTCCCAAGACGGCCTCCACCTGCTTCTGGTTTTCCCCTTGAAAGAGGCTCTCCCAACTGCCATTTTGAACAACCAGAGTGGCCGGGCGGACCTGCTCCTCTGGCCTGCTAGGGCTGAGGTGAATTTGCTTCGTCTTGGTCTCGAGGGAGAACCAGTAAAAAGAGTGGGGGCCCAGCGTTAGGAAATAGGGCAGTCGCCCAATGGGGGGAAACTCGGTGCGCCCAAAGATCTCCACCGGGATCAACCCTTCCCACGGGGACAGATCCAGCCCCACCCACTGGGCGTAGCGCGAGAGATTGGCCACCACCAGGATGCGCTCGTCGCCATAGGCCCGCACAAAGGCCAGCACCTTGCGGTTTTCCGGGTGCAGCACCTCAAAAGAGCCGCGGCCAAAGGCCTGGAAGCGCTTGCGCACGGCAATCATCCGCTTCATCGTCCACCAGAGGGAATGGGGGTTACTCCGCTGCGCTTCCACGTTGACGGCTTCGTAGTGGTACTCGGCGTCGATGATGACGGGCAGGTAGAGCTTCTGGGGGTTGGCCCGCGAAAAGCCAGCGTTGCGGTCAGCGCTCCACTGCATGGGGGTGCGCACGCTGTTGCGATCCCCTAGGTAGATGTTGTCCCCCATGCCAATCTCGTCGCCGTAGTAGATCACCGGCGTCCCCGGCAGGGAAAACAGGAGGCTGCTCATCAGTTCAATGCGGCGGCGGCTGTTGCCCAAGAGAGGAGCCAAGCGGCGGCGGATGCCCAGGTTGATCCGCGCCTTGGGATCCTTGGCGTAGACCTGGTACATGTAGTCCCGCTCCTCGTCAGTGACCATCTCCAGGGTGAGCTCGTCGTGGTTGCGCAGGAAAATGGCCCACTGGCAGGTTTCGGGAATGGGAGGGGTTTGTTGCAGGATGTCAACGATGGGGAAGCGATCCTCCATCTGGAGGGCCATAAAGAGCCGTGGCATGAGGGGGAAGTGGAACTCCATGTGGCACTCGTCCCCATCGCCGAAGTAGGCTACGGCATCTTCCGGCCACTGGTTGGCCTCAGCCAGCAGCATGCGGTCGGGGTACCTCTGGTCGATGTGTCGGCGCAGAGCCTTGAGAAAGGCATGGGTTTCTGGCAGACTCTCGCAGGAGGTGCCTTCCCGCTCGTAGAGATAGGGCACGGCGTCCAGCCGCATGCCATCTACCCCCATGCTCAGCCAGAAGTCCACCACCTCGAACATGGCTTTTTGCACGGCGGGGTTGTCGTAGTTGAGATCGGGCTGGTGGGAGTAGAAGCGGTGCCAGTAGTAGGCTTTGGCCACCGGATCCCAGGTCCAGTTGGAGGTTTCAAAGTCCTGAAAGATGATGCGGGCCTCTTTGTACTTTTCGGGGGTATCGCTCCAAACGTAGAAGTCGCGCTCGGGAGTGCCGGGAGCAGCTCGTCGGGCCCGCTGAAACCAGGGGTGCTGATCCGAGGTGTGGTTGAGGATAAGCTCAATGATGACGCGAATCCCGCGTTGATGGGCAGCATCCAGAAAGATCTTGAAGTCTTCTAGAGTGCCCAACTCGGGGTTAACGTTGGTAAAGTCGGAAACGTCGTAGCCGTCATCCTTTAGAGGAGAAGGAAAAAACGGCAGCAGCCAGACGGCTGTAATCCCCAGTTCTTGCAAATAGTCCAGCTTTTCGGTCAAGCCCTGGAAGTCGCCCACGCCATCGCCGTCACTGTCAAAAAAGGCGCGCACCGGTAGCTCGTAGATGATCGCGTCTTTGTACCAGAGGGGGTTGGAGGTTAAGGGAGAGACGATGCTGCGCAGAAGGGCTTGGCTCATCATATCGGCAACCAAGACTTAGATACCTCGGCAACCCTAACTGTTGAAGAGGGATCCCCTCAATGGGCTGCAGCCTTCTTTATGGTGCCCGGGATCCCAGCAGTCGATGCTAGTAGGCTAGCAGGTTCATTGGTTCGGGCAAGCATTTTGCCTAGGCTAAAGTTGGCTCCGTCTTCAGCCTCTGGGCTCTCTCAAGAGCAAGGGGCAACTGCCCGCAGCTTGGAGGAAGTGACACTCGTGGAGATCTCAGAACGGTTCCCCACCATTGGCACCAACTAGGTGATGCCGGTTCGCTTTTGAGCCTCTTTGCAGGAGACGGTTAGATGGCGCAGGCCAGTGCGGACAAGCTCCTGCTCCACCAAACCCCCGCTAGGGCTTGCTGGGGCAGCTCAGCGTCTTGAGCTACCCAAGCAGGAAACTCTAGGCGAGCGATTTCGGGATCCCTCTCCCTGCTAACCAGTAGTGTTCCCTAAAAGTTTCCAGAACAAGCAGCTCCGTTCCCCAGGGGTGAGGGATTCATCGAGCAGCGCTAGTCCTAGGCAGCAACAGGGCCAAGTGAAGTTCTGCTTGGGAGCGGCACAGGGCCAGCACCTCCTCGGTGTCCACGTCATGTCTATACTAGGCTCCCTTTGGCCGGACGGGCAGCGGAGAGCCGTCGGAAAGAAAGTTGGAGCGCTCAGGCGGCTTGAGGGGCTCCTCCCCGTAGAGCAAGCAGTAGGGCCTGGCTGCCCAGCAGTGGCCACTCTTGTGTGCCGTAGTGGAGGGTTACCTGCCCCGAGGAGTAGGCGACCTCGAGGTGGTCGGGCGGGATCTGGGAGCCGTCAGTGGCCACCACCGTGTGCGGCTCCTGCAGAGGCTCAACTTTGGGCAGGGATCCCTACTCCACCCAGCGAGGCTGCCAGAGCCGGGGCTCCTGCCACAAGCAGGCAAACTCTTGCCAGACTCGGCGCAGGCGTTCTTGGCTGGCCTTCGACTCCTGCTGCAGGTAGTGGGCAAAGGCCGAGAGTTGGCCGCTGAGCTCAACGAGATCCAGCACAGGCGGCTGGCTCAGCCCTACTTGCCAAATCCTGTTCCGCTTCCTCCAAGGGAAACTCCCCGTAGACTTCGCTGCTGTTGTTGGGGCTTTCCTGCAGGCGGACGCGGTGCAGGCGCACCCCTAGCTCCCGCAGGGGCAGAGTCAGCAGCCGCTGGATGTAGAGGGCGATGTTTTCCGCAGTGGGCACCACCTGGGCAAAGTAGGGGATGTCTTTGTTTAAGAAGGTGTGATCCAGGGGTTTGACCACTTGCTCCTCAATCACCCGCTGCAGAGCCGCCAAGTCCACAATCATCCCCGTGCGCGGGTCGATGGATCCCTTGACGGTGATCTCCAGGCCGTAGTTGTGGCCGTGGCCGTGAGGGCGGGCGCAGAGGCCGTAGAGGGCAGTGTTCTCCTCCAAACTTAGGTGATCCAAGGCCAAGCGATGGGCAGCGCTAAAGTGGGTGGCAACGGTTAGGTAAGCTTCCATGGCTTCTCCTCGGTATTCGGCCCAAAGGTGGGGATCCTCGTAGAGGCGCACGCTGGCTAGCGGCAGAGCATCGGCCAGGCGCTGCCAGATGGCGTAGGCAATGAACTCGGTGGTGGGCAGGGTCTGGGCAAACTCTGGCCAAGCTTCGTTGAGGTAGGCCAAGTTCAGCTCCCGAATTACCCGCTCCTGAATCACCCGCTTCACCTGCGAGAGGTTGAGCACCATGCCGTACTCGTCTACCTCCCCCGTTAGGCCCACCTCCAGCACGTAGTTGTGGCCGTGGCCAGGAAAGCGGGCATGGGGACCGAAGCGGGCCAGGTTCTCGGCTTCCGAAAGCTCCGGCAGCCAGTAGCGGTGGCTGGCAGCAAATTGGGCGCGGCGGTAGATGGTACAGGTTCTGGACATGAAGGCTATGAATCTGTATAAGGATCCCCCCTTCAGCATAAACCCCAAACCGGCACTGTCCCCGCGGCGAGGGATCCCTGGGCCTATCTCGACGCGCCTTCCTATAGCGCCTCGGGATAGATGGCTAAAATCTCGTCCTGATGGGACTAGGAGTGTGTCAACCTGGTAAAGGTAGGGAAGTCTTCGGGTCGCAGGGAGCGGCAGACGAGGGAGCGGCTGTGGTCTATCGGGTTGGGCTATTGGGGCTAGGTACTGTCGGCACAGGCGTGGTCGAGATCTTACAGCGCCCTCCTCATCCTCTGTTGCAGGCAGTTGAAATTGCGGCGGTGGGGGTGCGTTCTCTGGACAAGCCGCGGCCGGTGTCGATTCCGCCTGAGCGCCTGACCACTGACCTCGAGCGGATTGTCTCGGATCCAGAGATTGATGTGGTCATTGAGCTCATGGGCGGCCTGGAGCCGGCTCGCAGCCTTATCCTGAAAGCCATTGACCACGGCAAACCGGTGATCACGGCCAACAAGGCAGTGATTGCCCGCTATGGGATGGAGATCTTTCAGGCTGCCGCCCAGGCCAGGGTGGCCGTGCTCCTGGAGGCAGCGGTGGGGGGTGGGATCCCCGTCATCCAGGCTTTACAGCAGTCGCTACGGGCCAGCCGCATTCAGGCGGTCTGGGGCATCATCAACGGCACCACCAATTTCATCCTTAGCCAGATGGCCCAGGAGGGCAGCTCCTTTGCCGAAGCGCTGGCCCAGGCCCAGGCTCACGGCTATGCGGAGGCCGATCCCAGCGCCGATGTGGAAGGATGGGATGCGGCGGACAAGATTGCCATTTTGGCCAGCCTGGCTTTTGGGGTCGCGGTGCCGCGGCAGGCCATCCCCTGCGAAGGGATCGGCAGCATCAGCCCCACCGACCTCCGCTATGCCCGCGAGTGGGGCTATACCTTTAAGCTTTTGGCCATCGCCCAGAGGACTGAGGGGCAGGGAGCGGAAACAACCTTGGACATTCGCGTTCACCCCGCGCTGCTGCCCGTTACCCACCCGCTGGCCAACATCCAGGGGGCGGACAACGCCGTCTGGGTGCAAGGGGATCCCTTGGGGCAAGTGGTGCTCTCAGGGCCAGGGGCGGGCCGGGGGCCAACCGCCAGCGCGGTGGTCGGGGATCTGCTTATCCTACTTGCCCACCTGCAGACGGGGGCTCAGTTGCCCAATCCCCTGTGGGGCTTTGCCGCCTCCCCTCCTGTTGCCTCCTTGCTGCCGCTGGCAGAGGCGCAGTCGGAGTTTTACGTGCGAGTGCTGGCCCAGGATCGGCCGGGGGTGATGGGGGCCATCGGCACCTGCTTTGGCCGGCACGGGGTGAGCCTGGAGAGCATCACCCAAAAGGAGTGCCACCAGGAGTTGGCGGAGATTGTGATCCTCACCCACAGCGTGCGCGAGGCCGACTGCCGCCAGGCGCTGGCCGAGATCCAGCAGCTTCCCCAGGTGGCCGAGATCCCCAGCCTATTTCGCGTACTGCGCTAACGAAGATTGGCCCCCCGGACGTGATGGAGGAAAAACACCTTGGAAGCGGCAGTGAATCCTGCAACCCCTGAACCCCTTAACGCGGAGGTGGTGGTCATTGGGGCGGGCATCAGCGGCCTGACGCTGGCCTGGCGCCTGCAGCAGGGTTTATCGGCTAGGGGGGGATCCCCTCAAGCGGTGCTCCTGGCGGAGGCCAGCTCCCGCGTCGGCGGCTGCATTTCCACCCAGTCCAAAGACGGCTACCGCTGGGAGGAAGGCCCCAATAGCTTTACCCCCACCCCTGCCCTGCTCAACCTCATTGCCGAGGTGGGCCTGGCCGACCAACTGGTGCTGGCCGATGCCAAGCTGCCCCGCTACATCTACTGGGAGAAAGAGCTGCTGCCGGTGCCGCTTAGCCCCGCGGCAGCCCTGAGCTCCCGGCTGCTCAGTGTGGGCGGCAAGCTGCGGGCTCTACAGGGCCTGCTGGGGTTTGTCCCGCCGCCGCCAGGGCACGAGGAAACCGTGCGGCAGTTCTTCCGGCGACAACTGGGATCCGAAGTGGCCGAGCGCCTAGTGGAGCCCTTCACCTCAGGAGTCTATGCCGGCGACCCAGATCAACTCAGCGCTGTGGCGGCTTTCCCGCGGGTAGCTGGCCTAGAGGAGCGCTACGGCAGCCTCTTTGCTGGCGCCCTGCAGGCTCTGCGCCAACGACCCCAGCCTTCTCCCGTAGCCATCCAACCCCCGCCCAAACGCGGCCAACTGGGCAATCTCAGGCAGGGGCTGCAGCAGTTGCCAGAGGCCCTAGCCCAAAAGCTGGGCGACAGCCTGCGGCTGGGCTGGCGAGCCGTGCAGCTTAAGCGGGAGGGAGAGCTCTATTGGGTGGGCTTTGAAACGCCAGAGGGATCCCGCTGGGCGGCTGCCCGCCAGGTGGTGCTGGCTCTCCCCGCCTATGAGGCTGCTGCGCTGCTGCAGGAGCTCAACCCCCCAGCCAGCCAACTCTTGGCGGAGATCCCCTATCCGCCGGTGGCAGTAGTGGCTCTGGCCTATCCCCAAGAGGCCCTGCCCCAGCCGCTGCGGGGCTTTGGCCACCTCATCCCTCGCTCCCAGGGCCTGCGCACCCTGGGCACCATCTGGGCTTCCTGCCTTTTTCCCGAGCGCGCTCCCCAGGGCTACCACAGCTTCCTCAGCTTCCTCGGCGGCGCCACCGATGCTGCCTTGGCCCGCCGGCAAGGGATCCCACCCATCCCCGCGCTGTCTCCTGAGGAGCGAGCGCAAATTGCCCACGCCGAGCTTAGCCAGGTTCTGCTCACCCGCCGCGTCGAGCCCATCTACCTAGGGGAACGCCTATGGCCCCGCGCCATCCCCCAGTACACCCTCGGCCACCGGCAGCGCATAGTCCAAGTGCAGGCCTACCTGGCCTCTCTGACGCCGGGGATCTGGGTGTGTGCCAACTACCTGGATGGCGTAGCTCTGGGCGATTGCGTGCGGCGAGCTGAGGCCCTGGCGCAGCAGCTTCTGCCCCAGGCCTAGTCCTCCGCTAGTGGCCGATGGATCGCCCCTACACGGCGCTGCTTTTGGTTCCCACGGGCATCGGCGCCCGCGTGGGTGGCTTTGCCGGCGATGCCCTGCCGGTGGCCCGCGCTTTGGCGGCTGCTGTCGACTGCCTCATCACTCATCCCAATGTGCTCAACGGCGCCACCCTGTTTTGGCCCCTGAAGAACGTCCTCTACGTGGAAGGGTACGGCCTGGATCGCTTCTGCGCTGGGGAGTGGCACCTCAGGCCAGTGCGGCAAAACCGCGTCGGCGTCATCCTGGATGCCGGGATCCCAGAGGACCTCCGCCAACGCCACCTGCAGGTTTTGCAGGCCGCCCAGGCCACCCTGGGGCTGGACATTGGCCCCTGGCGCTTGACCCCTCGACCCTTAGGCGTTTCCGTCAGCTTTTCCCCTGCCGGGGCCAGCCAGGGATCCCTGGCCCAGCCGGATGCGCTTTTGGAAACTGCCCAAGAGCTCGTCCGCTTGGGAGCTGAAGCCCTTGCCGTGGTGGCCCGCTTCCCGGACGACCTTGACTTTAGCCAGTACGAGCAGGGGCAGGGGGTAGATCCCCTGGCCGGAGCCGAGGCCATCCTCAGCCACCTGGTGGTGCGGGAGCTAGGGATCCCTTGCGCCCACGCTCCTGCCTTCTACCCTGATCCTGACCCTAAGCCGGTTCACCCCCGGGCTGCCGCTGAAGAGGTGGGGTTTACCTTCCTGCCCTCGGTTTTGGCGGGGCTGAGCTACGCCCCCCAGTTTATCAGAAGGGGGGATCCCCTCCAGCCGGGCGACCTGACGGCCGAGCGGGTGGATAGCGTCATTGCCCCGGCCACTGCCTTTGGCGGCCCCGGCCTGCTTTACCTAGCTAGCCGCCCCCGCCCGCCATTGTTTATCGCTGTCGAAGAAAACGCCACGGTGATGCAGGTCCACCCTCGCCAGTTGGGGATCCCCCATGTGGCAGTTAGCTCCTACCTAGAGGCCATTGGCGTGGTGGTGGCCCACCGGGCTGGGGTGGCACTATCTTCCCTAAGACTGCAGGTCTAGGCCAGGTTTTGGCCCAGAAACGGCAAGAGACTGATGAGCAGCAGGCCCAGCGTGGCCAGCGACCCGACCAAGAAGGAGAGGGAGCGCCCGATGGGAATGTCGCCAATGTAGAAGAAGTTGTAGAGCAGCCGCGCCAGCAGAAACACGCCGCAGAGCACGGCCACCCCTTCATCGCCGCTGAGACCAAACAGCCAGGGATCCGGGTGGGGGCCGGTGACGTAGGCTACTAGAGCTGAGGGCGCAAAGGTGCCCAGGGCCTCGAAGCCATTGGCGTGGGCCCAGGTAGCCCGCTGGCCGTAGGGAGGCAGCCGGTCGAACATTGCCCGGGGCGCATGGGGATCGTAGCCGACGCGGGCGCGGGCATAGCCCACCACGCCCATAGGCAGGTACACCAACAGGATGGCCGCTGCGATGGAGAACAGAGGAATGGCTTGCAGGGGGAGGTTGAACACCATAGGCAAAAGCAGCAAGGTGAGGGGGAAAAGCCGCACTGGCACCTTTTCCAGGCTAGCGGCTCTGCCAGGCGCTAGGTGGAGGTTTCTGGCAACATCGGGCTAGAGGAAGCCAGCAGGTAAGCCCCGATGGCCTCTAAGCTGGGTGGGTGCAGAAAAGGGACGGTGACAATGGCCTGCTGGGGAAAGCGCTGGGGCAACTGGGCCAGGATGGCCTGGTGGCGGCGCCGAAGAGCTGCACCAAAGGGGGTGGAATCCTCCGGCCACACGCGGTTGAGAACGGCATAGGGATGAGGGATCCCCAGGGCATCCAGTTCTGCCAGAAGGCGCTCAGTTTCCGCCAGAACTGCCTGTTCGGGGTTGAAGACGGGGATAAAGCTAGCAAACTGGGGATCCCGCAGCCGCTTTTGGAGCTGCCGCACCTGGGCCAAGAGATCCCGCAGCCGCTGCGCCCATTCCGGCCGGCCCACCAGGTCGCGGTACTTCAGCCACAGCTTGAGGGCCAGGCTTACCCAGCCTTCCAGGGCCTGCGGCATCTGCAAAAAGCGCAGGAGATGGCCGGTGGGGGCTGTATCCACCACCACCAGGTCAAACTGGCCGCTTGACTCCTGTTGCAGCACCGTCAGCAGGGCCATCACCTCGTCCAGGCCCGGTGGAGCCATGTGCAAAAGCTGCCGCCAAGCCTGTGGGTCGTACTGGATTTCTACGCCTGCCATCCCCTCTCCTGCCAACATGGCCGCCACCTCTTCCAGGTACGCCTGCCGGAAGCGCTCCAGCACCGCCGCCGCCTCAATCTCCTGGCCCAGCAGGTTGGGCAAGAGAGGGAGCGGCTCCTGTCCCAAGGTCACTTGGAACAGATCTCCCAAGGAGTGGGCCGGGTCGATAGAGACCAGCAAGAGCTGCTTGTCGGGATGGCGTTTGGCCAAGTTCCAGGCCAGGGCCCCAGCCACCGTGGTCTTGCCCACCCCGCCCTTGCCCCCTACCAAGAGCAGGCGGATCCCTTGGGCCAAAAAATCTGGCAGGCCCAAAGCCTGGCTCTGCCCAGAAGCCATCCCAAGGACTCTGTCCTGCTGGGGCGAAGGGGAGAGTTCTCTCGGGGCAGGGATCCCTTCCAACCGCGGCAGCACCTCCTGCAAGGGACGAAGCTGCTGCACCAGCTTGTCCAGCGCCGCCGGCCCAATCGGCTCTTCCAGTTGGTAGGGACAGACCCAGATGGGGTAGCCAGGCAACTCCTCTTGGAGCGTTTTTAGCCAGAGCCGCTGCTCCTGCTGGCGGGCCAGGTAGATCCCTTCCAGGAGAACCTGGTTGACCAACAGGCCGCCAAGGGGCACTCGGCGGTTCTGCAACTGGCAACAGAAGCGGCGGGTCTCCGCCACGCTCAACAGCTCCGGGACCAGCACCAGCCAGGCGGCAGTGCTCTCCGGGTCGGTCAGTCTGGCTTTGCCCCCCTCCAGCTCGCTCTGCAAGCGCGCCAGGAAGGCATCGGCCTCATCGGGTCGATAGGTGCCTGTTAGGGATCGGACAACTTCGCGGTGCTTGGCCTGGAAGGTGGCAAACACCGCCAGCAACTGGTCGAGAAAGTCGGGCAGTTCCAAGAGCCGCAGGGTGTGGCCAGTGGGGGCCGTGTCCAGGATCACCGTATCCACCTCTTGGCCTGCCAGCAGGCGATTGACCTCCAGGATGGCCATCAGCTCGTCCACCCCCGGCCAGCTCAGATCCCACAGGGGCAGGAGATCTTCCCTGCCCAGCCAACTACCCCGCTCGGCAATGAGCTCCAGAGCCGGGCCGTAGGTCCGCTTAAAATCCTGCAGCAACACCTCAGCGTGCAAGGCCCGCACCTGCAAGTTGGGCCAATCCGGCAGGGGTTGGGGAACGTCCGCCACCGGGATCCCCAGCACATCCCCCAGGGAGTGAGCCGGATCGGTGGACAGCAACAACAGACGTCGCTTTGGTTCTGTCTGGGCCAGGTGACGGGCCAGGGCACAGGTGAGAGTGGTTTTGCCCACTCCCCCCTTGCCGCTAAACAGCAGCAAGCGACAGGAAGCAGGGAGGCGAGCAAAAGGGAAGTTGGCAAGTTGAGGAGGCGGCAAAGGGATCCCTCTTGGTTGGGCAGGTCACCCGTATTGTGGCCTGGATCCCGTTCAGAGAGCCTAGCGGAAAAGCATCTCGGCCACCGCGTCAAAGCCAGCGTCCAACAGGCGCTCCAACACCGACTGGGCTTGGCTGCGGCTGTCGTAGAGGCCGGCCTGCAGCACGGTTCTGCCGTTGAACACTGTTTCCACCGCCTCGGGAACAAGCTGCCGCAGGCGATTGAGGTCGTCGCTGCCCTTGGGGGTCACCAAGACGCGAAAGCGGGTGGGCGAAGCTGGGGCCGAGTTTGAAGGTGCGGCTGGGGTAGTGGGATTTTCTCTGGCTTGGCGGCGGGCCGGTGGCGGCAGCAGGGTGGTGATGTCGGTGAGGGGAGCTGCAGAGGCCCGGCGGGCAGGAGCGACAGCAGCAGGCTCAACCGGCTGGGCGGGGGTGGTGGAGCCATCGGGGGTAAAGGGAACGGCAACAAACTCCTGGGCCTGGGGTTGAGCCCCTGCCGGCTGGCTGGGGGCACTGGGCAGAATCCGCCCTCCCGATACCGTTGGAGGAGGGGGAAGGGGGGCAGTCGATTGGGGCACCGTCACCACCGGCAGGGTGGGAGAGGCCGCCGCCGGCTGGGGATCCCTGCTGGAAGCTGGAGGCTTGGCCTGAGGAGCGCTGGGCAGCGTCAAGCCATTTGCAGCAATGGGTGGAGGAGCGTTGCTGGGCAAGGCAGCCACGGTAGTCTGGCCAGCCAGATCCAGTTCCCCCTTGGTTTTGCCTGCCAGTTGGTTGCCGTTGGCGTTGAGGCGCAGACCGCGGGTGGCGTTGAGGATGTCGTACTGGCCGTTGCCCTCAAAAATGTTGTTGCCCGGATCTGAGGCCGTGCCCAAGTCTGGCTGGGCGTTGGCGATGGCCGTGAGACCGGTTTCTAAGTTGCGGGCGATGAGATTGTTGCGCAGGATGGGACGGGCGCTGCCGCCGACAACAACGCCTGTGCGGTTTTGCAGGATGCGGTTGTGGCGGACAATAGGGGCCGAGCGCTGGTCGATGGTGAGGCCAAAGCCAGTTTCTTGGAAGAGGTTGTTGACAATGGTGGGCTGGGAGGTGCCCAAGACGGAGATGCCGTTGGCCCCATTTTTGTAGAAGCGGTTGCCCTCTATCCAGGGGTTGGAGGCGCCGGCAATGAAAATGCCGTCGTGGATGCTGCCCACAAAGCTGTTGTTGAGAATGCGGGGAGAGGCCGATTCTACCCAGAGGGCATAGCCGCGGCGCCCCTGGTTGCGCAGGGTAACCCCCCGAACTTCTGAGCCGGTCTCTGCCAGCAGGGCAACATTTTGCCGAGCCAAGGTTGGGCTTATGTAGGTGCCGCCGCCATCGATAAGGTAGCCTTCTCCCAGGGTGGACTCATCTCCGCGCAAGATGAGGCCGGCCTTGAGGCGGATGGGGAAGACTTCGCCGCTTTCTGCGCTGTAGACCCCCGGCAGAAGCTGGATAATGCTGCCGGCTGGGGCCCGGCTGATGGCATAGGTGATGGTCTTAAAGGGGTTGCTGCGGGATCCATCCCCTTGGGTATCGCTGCCATTGGCAGCATCCACAAAGATGACCGGGCGATCGTCCGGCAGCGGTGGCGCTTGGGGCAGGGCTTGCTTCTCCAGAAGGCTGGCGTCTAGAGAAGTTTGCGCCCAACCGGGATCCAACTTCGCGGCCACCAGTAAGCTGGTGCTGAGGAGAAAAGAGACCGCTAGCCGCCTCAGGCCTGGAGCGCCCTGCTGCCGCCGCAAGGCAGGCAAAGCTGCTGTAGATTGGTGTTCGCTGGATTTCTGAGGGTGGATAGACGATAGGCAAGGGATCATAGTGCTCATCCCCACACCAGGCTGCGCTAGAGAAGGAGGGTCGAGGTTATCCTACCAAACCTAACCGGCAAGATCCTGCCTTAGCCCCCACTTCTAGGTACGGATTAACGCCGACTTGGAATACCTGACACTACCCCTAGAGTGTCCCCCTGCCATGACCGACGAAGGCTTGCCCAAAGAGTTGCCCTTGGCAGAAGCCGAAACCCCGCCCTTCGCGGCCTCGCCGTGGCCGCCTCTGCTCAAGCTGCTGCTGTTGGGGATCCCGGCCCTCCTGCTGCTCTTGGGCCACTGGGCAAAGCAGCCAGCCTTGGGCTGGGGGGCGGTGCTGACCTGGCTGGGCCTGGCGAGTTGGTGGGGGCGTCCGCTCTGGGTGCAGATTGGGCGCGACCTCTGGCAGTGGCTGACTACTTGGCCCACCCTGGGATGGGCGGTGGCTGCCCTTGGCTTGGCTGGGGTGGGAGGATTGGCCGGGAGTGGGGTCTTCTCGACCCTGAGATCCCTGAGTTGGGAGGCCATTGGGGCCCTGGGCGAGGTGTTCGGGGCTACAGGCCAGATCCTGATCGCCCTTCTAGCTGCCTACATCGCCTGGCGGCAGTATGTTATCTCCCGGGATCTTACCATCCAGCAGAACATCATCACCCAGCAGCAGACCATCGACGCCTACTTCGAGGGCATCTCCAACCTGGTTCTCTCCCCTGACGGGCAGTTGGACGACTGGCCCCTGGAGCGGGCCATTGCGGCTGGGCGCACAGCAGCCATCTTGAACGGGGTGGATCGCTTTGGCAAAGCCAAGATCCTGCGCTTCCTCTCCACCGCCAACTTGCTCAGCCCCCTGCGCCGCGACGAACACCTGGGCCGGCCCATTTTGGACGGCAAAGGCGGCTACCAGCGGGATCGCGTGAATGGCATCCGCGTGGTTAACCTGGGCACGATGCTGGAAGGAGCCGATCTCCATGGCACCTCGTTGCGGGGGGTAGACTTCAGTGATGCCAGCCTAGAAGGAGCTGACCTGCGGGATTGCGATCTTAGCCACACCAACCTCTGCGGGGCCAACCTGCGCAATGCTGACCTCCGTGGGGCCGATCTTTACCGCGCTTTGCTGTTTGTGGGATCCCTCCAGACAGCTTCCCCTGTCCAGCCGGGGCAAAAGCCCGATTTCAAAACGGGAGCCTACGCCGGCGCCATCGTGGCGGGGGCAGACTTTCGCCGGGTGCGTCGCCTTTCCCCCGAACAGAGAGCTTACCTAGCCGCCTGGGGAGCTAAGCTCGATCCCGAGCCTCCGCAGGGAAAAGGGGCGAGGGGTGAGGGCCTGCCGGGGAACCGTTCAAGCTAGCTAGAGATGGCCCGCTTGTTCACCAAGTTTTGGCTGCTGGAGCGCTACCTCTTTGGCCAGATGCTCGCCCCCCTTTTGGCTGGCCTGGCGGGGGGAACCCTGCTGCTCTTGGCGGGCCGGCTCTTTACTCTGGCCGAGCGGCTGGTCGAGGGATCCGTGCCACCCCTAGGGGTGTTGCGCCTTCTCATTTTGGATCTGCCGGAGATGGTGGTGCTGGGCATGCCCATCGCCGCTTTTTTTGCCACCCTACTGACCTTGGGCAAGCTGAGCGGCAACAGTGAAATAACCGCCATGCGGGCGGCGGGGATTCCGTTTACGCGCATTTTTCGACCTCTACTTCTAGTGGGGCTGCTTTTGAGCCTAGCCGCTTTTGTGATGAGCAACGTGCTCTTGCCAGCTAGCAAGCGGGAAATCCGCCGTATCGACCAGCAGGCACTTCTGACCCAGGCCACCAGTTTGGTGCAATACGACGTCTTTTTCAAAACCGAAGACAACCTCTGGTTTTTTATCCGCCAGGTGGATCCCCGCCTCAACACCATGCAGGATGTCACCATCTTGCGGGTGGATCCCTTGCCGGGGGGCAAGTACCAGTTGGTGGAGGTGACCCTGGCAGCTCAGGCAGTGTGGAATGGCCTGGGCTGGACTCTCAGGGAAGGCGTAACCCACCGCTACGGCCCCGACGGCCTCAGCCTGGCCGAGGAACCCTTCGACTACAAGCCGCTAGAAGTCTCCCAAGATCTGGCCACCCTGATGCAGCCGCCAGTTCCCCCCAACGAGCTGAGCCTGCCGGAGCTGGCGGAGCGCATTGCCCACCTTGCCCGCTCCAACCTCAATACTCAACCTCTGCGCACCGAGTTCCACATGCGCTTTTCCCTGCCCTTGGCCAGCTTTTTTGCCGTGCTCATTTCCCTCCCCTTAGGCTCCACCACCGCGCGAAGCGTAGGCCGCTACGGGGGCGTCGTCTTGGGGATCCTCTTGGTGTTCGCCTACTACGTGGTGCTGAGCGTGTCTCGCAGCCTTGGGGAAGCAGGAGCTCTTCCCCCCTGGGCAGCAGCCTGGAGCTTCAACCTCCTCTTCGGCGGCCTCGGCCTGCTGCTGTTGGCCCGTTTCTTACGCTAGGGAGGTCGACTTCCAGGAGTTTTCAGGAGGCTTTTGCCAGGGAAAAGCTAGGGTTAACCTAGGGCTAGAAGGCACCTATAGGTACAGGGATCCCCCTCCTCCCCCAGGGGGTTTCTCCAGATCCACTGATGGGTATAGATACCTATGATGGGTTAGGTAGGAGTATATCGGAGGAACTGGAGAGAGGGTAAGAATGTAGCTTTATTTACAAATCAACTTTTGTATGCAAAACATGTAGCTCTGCAAGGTTGAGCAGAGATCCTTATTCCCGAAGGCAAGCTTTCCGCCGGGAAAGTCAAACTAACGGTTAGGAGAGAGAAAACTGTCCTATGGCTTCTATGTATCTCAAGTCTGCAGCTCGTCTAGGCAACTGGCTACAGACCCCTCTGGAGCTTATTCGAGCAGCCATCGATGCTGTAGAAGTGCGGGATCCCCGCCTTGCCCACTTTCTGTGCCGGCGGATTCCCGCCCGCTGCCCCTTTGAGCGAGACATCATCTTGTTTGGCTATAGGGTAATGCACATCCCAGCACTATGCAAGCTCAACCCCTTTTATGAGCAGTTGGTAAGGCTGCGCTTGCGAGCTCTGTCCTTCCTAGCGGAGCGGGGGGACGACATCAGCCACTACCTGTGAGGCGAGAAGAGGGGGCAGGAGTTTGGCGCTTGCAGGTAGAGATCTGGGGCAATTTTCTGCCATAATTTAGTAGCGACGGGATGTAGCGCAGCTTGGTAGCGCATCTGCTTTGGGAGCAGAGGGCCGCAGGTTCAAATCCTGTCATCCCGATAAGGCGGCAAAAGGAGGCGCTTGGTCAGACTAGCGGCAGGATTCTCAGCAGGCCAGATCCCATCCTAGGCAAGCCTGCATCACCTGGCCCAGCAGGTATAGGGATCCACAGACCACCCCGGGTGGCTCGTCGGGATCAGGAGGCTGCTGCAGTTGGGCCCGCAGAGCGTCAAGATCTGGCAGGGCCTGGGCAAGGCAGAGATGGGGCTGGAGGCTTCGAGCTAGGTGGGCCAATTCTTGCGGATCCGTTCCCGCATGGCCGAGGATGGGCAGGGCCAGGAAGCGATCCCCCGGTCGCAGTAGGGTAGCCAGAATACCCTTGACATCCTTGGTAGTGAGGATGCCCATGTACCAGGTGAGGGGTCCGGGCTGGTGCTGGTCGAGGTAGCGGCGCAGAGCTTGGGCAGCCGGCAAGTTATGGGCTCCATCCAGCAGCAGCTGGCGGGATCCCATCTGCACTCTCTGTAGGCGGCCCGGCCAACGGGTGAGAGCAAATCCTTTGGCAACAGCAACATCTGGGATTTGCCAACCTTGTTCCTGAAGAGTTTCCACAACGGCCAGAGCTACCGCCCCATTGACCAGTTGCACCTCACCGGCCAGGGGCAGGGTAAGCACCTGATCCCGCCAGCGGACAGTCTGGGGACCCGACCAGTGCAGAGGCTCCACTACCCGCAGGGGACTGCCCACCTGCTCTGCCTTGGCTTGGAGCACGGCCATCACCTCAGGGGGTTGGGGCGCGCATACCACGGGGATCCCTGGCTTAAGGATGCCGGCCTTTTCGGCGGCAATTTGCTCCAGGCTATTGCCTAGGCGTTGCCAGTGATCCCAGCCGATGGAGGTGATGGCGGTCACCACCGGCTCGATTCCGGCATTGGTGGCATCTAGCCGACCCCCTAAGCCCACTTCCATTACAGCCACCTCCACCTTTTGCTGGCGGAAGTATAGCCAGGCAGCAGCAGTGAGGGCCTCAAACTGCGTCGGAGAAGCCTCGCCAGGAGCGTAAGTTTGTAGACAGTCCCGCACTTGGGCCAACGCTTGGCTCCAGTCGGTGGCGGAAATATACTCCCCATTGAGCCAGATCCGCTCGCGCCAATCTACCAAATGGGGGGAGGTGTAGCGGCCCACCCGGTAGCCCGCCGCCCACAGCACGTGGCTAACCCAGGCGCAGACGGATCCCTTGCCGTTGGTGCCAGCGACGTGGATGGCTGGGATCCCCGCCTGCGGCTGGCCCAGGCGCTGCAGCAGAACCTGCATGCGATCCAGGCTGAGATCGACGCCAAAGTGGCCCAGCGACTCCAGAAACCCAGGCCAATCCCAGGTTGAGATCCCACCCATTGGCGACAGGTTATTCGGGCTCCAGCTTCACCTCAACTCAGCACTTCCTCACTGGCGCCAAAAGCTGTCAAAGGTTCACCACAAAAGCGTCGCGAATGCCCGGCTGCTTGAGCACCTCTTCTAGGATTCCATCTGGCAGGGGATCATCTAGGCTGAGCACCATCACCGCATCGCCGCGGATGATCTTGCGCCCCACCTGCATGCTGGCGATGTTGACGTTGTAGGCCCCCAGCAGGGTGCCAATCCGCCCGATGATCCCCGGCATATCCCGGTGCAAGGTCATCAGCATGTTGGCCGAAGGCGGCACATTGACCGGGAACTCGTCGATCTGGGTAATGCGCACCTCCCGCTCCCCAATCAGCGCCCCCGAGACGGAACGCACCCCATTGGGGCCGTGGGCAATCAAGGTCAGGGAGCCGGAATAGTCCTTCACCGAGGGATCCCGCGTTTCCACTACGCGGATGCCCCGCTCCTTGGCCTCAATGGAAGCGTTGACGTAGTTGACCCGCTCCCGCAAGGCCAGCGTCAAAAGCCCCTTGAGGGCAGCGATGACAATTGGCCGGCTGTCTTTCTCTGCCAGGGATCCCTGCAGGCGGATCTCCAACTGGCTAACCCGATCCCCCGCCAACTGACCCACCAGGTTGCCCAGCGTTTCGGCCAACTCGAGGTAGGGCTTGAGGCTTTGCAGCACCTCTGCCTGCAGGCCGGGAATGTTCACAGCCGAGCGAGCGGGCAGCCCCAGCAACACATCGCGGATCTGCTCGGCTACATCGATGGCTACATTGACCTGCGCCTCCTCGGTAGAAGCCCCCAGGTGCGGTGTCAGCAGGAGCTCCTTGCCCAAGGAAAGAAGAGGTGAATCTTTGCTGAGGGGCTCTTCGGCAAAGACGTCCAGGGCCGCCCCGGCAATCTGGCCGGATTTGAGGGCTTCGTAAAGGGCCTGCTCGTCTACTAGGCCGCCACGGGCACAGTTAATCAGGCGGGCGGTCGGCTTCATTAGGCGAAAGGTTTCAGCGTTAAATAGGTTAGTGGTCTCGGGGGTCTTGGGAACATGCAGGGTGATGTAGTCCGATTCCTGCACCAGGGTTGTGAAATCCACCAGGCGCACCCCCAGTTGCTCCGCCCGCTCTACGGAAATGTAGGGATCGTAGGCCAAAAGCCGCATCCCCATCGCTTTGGCAATCTGGGCTACATGGGAGCCAATCCGGCCCAGGCCAACGATACCCAGGGTCTTTTTGTAAACCTCTACCCCCACAAACTCCTCTCGCTTCCACTGGCCTGCTTTCAGGGAGGCATTGGCATCGGCAATGTGGCGCGAGAGGGCCATCATCAGTGCAATAGCGTGCTCGGCGGCAGCGATAGTATTGCCCTCAGGGGAGTTGACCACCAGGATCCCTGCTTTGGTGGCAGCAGCCACGTCGATGTTGTCCACACCTACCCCTGCCCGGCCAATGATTTTCAAGTTCTTCCCGGCCTCAATGACCTCACGGGTAACCCGCGTGCCGGAGCGCACCATAATGGCATCGTAGTTGGGGATAACTGCGATCAGCTCCTCGAGGGTGAGGTTGGTGCGCACATCCACCTGAGCTACCTGGGAGAGGATGTCAATTCCCGCCTGGTCAATGGGATCGGTGACGATAACTCTGGGCATACGCAACGCTAGCCTAAATTGCCAATGCCGCAAGCCAGCCTGACTCCCGCCGCGGTGCTGAATGTTGACCCGACTCCAGCAAGCACCTTTAATCTACCGCGAAAGTCTGCCGGCCCTCTCAAGGCCTGTAGCTTCATCTCAGCGGGATCCCACGGGGGCAAGATATTTGCCGTCGATCAAAAAGAGGCCATTGGCAAACTGCACACAATAAGTGCCCAACATCCGCCGCTGCCGAATCACCCCTTGCTCGTGCAGCCGAATCAGATGGGCCGGGCGCAACATTGGGATTGGATCGGCCGTCTTTAGATAAGGAGGCATCTCCACTACCTCAACCCTTGCCCCCACCGGCAGCAAATCTTGAGGTTCAGCCATAGCAAGAATCCCCCAAGGGGTGACGAGAACACCTGCTTTCAGCTCAGCGGAGCTTGCGCTAGCTCCCTGCCGCCAGAAGCGCGGCGCTAAAAACAGCAGCTCCCAGTCAGCTTAAGGAAAGTGCTTCGGCTTCCTAAGCCGCTGTCAATCGCCAGCAGACTTGCTATTATACTCTGACCTCAGGGCCTTGATTTCCCGTGCTCTGGGTGGCAACCACTCGACCTCATTCCCCTTGCTCACCCTTGGCCTGCTTGCCGCCTCTTTGCGCAAACCCTGTAGGAGTGTTAAGAATAGTTACGTCAGCCGGCTACTTTCTCAGTTTTTTCAGCGGTTCTTTTCAGGATTGGAAACGACCATGGTAGATCCCATTCCTCCTCCGGCTTTGGAAGAATACCTCTTGCAAGCGGGCATCATCGACCGCTCGCAACTGAGCTTGGCCAAGAAACTGCAGCGCCGCCAGCAAGGACCGCTGCTGATGATCCTTTTGGAGCTGAGTTTCATTGACCTCGAGCAGCTCAGGCGTCTTCTAGATCTGGGCCGCACCTACGACCATGCTGCAAACGCTGGACAGCCTACAGCCTAACTGGCAAGAGGAGCTGGCCCACTGGTCGGCGGCGGGGCAGGGATCCCTGCTGCTGAAAAATTGCGGGAGCAAGGAACTGGCAGAGCTGGATCGTTGTTTACGGCAGGTCTGTGCCCCTGCTCAATCTTTGACGCTGCTGACAGCAGACTTGCAAGTGGTGGCTGGCCCCCTGACGCTGCAAAGCTGGGAGCCTGAAAAAACGGGTGCTTTTGCCCATCTCTACCTGGAGCGCGCCGAGTCTGCCCAGCACCTCAGCCGCCTTGCAGCAATCGTGGCCCAGCTACGTTCCCCCAGGGGTTGTCCTTGGGATCGCGCCCAAACGCCCGAATCCCTCACTCCCTACATCCTTGAAGAAGCCTACGAGACAGTGGCGGCCATTCGATCCGGGGATCCGGCGGCTATTGCCGAAGAGCTGGGGGACTTGTTGTTGCAGGTGGTGTTGCAATCCCAGATTTTTGCTGAGCGCAACCACTTCAACCTGGAAACCGTGGCAGCGCGGATTGCCGACAAGCTCATCCGTCGCCACCCCCATGTGTTTGGGGATAGCCCCCAGCCAGAGAGTTCTGACCTGTCCGAGTTGCACCGCTTTTGGGAAGACATCAAGCAGCAAGAGCAGCCGCAGCAAACTCTGGGTCAAAAACTGCTGCACTACGCTGAAACTTTACCCCCCCTGCTGGCCGCCTTGAAAATCTCCCAAAAGGTGGTGAGCTCGGGGTTGGAGTGGCCAACAGGAGAAAGGATCTGGGCCAAGATCCGCGAGGAGGAGGCCGAACTGCGCCAAGAGCTGGAACGAGATCCCCCCGACCGGGCGCGACAGGAAGCTGAGCTGGGGGATCTGCTGTTTGCCCTGGTCGCCTTGGGCTGCTGGTATGGGCTGGATGCTGTCCAGGCTCTGACCCAGACTAACCTGCGCCTTGCTCGCCGCTTTTTGCGCCTGGAAGAGCTGGCGCGGCAACAGGCAGAACAAGACTCCCCTCTCGAAGGCCGCAGCCCTCAAGAGCTAGAGGCGCTTTGGCAGCAAGCAAAGCAAGAACACCCCCATCCTTTAGGGATGGCGTAGCAGATTGAGGACAGGAAGAACTAGCTCTCGCTTAGGCAAAGCCAGGGGCTGGGGGGTCTCGCCCCTCCAAGAGGCAGGTGGCAGAGGGGAAGAAGAAGTTGGCACCTTGCCCACAGGGCGTAGTTGCCAGCGGATGATCTGCTCACCGCGGTAAAAGGTCACCACCAACTGATCCCCTTGGGGTTGGATTTGCCAGGTGCCATCGCCGCTGGTAACCGAAATCTGTTCGCCAGAAAAGGGCGCATCCAAAGCTGGCCCCGACTGGCTCCAAATCCGTCCGCCTCCTGTTTCCAGAACCAGTTGCACCGTTGCCCCCTGTCCTTGGCCGCTCAGGATCTGGCCAGTGCCAATCCAGACTTGGGTCTCTTGAGCCCCAGCAGACTGCCCCAGTTGCAGAGCCAGGAGCAACAGTCCTGTCCAGCTCCCCCAGCTTTGTAGCGCTCTCCCCCAACGCCGAGGGAAAGAAGAACCGCAAGCTAAGAAGGCCATTGCTCCCACGTTGTACTCCACGCTGCGCTAAAGCTAGAACAAGAGCCCGCAGCAGCAGCTTTCTCTCACCGAATCCTTTCCCAGTCTATAACCCTGCCCCTGCCTCGAGCCCCAGCCGCCTTGATCCCAATCTAGGCAACCCCTGCCTCCCCCCACTAGGCTGCAACTTGAGTCTCTGGCTACGGGGATCCCTAACAACCGTTTCGCCAATGCGCAGATCCAAGCCCTCTACCCTCTTCGGGGGGAGAGATCCTTTCTTCAGGCGTGAGAACTCCTCGCGAAACCTAGGGGGCTGAAGCGCAGCGCTGCCCAGACAGGAGGCAAAACCGAAGGTAGTCGGCTGGACACGGGGTGATCTGCAGGTCAACCTCCTGCTGCAACCCTGCGCCAGGGCCGGCCATGCTGCAGAAACTGCCTTGAGACCCCTTCCTCCGGGGGCTCCCACTGGGGCACCCCTACTTACGGAGAAGCTTAGGTGTTCCTCTCCTGTTCCAGCTTGGCCATTGCAATCTGGCTTTCTAGGTGGGAAATGCCCTCGCGAAGGGCAACTGCCTGGGCTTCCACCTCCTCTAGGGAGCGGCGAACGATCTCTGCCGCCCTGAGATGTTGGTCTCGCTGCACCAAAGCCTGGCGTGCCAGCTCGTCCTGGTTATGCTGGATAGCCGCTCTGAAAGACTACTTATACAACCCCGGGTGAAAGCAGACTTTCACTCGGCGTTGAGCCTTTCTTCCTGCTTCAGCGACCCATAGCTAGTTGCAGAGTCCACCCCTACCACCCCGCCAGAGGGATCTCCACAGGCGTCACTTCCCCGCGATCGCGATAGCGGGCCGTAGGCCTTGCTGCAGGTAGGTGCTCCCTGCCCCCATAAGGCACACCGGCTCATACGGAGCCAACTTTAGCCTAGGCAAAACGCCTACCCAAGAAGATGTACCTGCTAGCCTACTAGCTCAGCCCATCTACGTCAAGGAAGAAGGTTGGTTAGGTCCGGTGAATCAAGGACTAGAGGAGAACCCTTTGGGCTCTGACCAACCAATCCTCGGCCTTTTGCAGGAGTTGAGTGTACTTCCGTTCCAGTTGCTTACGGCTGGCCAGGGTTGTGGTCAGGCTGCGCTGCAGGTGTTTGAGATCCCGCTCCAGCTGCCGGATGCCTACCCCCTGCTGGCTGGACTTTTTCCCCAGCAGTTTGCCTAGCCCCACCATCACCACCGCCGTGGCAATACCCACACCTGCTGCTGCGGCTGGGTTTTCCTGCAGGAAAGACCCCTCCAAAGCGTAAGGCCCTGCAAAAGCTACAGTTTGCAGCGCTGTTTCTCGAAACTCCCACGGCATCACCGGCTTGGGTTGCTGCCAAAAACCACGGTGTGCCGCCTGCGCGACCCCTTGAGCTTCTAGGTAGCGCTCCCGGTTGGCCTCGTGCAAAAAGCGCTCGTAGACCACCGCCTGTCCTTGGCGCAGCATCTCCAAATTCACCAGGCCATCGGCGTTGTACACCTCGACAATGTGCAGCCCCTCTGGGGTGATGTAAAGAGTGTCGGCCTGCACCAGGGATCCCGGTGGCAGCAGCTTTTGCAAAGCCTCCTGCGAGAGCCGTCCCCACTGTCCCTGCGTCAGCTCCGGCGCATCTACATAGGCAAGGCGAAAACGGGTTGGCCTGCCGTTTAGGTCTGCCCAGAAGGTGTCCCCATCGACCACCGGCCGCACTCGCACTGTCTCGAAAGATTGGGCTGCTGCAGGCAGGATAACCCAATGGCTGGCAAGGACAGCCGCCGTCATCGGGAGGGAAGTTTTTGAGCTCATAGGGGTCACTCCTAAGGTGAAGTCAAGAAAAACTCTGGGAACAAACCCAAGCCCTAGAGCGTCCCTAGAGGCTTCTACAAGGGTAGCTGCTGCTCCCTGGGACGGTGGCTGCCACCTTTCGCACAAGGAAAGCTAACTTTCCTAGCCAAAAGACACGGCTTTTGGCCAACCACCTCAAGCAAACAGCAGCATTCGGGCTAGAGTTCAGCTCAGCAGAGCCTGCTCCTGGAGCACAATCTTTGCGCTGGCAGTGAAATTACAGACGGAGGCGATAGGGCTCTCCCTCGATCCCATCAGGCAGGGGAGGCGGGAGAATTTCCACTTCACCTGTGGGCAGCGTCCGCAAAACCGTGCCCAGTTGGGCCAGTTGCTTTAGGGCAAACAAGCGGGTGTCCCGGTCGCTGGTGGCGTTAAACACGCTCAGCCAGACATCGAAGCGAGAACGGCGGCTGAGAGGGCTGCGGGCAATGTTGTCCCCCAACTGGCGAAAGTCGTCGCCGGGCAAGCCCACCTGCTCCCGCCAGGCCGCGGCTTGGTAGTAGTCATTGCGACCTGCTTCCGCATCCCCCAGAAACATGAAATTGATCAGGGCGCGATCCACGTAGAGCCGCCAGGCATCGGGATTGTTCTGGGGGTTGAACTGCTGTAGGCCGCGATCCAAAATCTCGATAGCTTTTTCCGGCTGACCGGCCCAATAGGCCAACACCAAGCTAGACAGTCGGTAGCCCTGGAAGAAAGAGGGATCCAGCCGCAGCATGTGGTCAAAGTACTCGTAGGCAAGGCCGTAGCCGGTCTGGGCGCGGGCGCGGGCGTCGCCGTAGTACTGGATCAGCTCTAACCACAGCCAGGAAGCTCCCAGATTGCGGTAGCCCAGCCAGCCCAAGGTATTGGCCAGGGCAATGTTGCGGTTTTTGCGGACCTCGGCATTTTCTATGGCCTCCAGGTTGATCCGCTCCAACATGGGCAACTGGAGCTGCACTACCAGGATCCCACACAGCAGTGCCCCCCCAACGGCAGCCAAAGTGCCGGCCAGGGACAAGTGAGAGCGACGACGAGGTAAAGCAGCGGTGGTCATACGGGCAGGTCCTTGGGTGGCTCCAGTCCATCATGGCACTCCCCGCTCCCCAAAGAAGGAGACCGGCTTCTGGGTAACTTTGGCTGACCGCTCTGAAAGACTTAAAAGCGGACTTTTGCTCCAGGTTGACGCTTTCTTCCTGCTTCCACGACCCGTAGCTAGTGGCAGAGTCCACCCCTACCACCCCGCCAGAGGGATCTCCACAGGCGTGACTTCCCCGCGATCGCGATAGCGGGCCGTAGGCCTTGCTGCAGGTAGGTGCTACGAGCCCCCATAAGGCACACCGGCTAAAGACGGAGCCAACCTTAGCCTAGGCAAAATGCCTACCAGAAAGGATGTACTCGCAAGCCTACTAGCTCAGCCCATCTCCGTCAAGGCAGAAGGTTGGTTATGCAACAAAGTGGCCAATTGTCCAGTGAATCAAGGACTAGAGGAGAGCCCGCGGAGCTACCCAAATTCTGAACTGTTCTCAGCTATGCTGCTGCGTTAGCCGCTGCCAAAGCCGCAGAGGAATGCGCTCATGCGGGCACTGAAGAAGGCGAACCTGGGGCAAATCCTCTGGCAAGTAGTGCAAAGCCACCCGCGCTGTTGCCTCTAAGAGGCTGCACCGCCGCTGGGGATGCTGCTCGGCTTCCCCCAGATACACATCCAGCCAGCCGTCTTGCTCTCGGTAGCTAATCCGCAAAGCACAAGGAGAAGGCAGAAACTCTTTGCGGTAGAGCCGAAAGCCCTGCTCAGGACTCCATCCCAGCCACCACTGAGGCGCCAGTTGTCCCAACGGCCGACACCATACGTCTGCCTGAACTTGCTGCCCTTCCATACCTGCCACTCTAAGCCTCTTCTCCGGCGGAGTCTAGCTGCAAATCTTTGCCAACTACCCTCTAGGCAGGAACTCTACCAGAACCTCCCGTGCTGATGCAAGTCTTTATCAAGGAGACCCCCAGCTAGCTGGGTAAGATATTGCAATTTAATCTCAATAGTGCTATGCTGTCACCCAGTTGGGTGTTCGTCTTCCTCTCTTGTCTTGGGCGAAGCAGGGGATCCCGCACCGGCGGAACCAGCCAAGGGATCCCTTTTCCTCCTGGTCGAGGTTCTAGGCTGTTAACAGGGGCAGGGTTTTTTGAGGGGATTGGGGGGGTGGGAGAAGTTCAGAGAGTTGCACCTCGTTCCTGTAGCCACTGGACAGCTAGCCTGTGCTGGCGTTTTTGCGCATAGGCTAAGGGAGTGTATCCATCCTGATTGCGAGGGTTTAGTTCGGCCCCATGCTCCAGCAAAAGCTCCAGCATCGGGACATGTCCTCCCCAGGCAGCCCAGTGCAGGGGCGTTGCTCCAAAGCGGCTGCGGGCATTGACGTTAGCCCCGTACAGGATCAGAAAGCGAGCAATACCTAGATGTCCTTGGGCCGCTGCCTCGTGTAAAGGGGTTCGCCCTGCTTCGTCGACTGCATCCACAGGGGCTCCTTTAGAAAGTAGGCGGGCCAGAGCACTTTTCCGACCCGTGGCCACAGCCCAGTGAAGAACCCTACAGACATCTGCCCCTTGTTGAATCAGCAGGCTGATGACTTCTGCTCGATCGGCCAAGACAGCCCGATGCAGAGGAGTGTACCCATGGCGGTCTGGCAAGTTGATATCGCTGCCTGCTTTCAGAAGCCGCTCCACCACTTCCACCTGGCCGCTGGCGGCAGCCAAATGGAGTGGAGTTGCCCCTGTAGGATCCAGAGCGTGGACAGAAGCGCCATGGGCCAAGAGCAAATCCAACAGTTCCAAATCGCCAAGGAGTGTCGCTTTATGAAGCAAAGTCATTCCCTGAGCATCGACAGCATTCACATCTTCCCCCCGCTGCAAATGGGCCAATAATTGTTTTAGATCTCGATTGGCAAGAGCTTGATGAAGCGCTTCACTCATAACAAAAAAGCCAAGTTGCAATGAAGTTGGGCAACAGGAAGGGATCCTCGATAGGCCGGAATGGAGGCTCCAAACAACTTGGGCAAAGTCTAACACTGGATCCCTGCTGCTGAGGGAAGCGGGAGAACCAAGCGCTTGGTGGGATCCCTTGGTCAAGCCGGGGCCGCAGCGATAGACTAGAGCTGGTTTTTGGCCAGGTCTTTTCCCGATCCCTTAGTTGCGCCACCGTTTATGGATTACTACGCGATCCTGAACCTATCTCCTGCAGCGGACCTTGAAGAGATTAAACAGGCGTTTCGACGGTTGGCGCGGCAGTTTCACCCTGATGTGGCAGGGGAGGGATCCCGAGAGCGTTTCCAACAAATCCTCCAAGCCTACCAAGTGCTGAGCGACCCTGAGCAGCGGCGGCGCTACGATGCACAACGTCAATCTGCACAACGTCAATCTCCACCCAGCTCTCCTGCTGCCGGCGAAAGGCGGGTGGTCATTCGCAGCATAGGCCCCTCATCGGCAGAGCAGCCCAATCCGGAAGGGCTCAAGGAGGGGATTGCCCGCGTCAAGGCAGCCTGGCGGGAGCGGAAGTTGCCCACGGCGGTGGCCCAGGCGGAGGCGCTGCTGAAACGGTTTCCCAACTCCAGCGAGGCCATCCACATCTTGGCGTTGGCCTACCAGCGCTTCGGCAACCATTTGATCTACGAGGGGCGCTATCAGCAGGCGGAAGCCTACTTGAGAAAAGCTTTGGCCACGGAGCCGCACAACCGAGAATTGGCCTTTGAAATCAAGCGAGATTTAGCCCGTCTGGGCATTCGGGAGGGATCCCGCTAACTTGCCTGCGTTGGGATCCCCAACGTCTGAGCTGCCCACTGCCGGAGTTGTTGGCGGTTGACTTTGCCCTGAGGGTTGCGCGGGATCCCGCTACACCATAGCCACCGCTTGGGGTGTTTGAAGGGGCTTAGTTGTTGCGCGAGGTGCCGCTTTAGGTGTTCCTCCAGCTCGTCGGCGGTCAGAGGGATCCCAACCTTGGGCACAGCCACCGCCACCAGCTGCTGCCCCCACTCCTGGTCAGGCAGGCCCAGCACACAGACATCTTCCACCCAGCCGCTGGCGCGGATTTCCCCTTCCACCTCAGCCGCCATCACTTTTTCCCCTCCCGTTAGGATTAGGTCGTCGGCGCGGCCCAGCCAGTGGAGGTGACCTTGGGAGTCGAGGTAGCCCCAATCCCCAGGGGCCAAACCCTGCTGTTGCCACTTGCCTAGGCCATCAGCCTCCCCTGCCAAGGGGTAGTAGCCGAGGGCCAGGGATTCGGCCCAGACGTGGATAGAGCCCACTGTCTGGACGGGTAGGGGATCCCCGGCTTCGCCCCGGATCTCCAGGCGGGCATGGGGTAGGGGTCGACCCAAGCTGTCGCTCCCTTGTAAGAAGGCTTGCGGCAGCAGCGTACATACCTGGGAGGCGGTTTCGGTCATGCCGTAGGTGAGGGCCAGGGGCAGGTACAACTGCCGGGCCTGTTGTCGCAAGCTGGGCCAGGTAGGGCCGCCGCCAACCAAAATGGCCTGGAATTGGCGCAGGCTTTCTAGCACTCTCGGCCGGGCATCCAGTAGCAGCCGTTGCAACTGGGTGGGCACCAGGGACAGGAAGCTACCCGGCAAAGGCGGATCCCAGGCCTCGGCTTGCTGCTGGCGTTTCCAATCCCAGACAACCCACTGCCCGTTGCTCAGCCAGGAGCGAACGGCCTGCATGAGGCCGCTGACGTGGTACAAGGGCAGCATGCAATAGCTATGGACACACTCCACGCCAAAGTGCTGTTGGTGGGCTCTGGCGGAGGCGCTGAGGGTACGCCAGGAGTGCACCGCCCATCTCACCTGGCCGCTGGAGCCACCAGTAGGGATCCCAATCACTGGCCAATCAGCGCTGGGCAAGATCCGCTGCCAGTGCCCCAGAGGGGAGGTGGAGGAGGTGGGATCCCCCTGTAACTGCCCTTGCCGCCAGCGCCAAGCGGATCCCAGGCCAGCCAAAGCCTGGCTCCACTCCCGTTCTCCCCAGCGGGGATTGGCCAAGAAGAGGGGGATCCCCAAGCGCTGGCAGGCCAAAACCAAAGCCCACACCTGCAGCGGATCCGAGTCTGCCACCAGCAGAGGCACAGCCTTTTCTGCCAAAGGACGTAGGTGTCCTTCCAGGTTAGACAGGCGCTCCTTCAAGCTGGGAGAGCAAGAAGAGTTAGAGGCCATCATGGCCGGGGGATCCTCAGCCTACACGCCACGGCAGTCAAAGGCCAGCGGGTACCTACAAGCCAGCTCGGCAGTTTTTGGAGCATGGCTTATCATGATCTAGGTTTGGAGTAGGAGGTGGGGTTTGTGATCGAGCCCATTTTGCTGGGGATCGTTTTGGGGATGGTTCTAGTTACCCTAGCAGGCTTGTTTGTGTCGGCCTACCGGCAGTATCAGCGTAGCAATAAGATGGGTCTGTAAAGGCAGGTAGCCCAGCCAACTGGTCCTGGCCGGCAGCTAGGAAACTGGCCAAGGGGGTAAGGCGGCAAAGCCATGCAGTGGCTGCGCACGGTGGCGGCGTTGCGGGAGCAAGTGGCCAAGTGGCGGGGATCCACCATCGGCCTGGTGCCAACGATGGGATCCCTGCACGAGGGGCATCTTAGCTTGATTCGCCGCTGCCGCCAGGAGTGTGACCACACGGTGGTCAGTATTTTCGTCAACCCGCTGCAATTTGGCCCCAATGAGGACTGGGAGCGCTACCCCCGCGATGAGGAGGGAGATCGAGCTCTGTGTGAAGCCGCAGGCGTGGATGTGGTTTTTGCCCCCGACCTGCAAGAAATGGGAGCGGACCCGGCATCTGCTAGAGATCGCACTTGGGTCGATCCCCCGCCCTCCCTCTTGCAAACCCTCTGTGCTCCCCACCGGCCAGGCCACTTCCGCGGTGTAGCCACCATTGTGGTACAACTGCTAAACCTGGTCCAGCCCCAGCGGGCTTACTTTGGCCAAAAGGATGCCCAGCAACTGGCCATCATCCAGCGGCTGGTTCAAGACCTGAAGATTCCCACCACCATTGTCCCCTGCCCCACCGTTCGAGAGGCGGATGGCCTGGCCTACAGTTCCCGCAACCGCTACCTCTCGGCAGAGGAACGGCAGGTGGCAGCGGGCCTCTACCGCGCTTTGCGCCGGGGCTATGAGCACTGGCAGGCCGGAGATTCCTCTGCTGAAGGGATCCTAGCGGCGGCGCGTGCCGAGCTGGAGCACACCCCTGAGCTGCGCCTGCAATACTTGGAGCTGGTGGATCCGCAAAGCCTCCAGCCCCTCTCGGAAGTAAAAGACAAGGGGCTCCTAGCTATTGCAGCCTACGTCGGGCAAACGCGCCTCATCGACAACTTACTTTTGGCAAGGGAGAAAAGCGATTTGCTGCCTCCAAAGGAAGAGGGGGCCCTGCTGCCTTCTCCAAAGAGAGGGCGCCGTCCCCTGATTGCCATTGATGGCCCTGCAGGAGCGGGTAAGTCCAGTGTAGCCCGAGCGGTGGCCGCTCAGCTGCAGTTGCTGTACCTGGACACAGGGGCCATGTATCGGGCTATTACCTGGCTAGCCCTGCAGCGGGGGATCCCGTTGGACGACGCCGAGCAGCTCACCCAACTGGCTGCCCAAACTCAACTGAGGCTGCAAAGCGGCCCCTCCCCTGACGAACCAACCCGCATCTGGGCCAATGGCCAAGAAATTACCCAGGCCATTCGCTCTCCTGAAGTAACCCGCTGGGTTTCCCAAGTGGCGGCAGTGCCAGGGGTGCGACAGGAGTTGGTGAAGCAGCAGCGCCTCCTAGGTCGAGATGGAGGGGCCGTTCTGGAAGGACGCGATATTGGTACCCATGTCTTTCCCGATGCTGAGCTAAAAGTCTTCTTAACGGCCTCGCTGGGAGAGCGGGCGCAGCGTCGGCAACATCAGCTGCAGGCGCAAGGGCAGGTAGTGTCCTTGGAAGAACTAAAAGCCCAGCTCGAGCAGCGGGATCGCTACGACAGTGAGCGTCAGATTGCGCCCTTGCGGCCTGCTCCCGATGCCATTTTGATCGATACGGATCACCTAAGCCAGGCCGAGGTGGAGAACAAAATTGTGACGTTGTACCGGCAGCTTTTGGAGAAGGCCGGCTCAGAGCAGCCCGATGCAAAAGGCTAAGCCGCGAAGTGAGGTAGCGGGATAAGGGAAGTGCCTCCCCAACGCAAACGCCTTCTCTCCGGCTCTGGGTAGTCGGGAACGCTATGGGTAGTCTGCTTCTCCTTGCCGTTTTACTCCTTGTCTCAGCGTTTTGCTCCGGTGCGGAGACAGCCATTACCGCCATGGACAACCTGCGCCTGGAGTCCCTCATCGAGGACGAGGGGGATCCGCAGGGGTTCTACCGGCTGGTTCAACAGCAGCGGTCACAACTCATCACGAGCTTGCTGCTGGTGAACAACTTTGTCAACATTGGCATTGCTGCCCTGGCTACAACCATCTCCATCGAGCTGCTGGGATCCCCGCTGGGGGGCTTGGTTGCCACCCTGCCCACCACGATCCTGGTGCTCTTGATAGGCGAAGTGGCTCCCAAGTCCTTGGCGGTCAGCCATCCGCTGGCAGTTTTCCGCTGGGTGGTGCGGCCTGTCTATGCCCTAGCGGTGCTGCTGCGCCCTTTGACCCATGCCTTTGAGTGGCTTGTTGGCAGACTTTCTCATCTCCTGGAGCTTTCTCCCTTGACGTCCACTACTTCTCTCAAGGATTTGGAACTGTTGATTGATGTGTTGGGGCAGCGGGGGCTGCTGGACTGGCAGAAGCGGCGTCTGTTCCGCGGTGCCCTAGCTTTAGATGGGCTGCGGGCCCGGGATGTGGCCAAGCCTAGAGTAAAAATGGAAACCATCTCCCACGATAAAACGCTGCAGGATGTGGTGAAACTCTGCCTGGAGACAGGCTACTCCCGCATCCCCGTCCAAGGGGAATCCAAAGACGAGATTGTGGGCGTCATCCACCTCAAGCAGGCCCTGCGCCACCTGGAGCAAGAAGGCAATGTCGAGGTAACCAAGGCGATGTCGCCGCCCTTTTTTGTCCCCGAGACCAAGCGCGTCAGCCTACTGCTTAAAGAGATGCTGCGCTCCCGCCAACACCTGGGGATTGTGGTGGATGAATTTGGCGGCACCAGTGGCCTCATCACGCTGGAGGACATCTTGGAGGAGCTGGTGGGGGAGATCTACGACGAGAGCGACCTCTCTCCCCTGCTTTCGCGGCGGCAACAACGGCAGCGCTCCGCCTCTAGCTAACTTGCAGAGTCTTCGTTGGCGGGATCCCGAAAGCTTGGGTCGTCGGGGTAGCGGGCCACAAAAAAGAGCCAAAAGCTGTGGATCCCCAAGCCTAGGCCCCACCAGCCTAGTAGAGGTAGCAGCCACGGCCAATCGGCCCGATACAGCTGTTGGAAAAACACTAGCCCCGAGGCGCTGCAGAGAAAAACAGCCAGATGAGTTGCGTAGGTGTAGCGGTCATCCAGCTTGCGAAACTCGGGATCCCGACGGGAGGGTTTGCGGGGCCAGCGCGGCGGCATGGCAAAACCGTCTAGTTAAAACTTTCTCCAGTGTAGAACATCCCAACCCCAGCCTTTTGCTCCTCAAGGTCACTGCCGCCAGCGGCAACTGGGGGGATCCGTCTCGGCTGGCTGGTCCTCAAACTCCAAGGGGCCCTCCTCAGTGTACAGGTGCAGGTCAAACCAAAAGGTGGAGCCCTGTTCCAGCTTGCTTTCTAGGCAGATGCGGGTTCGGTGCTTCTCCAGGATGTTGCGCACGATGGCTAGGCCCAGGCCAGTGCCCTCCAGGGTATGTACCCGGTTCTCCACTCGGAAAAAGCGCTCGAAAATCCGCTCCTGATCCTCCGGGGCGATGCCAATGCCAGTGTCGGCCACCGCCACCCGCACTGCCTGTGGGGCTCCATCCGGCCGAACCACCAGGTGGGCATGCACCGTCACTGTGCCTCCGGAGGGGGTGAACTTGATGGCATTGCTCAAGAGGTTGGTCATGACCTGCAAGAGGAGATCGTAGTTGCCCCACACCGGCGGCAGATCCGGATCGAGAAACTGGCGCAGCAGGATCCCCTTGTCGCGGGCTTGCAGGTGATGGGTGCGCAGGGTTTGCTCGATAACGGCGGAGATGTCAACAGCCTCAAAGTGATACTGCTTGCCCGACTCTAGGCGCGACAAATCCAATACGTCATTGACCAAACGAGTGAGGCGATCTGTTTCGCGGTTGGCAATTTCCAGGTAGTCCAGCCGCTCCTGCGGCGACATTTGCTCGCCATACTCGTAGAGGGTCTCGATGAAGGACTTGATGCTAAATAGAGGAGTGCGCAGTTCGTGGCTGATGTTGCTGATGAACTGGGCTTTGGCCTCGTTGAGCTCTGCCTCGCGGGTAATATCCTGCACGGTGATGACAATCCCCTTGAGGTTTTGCCGCCGCGGGTCGGACACTGGCGAAAGCAGGATGCGGATAACCCGCTTGGTAGGGCTGGTGAGGTTGACGCGAATTTCCTCTGCCTCTTGATCCCCGCGGGCAATTTGCGTGAGCGGGCGGGCCAGTTGCTGCCGCAGATCCTCGGGCAAGAGCTCCAGCAAGGGTTTGCCCAGGACAGGCTCGCCTTCCCAGCCAAACATGCGCGAGGCAGCTGGGTTGATCAGCAGGACCCGAAACTCGGCATCCAGCAAGATGGCCGCATCGACGATGGAAAACACCAGCGTCTCCAGCTTAGCCTTGGCAGCAGCCAGTTCCTCAATGTTCTGCTCCTCGTAGCTCTGCAGCCGCTCTGCCATCTTGTTAAAGCTGTCGATGAGTTGGGCCAGCTCCCCCCCAAAGGGCAGGTCGATGCGCTGTTTGAAGTTACCCTTGGTGATTTCCTGGACGCCTTTGACCAGCTCCTTGATGGGGTAGGTGATGGTGAGAGCGTTGACCACGGCTCCCAGGATGGCCAGAACCCACACCGCCAAAAACACCCCAATCGAGACCTCGCGCGCCAGTTGCGTAGAGCGCACCAGGGCAGGGTTGGGGTTGATGCCCAGGGCCAGGGTGCCCAAAAAGCGGCCCTGATGGTAGATGCCAACAAAAATGTCCGTCACCCGCCCGGCAGGGGTGAGGTGGGCGCGCACCAGGGGCTGGCCCTCAGCAGGCGGACGGTTGCCCGGCAGTTGCATGCGACGGGTAAGGCTGAGAGAGGTTTTCACCTCCTGGTTGGAAAACGGGATCCCGTAGTAGATGTTCCCCTCGGGGTCGGCGTAGAGCAAATAGCGGATGCTGCTGGTGCTCTCAAAGTATTGCCGCGACAGTTGGGCCACTTCACCAAGGCGCTCTTCAGCAATGAGGGGAGCAACATTGGCTGCCAATAGCAACCCTAGATCCCGGCCAAAGCGGGCCTCGTTAAAGCGGGCATCTTGCTGCACGGTGCTGACGGCCCAGAAGGTGAAGCTGCTCACCACCAGCGAGACCACCAGCGTGGCCACAAAGAGCAACTGGGTCTCCAAGCGCAGCTTGTATTTCCAGCGCGCCCACCAGCGCCGCAGGGATCCCAGGGGAGATTCCACTTGGGCTGGCTCTGAGGTGGCCGGGGCAGGAGGCACTGGCTCTGGAGAAGCGGCCTCAGCAGTTGCGGCAACCGGCTCAGCCGGCTCGGCAGTGCTGACAGGAGGCATGGATCCAATAGCAACCCTGGAGAACACTGTCGCCACCATTCTGACATGGGTTCCGACCAGGGCTGAGAGAAGGCTAAATCTTCCGCAAAGAATCCCGAGCCCAAGTGCAAAGAACTATGCCTCTTCCGTCGGCTCGCGGAGAAGTGACGCCTGGGGAGGTTGCTCGCAGTGGTGTTGCCGACGCACCGTTTCACCGGCAGCAAGAGTTGGTAAAATTAGAGATTGTGCTTTGCAAAAGCAAATCCAGATTGCCGGAAACTCAAACCGTGACCCGCGGCCCTGTCAGCCAATTTATCGAGCATCACTTTCGCCACTTCAACGCCGCCGCCCTGGTAGAAGCGGCCAAGGGCTACTCTGCCCACTTGGAAAAGGGCGGCAAGATGATGGTGACCTTGGCGGGTGCCATGAGCACGGCGGAGCTGGGCCTTTCCCTGGCGGAGATGATTCGGCAGGGCAAGGTGCACGCCATCTCCTGCACTGGCGCCAACCTTGAGGAAGACATCTTTAACCTCATTGCCCACGACTTCTACGAGCGGGTGCCCAACTACCGGGATCTCAGCCCGCAGCAGGAGCAGGAGCTGCTGGAGCGGCACCTGAACCGGGTAACGGATACCTGCATCCCGGAAGAGGAGGCGATGCGGCGCCTAGAAAAAGCTCTGCTGGAAGAGTGGATAGCTGCCGACCAGGCGGGGGAGCGCTACTTCCCGCACGAGTTCATCTACCGCATCCTGCGCAGCGGCAGGCTGGAGCCCTACTACCAAATTAATCCCCGGGATTCCTGGGTTTACGCGGCCATGGAGGCTGACTTGCCCCTCTACGTGCCGGGCTGGGAGGACTCCACCACCGGCAACATGTACGCTGCCCACTGCATCACCGGCGAGATCCGCAATGTCCACACCGTCCGCACGGGCATTGAGTACATGATCCACCTGGCCGATTGGTACACACGCACCTCAGCGGAGTGCTCCGTCGGCTTCTTCCAGATTGGCGGTGGCATTGCCGGAGATTTTCCCATCTGTGTAGTGCCCATGCTGCACCAAGACCTAGGCCGCAAGGGGATCCCCCTGTGGGGCTATTTCTGCCAGATCAGCGACTCTACCACCAGCTACGGCTCCTACTCGGGGGCGGCGCCCAACGAGAAGATCACCTGGGGCAAGTTGGGGGTCGACACACCCAAGTTCGTCATCGAGTCGGATGCCACCATCGTGGCGCCTTTAATCTTTGCCTGGGTGTTGGGGTGGTAAAACTCCCAGGCTGACGCCTACAGCCCATCGCCTGCGCTGCGTGGCCCTACTGCTCAAAGTACAGGATGGCCATCCCTTGCCTGGGCAGGGCTTGAGCCGAAAGTAGCAATGGGTTGCTGAGGGCAGGTTGCGCGGCAGCGGGGGGAAATAGGCGCAAAAACGCCTCCAGAGGCAACAGCTCGCATTGGGACTCCTCGGCGGCGGCGGTGCGATACATGGTGGGGATGACCAACTTGGGCTGCAGCGCTTCGATGGCTGCCTTGGCTGCCTTGGGATCGTAATTCTTCGGCCCACCTCCCACCGGCACCAACAACAGGTCAGGGCGAGAGAGCAAGATGGACTGCTCCCGGCCAATGGGCTGCAGTGCCCCTCCCAGGTGGACAATGTCGATCCCGCCCATGCGCCAGCGCCAGCCTACGTTGAGGCCAAAGCGGGGGCCACGTGGCATGCGCACCCCCTGCACGCGGATCCCGTCGATGAGGTAGTCGCCTGGCTGAAACAGCACTTTGGGGTTGCCGGGCACCACGTCCAAAGCTCCCTCGTCCAAAAGGCGGCTGCTGAGGAGCACCAGATCGGCAGCGACGCGGGGGGGAGGGTAGCCGGCTGTACAACCGGCTGGCCGAAAGGGGTTAACCAGAAAGCGCTTGCCCTCCCCCTCAAACAAAACGCAACTGTGGTGCAGCCAGGTCAGCTGCAGGCCCTGGGCGCTGGAGCCGGGGGTAAACTCCAGGGATCCCCCTGGAGAAGGATCAGTTTGCGCCCTTGCCCACTGACCCCCTGCGGCAAGGGATCCCAGCAAGCTGGCGCTGGCTTGCAAAAGTTGGCGACGCTTCATCGGGTGGGGATCCTTGACACAACCCCGGCAGCCGCCGGCTGGAGCAATCCCGAGGTAGGGATCTGGGCCAAGCGCAGGAAGTTGCTCAGCAGGCGTTTGCCCTCCGCGGTCAAAATGCTCTCCGGGTGGAACTGCACGCCCTGCACATGAAGATAGCGGCGGTGGCGGATCCCCATAATGATGCCGTCCTGAGTTTGGGCCGTCACCTCTAGTTCGTCAGGACAGGTGGAAGCCTCAATCACCAAGCTGTGGTAGCGGGTTGCAACAAAAGGCTGGCTCAGCCCCTCAAACACTCCCACCCCTCGATGATAGATGAGGGAAGTCTTGCCGTGCATCAGCTCAGGTGCGCGCACGATCCGACCGCCGTAGACCTGTCCAATGCACTGGTGACCCAGACAGACGCCCAAAATCGGCAGCTCCGGCCCCAGCTCGCGGATCAACTCCAGCGAGATGCCGGCATCTTCGGGCCGTCCTGGCCCTGGAGAAATGACAACCGCCTGGGGACGCATCTGGCGCAGCTGGGCCACTGAAATCTCGTCATTGCGAAAAACTCGTACCCCTGCGCCTAGCTCCCCCAGGTATTGCACCAGGTTGTAGGTGAAGCTGTCGTAGTTGTCGATAACAACCAGCACGATGGCACCCGGCAACGGCACCCCATTTTAGCATTGCCCAGGCTTCAGGGCCCGCAACCCGGAGCCAACACCCAAATCCAGCTTGTATCCTGGGAGGTATAGCACACAAGCAGCAGCAAGGTGGCTAGCTTTTAGGTTGTTTTTGATTTTTCAGATCCCATGAACTTGCTTCTCTCTCCGGCGACCGACCTGCTGGACGAGTTGCGCAGGCTTTTCCCTTTTGAGCTGGATGAGTTTCAGATCCAAGCGATTCAAGCTCTGGCCGCTGGGGAATCGGTGGTGGTCTGTGCGCCTACAGGATCCGGCAAGACCCTGATTGGAGAGTATGCCATCCACCGGGCCTTGTCCCAAGGCAAGCGGGTTTTCTACACAACCCCTCTGAAGGCTCTTTCCAACCAAAAGTTTCGCGATTTCAGCCAGCAATTCGGCCCGGAGCGGGTTGGCCTCCTCACCGGCGACATCTCCATCAACCGGGAAGCGCCGATCTTGGTGATGACCACCGAGATCTTCCGCAATATGCTCTACGGCACGCCGCTCTCTCTGGCTGTCCAGCGCGGGCCCTACGGCAGCGAGAGGGATGCGTGGGAAGAGGCGGAGGCTCTAAGCCGGGATCCCTTGCGGGACGTGCAGGCGGTGATCCTGGACGAATGCCACTACATGAACGACCAACAGCGGGGCACTGTCTGGGAAGAGGCAATTATCTACTGCCCTGCCCACATCCAGCTTGTTGCCCTCTCGGCCACCCTGGCCAACAGCGACCAGCTTACCGACTGGATGAACCAGGTGCATGGCCCCACGCGACTTGTCGATTCCAGCCATCGCCCAGTGCCGCTGCAATTTCACTTTGCCAATCGCAAAGGGCTGTTCCCCCTGCTGGAGCAAACCGAGTCAGGCCAGTGGGTTTGCAATCGCCGCCTGAGAAGCAAGCCCTCCAAGTCAGGCCAGGCTCCCTACGGAGAAGTACCGGATATGGCCCAGGTGGTGGAAAACCTGCGCCGACGGGATATGCTGCCGGCCATCTATTTCATCTTCAGCCGCAAGGGCTGTGACCTGGCGGTGGCCAGTTTGGGAAACTTGGACTTAATTAGCTCTGAAGAAGAGCGGCGGCAGTTGGCCGAGCAGATCGACCGTTTCTGCCAGGAAATGCCAGAGGCAGTGCGCCGGGATCAACTGGATGCCCTCTACCGGGGCATTGCCGCCCACCATGCCGGCCTGTTGCCCGCCTGGAAGGGCCTGGTCGAGCACCTGTTTCAGCAGGGGCTGGTGAAGCTAGTTTTTGCCACCGAGACGCTGGCTGCCGGGATCAACATGCCCGCCCGCACGACGGTGATTTCCTCCCTCTCCAAGCGCACCGACAACGGCCATCGCCTTCTCACTGCCTCTGAGTTTATGCAAATGTCAGGGCGGGCTGGACGGCGGGGCAAAGATGTGATTGGGCATGTGGTGACCTTGCAATCTCCCTTTGAGGGGGCGCAGGAGGCAGCGCGGCTGGCCACGGCAGGAGCGGATCCCCTGGTGAGCCAGTTTACCCCCACCTATGGCATGGTGCTGAACTTGCTGCAGAAGCACTCTCTGGAGGCGGCCCGGGATCTCATCAACCGCAGCTTTGGCCAGTATTTGCTCTCGCTGCAAAGGTTGCCCGAACAACAGGAGCTCCAGCGCACTCGCGCCGAGCTGGAGGAAATTGACCGCCTCCTGGAGGGGATTTCCGACGAAGATATCGCCCGCTACGAGAAAATGCAGGCGCAACGGCGGGAAGAGCGGCGCCTTTTGCGCTATCTGCTCAAACAGCAGGAAGCAGAACCGGATCCCACCCTGCGCCTATTGGCCTTTCCCCACATCCAAGCCCAAGAGGAGAAAATCCGCGCCCTAGAAGCCCGCATCCGCGCCAACCCTGCCCACAGGGTCGGGAAAAAGCTGCTGGGTTTACAGGAAAAGCGCCAGCGCCTGCTCAAGCGCCTCCAGCACTTGGAGCGCCAGAGTGAGTCTGTGCAGGAGTTGCGCTGGCAGCAATTTATGGCCCTGGTGGGCGTGCTGCAGGAGTTCGACTGTCTGCAAGGGTATCAGCCAACAGTTAGTGGGGAAGTGGTGGCTGCTCTGCGAGGAGATAACGAGCTCTGGCTGGGTCTAGCTCTGCTCTCTGGCGAATGTCTAGGCTGTGCCCCCCATCACTTGGCTGGGGTCATTGCTGCTCTGGTGGCCGAGCCTCCCCGTTCAGGTACCTACAGCCGGCTGCGGACTTCTGGGCTAGTTGAGGATGTGCTGCATGGCTTGCGAGGCCTGCGGCGGCAACTGTTCCGCAGCCAACGTCAACACCAGGTGTTTCATGTGCCAATTGGGTTTGAGCCCGATCTGGCCGGGATCGTGGAACACTGGGCCCAAGGGATCCCCTGGGAAAAGCTGGAGGCCAGCACCAACCTGGATGCTGGGGATATTGTGCGCCTGATTCGCCGCACCTTGGATTTGCTCTCTCAGATCCCCCACATTCCTCATTTGCCAGCGGAGCTGCGGGAAAATGCCCGCGAAGCCCAAAAAATGCTGGATCGCTTCCCGGTGAGCGAGCTGATCTAGCAGCACTTTGGCGAGGGTGGGATCATAAGCCCTTGCGCGGCAGTGACTTTCACTACCACCCTGTCCGGGTTAAGGCCTAAGCGAATGGCCTCTTCCCAGTGGCAGGCTAGAATCCAGCTAGCCTCTCCCCTCCGATGAGCACCTGTATCAAACAGGCTGAGCGCGATGGCTGCCTAGCCTCCACCCAGTCAAGTCCGTCCACTTGCGCGTAGTAGCCAATATGCACTTCGACTCAGTTGAAGACTTTGAGCGCTGGATAGAGGATCTGGTAGCTGGCAAGATTGAGCCGCCCAACTACCACGACATTCGCCACGCCAGCCGCGAAGACGCAGAGGAGTGTTTGCGGCTGCAGCAGGAGGAAGCCCGCAAGCTGGGGCTAGATCCGGAAGAGGTAGTGCTGCTGCAGGATCCCTTCAGCGGGGAGTGGCTAGTCCTTGTCCCCTGGAAGCAAATAGAAGCCGGCCTGGCTCAGTTTTGGTAGGTGGACTCAGCTATGAGTGAGAGCAACAACCAACAGCCAACTCTGGCCGACGTTTTGGCAGCGGTGGAGCGGCTTGATAAGGAGCTGCAAGAGATCCGCTCAGACCTCGCTGCCACCCGGCAAGAACTGAGGGATGAGGTGCGACGGTGGGATGAGCGCTTCTTCGAGTTCGCCAAAGACACCGCCAACCGCGCCAACACGCTCATCGCCAGCGCTGCTGTTACGGTCATTGCTGGTACTTTGCTGTTGATTCTGAGGGAGGGGAGGTAGCTGTGGACACTCAAAGCCTCAGGATCCCGACTGGGTTCGCTTCCCAGTCCCCGACATGGAAACAGCTTTGACCCGCCTATTAGGCAAATAAACGGAAAGGGGATACGGGAACAGGATCGGGGGCGGGGCTAGCTCCCCTTAGCAGAATTTTTGAGTTTGTGATTCAGGGGCTAACAACGGCATGCCTCTGGAGAGGGGCGCTAGCGGGCCGTAGACCTTAGCAGGAAGAGAGCAGAAACCCGACAGACGCTGCGCTACCCACAAGTAGGAGTGTTTGTTAGCCTCTTGTAGGTCTTTCAGAGCGGTTTGGTCTCAAGCTAGCCTTCCTAGTAAGCCCACGACGCAACCAACAGGCAGGACTGGATGGCAGGCAAGAAGACCAACACCCAACGCTCAATCGAATCCTACGAGCACCGGGACAAACAGCGGCTCAACAACCCGCCTGTGGGACTGGTGACGCCTGAGAACGACCGGGACGCGGGGCAGAAGAAGAAGACCTACGCCTACGACCCGCACCTGGATCCGCAGCTTGTCTGGGCTGGCAAGGCCGAGCACACTTCGTTCGAGGTGCCCACGGTTTCGCTCCACGTCCACGAGCGGATTGACCCGCGCACCATCATCGAGGCTGTGCGCAAGAAAAACGACCAAGCTGGCCCGGTACAACTGGGGTTGTTTGAGGAAGAACGCAAGGAGCCCCTGCGCCAGGCCATCGAATTTTACCAGCACAAGCATGGCTGGACGAACCGCCTAATTGCCGGCGATTCGCTCCTGGTGATGAACTCGCTCCTGGAAAAAGAGGGCATGGCCGGCAAGGTGCAGATGATCTACTTTGACCCGCCCTACGGCATCAAGTACGGCTCCAACTTCCAGCCCTTTGTGAATAAGCGCGACGTCAAAGACGGCGAGGACGAGGATTTGACCTCAGAGCCGGAGCAGATCAAAGCCTTCCGCGACACCTGGGAGCTGGGCATCCACTCTTACCTCACCTACCTGCGCGACCGGCTGCTCTTGGCGCGGGAACTCCTCACTGAGAGCGGCAGCATCTTTGTGCAGATTGGGGATGAGAATGCTCACTTAGTTAGGGCAGTGATGGATGAAGTCTTCGGAAACCAAAACTACGTAGCCACGATTGTGTTTGAAAAGACTTCGTTCAAGACTTCCGAGATTATCCAAAAGACCTTCGACTTGCTCCTTTGGTATGCAAGGGACAAAGAAAGGGTAAAACGTAGACCGCTTTTCTTCGAGAAGGAGCCTGGCCTAACTGGAGCAGTAGGTTACACTCACGTAGAGCTACCATCCGGCGAACGTCGCCTCCTACGGCCAGAGGAGCAAGCAAGCCCCCAATCGCTACCTAAAGACAGCAAGATATTCGAGCTTACCTCGCTGATTTCTGCTGGCGAAGCCACAGCCGATGGGGAGGTCTTCGAACTCATGGGGGAGACTTTCCGCCCTGGTGCAGGACAACACTGGAAAACTGGCCTAGAAGGTCTCCAAAGACTTGTCATAGCCGGGCGAATCGTGAAGGCTGGTAATAGGCCTCGATTTGTTCACTATCTGGACGACTATGCCGTATCTGAATTCACCAATAACTGGCGGGACACACGTTTATCTAGCTTTGGCGATGAGAAGCTCTTCGTCGTACAAACCTCGGTGAAGGTGGTTCAACGCTGCCTCCTCATGACCACCGATCCGGGTGATCTGGTCTTCGACCCCACTTGCGGCAGCGGCACTACGGCCTATGTGGCTGAGAAGTGGGGCAGACGCTGGATCACCTGCGACACCTCGCGCGTGGCGATTACCCTTGCCCGTCAGCGGCTGATGACCGCCGTCTTCGATTACTATGAACTCGCGCACCCGCAGGAGGGCGTCGGCAGCGGCTTTAAGTACAAGACGGTGCCGCACATCACGCTCAAGTCCATCGCCAATAATCCGGAAATCGACGACATCTACGCGCGCCTGCACCCGGCGGTGGAGGAGGCCCTGGCTGAGCTCAACGCGGCGCTAAAGGGCCAGGCGGTGAAGTTTAAGGTGACCCAAGGTGGCCGGGCTGGCCACTTTGTGGACTTTGCTGCGCCCGACACAGAAACCTTCACCATGCCCGCTGGCCAGGTGGTTAAGGTCAACGAGCTGGTGGAATGGGAGGTGCCCTTTGAGTTTCCCGCCGACTGGCCGGAAGCTGCCCGGACGCCATTCGAGCGATTCCATCAAGCCCGCCGTGCCCTGCGAGCAGCCATCGATGAGGCCATTGCCCGCCACGCGCCGCAGGAGACGCTTTACGACCAGCCCTTCGTGGACAGGAAGAAGGTGCGGGTGACAGGCCCGTTCACCGTGGAAGCAGTGCCAGCCCCAGCGGTGAAATCGGTGGATGAGATTGTGGAGCCCAAGCCCGAGCCGGCAGATGCCTCGATTGCCCGCTCCGGCGAAACACTGCGTCAGGAGGAATGGCGCGACGAGCTGCTCAAGACGGGTATCCGCGGGAAGAACGGGCAATACATCCGCTTTGCCCGGCTGGAACCGCTGCCCGCCTGTCGTTGGCTCCATGCCGTGGGGGAAACGCGGCCCAGCGACGAAGGGGCAAATACCGTGCGCGAGTCGGCGCCTGCCTACGACCCCCTGCGCGTGGTGGTCTCCTTTGGCCCGGAATATGGCCCGCTCGAGCAACGGCAAGTGGAGCAGGCCTGGGAAGAAGCGCGGATGCTCGTCCCACGGCCAAAACTGCTGATCTTTGCCGCCTTTCAGTTTGACCCGGAAGCGGCGAAAGACATTGACGAGATGAAGCCGGAGCTGGCTGGAATGCAGTTCCTCAAAGTGCAAATGAACGCTGACCTTTTGACCGACGACCTGAAGAAAAAGCGCGCCAGCAACGAGTCCTTCTGGCTTATTGGGCAACCGGATGTGTACCTGGAACGCATTGCCGACGGCGAGGACAAGGGAAAGTATCGCGTTTCAGTTCTCGGCTTCGATTACTACAACACCAAGACCGGCCAGATTGAATCGGGCGGGGCAGATAGAATTGCCCTCTGGATGCTCGACACCGACTACGACGGGCGCAGCCTCTACCCGCGCCAGGTGTTCTTCCCGATGGCAGGCGAGAAGGAGGGCTGGGCAAAACTGGCTCGCAATCTCAGGGCAGAAATCGATGAGGAGCGGATCGAAGCTTACCGAGGCACGGTGTCGCTGCCGTTTGCGCTCGGTGAGCACCGACGCATTGCCGTCAAAATTGTGGATGACCGGGGCATTGAGAGCCTGAAGGTCGTAAAAGTGGATCCATGATGGACGAGCAAGCTCTGCAAGAAATTGTTCAACGAATCGTGGCAGTAGCGCAGCCCAGCCGCATACTTTTGTTTGGTTCCTATGGCCGTGGCGATGCCGACGCTGGCTCTGACGTGGATCTCATAGTGGTCGAACCAGAAGTGCCCGACCCGTATAGCGAAATGATCCGCTTGCACAAAGCTGTAGGCTCGCTTGGCCCAGGGATCGATCTGCTGGTTTATTCTGAGGCCGAATACCAACGGCGCAGTCAGGTGCCGGGCACGGTGCTGTACTGGGCACGCAAGGAGGGAAGAGCCCTCTATGAAGCCCCATCTTGAAGAGGCCTGGCGATCCCTGCGCTTGGCGGATCGCGACCTCAAGGCATTTGAAGTGTTGAAAAAAGACCCCGAGGTTCACCCTGCTATCCTCTATTTCCATGCCCAGCAAGCGGTAGAGAAATCTCTCAAGGCAGTCTTGTTTGCCCAACAGATTGAATTCACACGCACCCATGACCTGGTCAAGCTAGCGCGTCTGCTCAACGACCGGGGCATTTCGTTGCCGGTTGGGGAAGATCAACTCCGTCAACTCAACCCCTTTGCTGTTGCCTTTCGCTACGACGACACAGAATTTGCGCCTATTCCCCAACAAGAGGTGGCAAGTCTGCTGACAGAGATTCGCTGTTGGGCAGCGGAAGAAGTCAGTGCAGCAACGGAACGGGAGAAAGGCGATGGCCCGGACTACGGTTGACCGCTTGATTATCAACTCGCCCTACGAAGAGCCGAAATACCACTGGCACTACGACCGCCAGACGCGCACCTTCGAGCTGGTGGAGGGCCGCCGCCCGGCGGGCTACGTGGTGGCGACTCCCGGTTCAAAATCTTTCGACGATCCGGGCATCTTCGTCGAGATCCCGCTTGTCAACCAAATTCGACCCCGCGTCAAAGCCTGGCGCGAGGCGGGCTATCCCGGCGTTACCGCCATCACCAGGCGGCTCTTGGAGTACTGGCACGACCCCGAGGAGTTCGACAGACGTCGCTTTTTCTTTTGCCAGTTGGAGGCGGCAGAGACGCTCATTTGGCTGACCGAGGCGCCGCCTGCCGAGCGGGTGGGCATTGAGATCCCAGGTGACGGCGGGGCCTTCTTGCGTCGGTGCTGCAAGATGGCAACGGGTACGGGCAAGACCATCGTGATGGCGATGGTGATTGCCTGGCACATCCTCAACAAGGTGGCCAATCCCCAAGATGCGCGCTTTTCGAAAAACGTGCTGGTCATCGCGCCGGGACTGACGGTGAAGCAGAGACTGGCTGTCCTCGAGCCAGCCGCCGAGGGCAACTACTATGAGGTGTTTTCCATCGTGCCCCCCGCCTTCCTCGATAAGCTTCGCCAAGGGAAGGTATTGGTGCGCAACTGGCACGCCCTGGCTTGGGAGAGCGAAGAGCAAATCAAGGCGCGCAAAAGCGTGGACAAGCGCGGCGTCAAAAGTGACGAAGCCTATGCCCGTGAAGTTTTGGGCGAGATGGCAAATGCTTCCAATCTGCTAGTCATCAACGATGAGGCGCACCATGCCTGGCGCGTCAACCAGGAAGCTGAAGGGAAGTCCTTGCGCGCTCGCGACCTGAAAGACAGCGCTGCGGAAGCCACAGTCTGGGTAGGCGGGCTGGATCGTCTGCATCGCTCACGAGGCATTCTGACCTGCTACGACTTTTCCGCCACCCCTTTTGCACCATCGGGAAAAAAGAGCAGCGAGGAGACCCTGTTCGGCTGGATTGTCAGTGATTTTGGCCTCAACGACGCAATCGAATCCGGCTTAGTCAAGACGCCGCGTGTGGTGGTGCGCGACGACGCCGTGCCGGACGCCAAAACCTACAAATCCCGTCTCTACCACATCTACAACGACCCAGAAGTCAAAGACGACCTCAACCGCCGCGCCGAACCCCACGAGCCGCTGCCGGATCTGGTGCTGAACGCCTATTACCTGCTGGGCTACGACTGGCGTGAGACATGGAGAGCCTGGAAAGCGGCTGGCCTGCCCACGCCGCCTGTGATGATCACCGTCTGTAACCGAACTGAGACAGCAGCGCGGGTCAAGCACGCCTTCGATTCGCGGAGCATTCACATCGACGAGCTATGCGACCCGGAGCGAATCCTGCATATCGACTCGAAGGTGCTAGAAGAGGCTGAGGCAAAGGAAGAGTCCGCGGTAACAGTAGAGGCGTCGAACGAGACCGAGGAGGGGGAGGAGGAAGAGGCACCCGTCGAGCGCAGGCTAACCAAGGCAGAGCAGGCAGAACTTTTGCGGAAGATCGTAGATACGGTTGGCAAGGTGGGGCAGCCAGGCGAGAAGATCCAAAACGTCATTTCCGTCGGGATGCTGAGCGAGGGCTGGGACGCCAAGACGGTGACGCACATTATGGGGCTGCGGGCCTTTACCTCGCAACTGCTGTGCGAGCAGGTTGTAGGCCGGGGCCTGCGCCGCACATCCTACGAGATCAACCCACAGACCGGGCTGCTTGAGCCCGAGTACGTCAACATCTTCGGCGTGCCTTTCACGTTCTTGCCGCATGAGAGTAGCGGAGATGGCCCGCCACCGCCGCCAACGCCCAAGACTGCGGTAGAGCCGGATCCAGCCAAAGCGGAGTTTGAGATCCGCTGGCCGAATGTGGTGCGTATCGAGCGCGTACTTCAGCCAGTATTGACTCTTGATTGGTCGAAGGTGCAGCCCTTGGAGCTGAACGCGGCCCAGACACCGCAGGTGGCCGAACTGGCACCAATTCTCGAAGGCAAGCCAGACGTAACTCAAATCAGCCGCATCGAACTGGAGCAGTTGGCCCGGGAGTTTCGCACCCAGCGCATCATCTTCGAAACTGCCCGGAACGTGTTCGATCAAATCAAGCAAAGCTGGAAAGGCAGTCGCGAAATCTTGCTGGCGCAGTTGGTGCGGATTGTGGAGCAGTTCATTCGCTCTGACCGCATCCTGATCTCCCCACCTCTTTTTTATCAGGACGAACTGCGCCGTCGGTTGATCATCACCCTCAACATGTCACGGATTGTGCAACATGTGTGCGAGGCGGTGCGGCAGGAAAACACAGAGCGGCTTACTCCAATCTTCGACCGCGATCACCCTATCCGCTCGACGGGCCAAATGCGTACCTGGTACACGAGCAAACCCTGCCAACGCACGCGCAAGTCACACATCAACGTCTGTGTCTACGACAGCACCTGGGAGGCGTCGGACGCTTTCGTCCTGGACAATAGCAGTGCCGTGAGCGCCTGGGCAAAAAACGACCATCTGGGCTTCGAGGTGCCTTACGTCTATCGTGGCGTGGTGCGGAAGTATCGGCCAGATTTTCTTGTGCGGCTTGCCAATGGCGACATGCTCATTCTGGAAACGAAGGGACAGGACACTGAACTAGACCGGGTGAAGCGGCGCTATCTCGAGGAGTGGGTGCAAGCCGTCAATACGCATGGCGCGTTCGGTCGCTGGCAGTGGAAGGTGGCCCGTCACCCAGGCGAGATACGGGACATTTTGTTGCAAAGCCTGGAGCAGTAGGAAGCTGGAACCCGAAAGGCTTGTGAACGTGTTGGTAGCAGCCAACTGCTGGGCCCCCCGTGCGTACTGCGGCCCTCTCTCAGAGGGATGTACGGATATTCGCCAAGGCTGAGCCGTCTTTCCTGGCCTCGGAAGCGGTAGCGAAACCGCTAGAGCTTCGACCCGTTGGGCTTCACCTCCAAGTACAGCCTTCTTTTGTCCGGCAACTGGTAGGGCTTGTCCTTGGGTTTGGCATTCCTGATGACTACCTCCGAAAGAGCAATGTCCCGCCCTGGCTTTTGTGTCCCTGGTCATGTCCCACTTCAGCCCGGATTACAGTGGATTCTGTCAGTCTATCTTGGACACTGAAAAGCCCGGAAGCCCTTCTAGACAAGGGCTGGCTGGATCTGGGTGGATGTCATCGGACTACGTGGTAACGGAGAGGGTGGGATTCGAACCCACGGTGGCTTGCGCCACGGCAGTTTTCAAGACTGCTTCCTTAAACCACTCGGACACCTCTCCACCCTATCCCTGGCAAGGATCTGCAGCCTTACCTATCTTAGGCTCTGCAATTGCCTTTGTGCAGCCGGGGAGCCACCCCCCTGACAACAACTTGTGAGCAAGAACAGGGATCCGCTATAACCCACCTGAGGGATCCCTGGCTGACCGATGAGAGGACACTTTTGCCCAGCCCAGGTGCAACTTCTAGCTTGGCTGGCGCCGGTGTTGCTGACCGCCTGTCGACTCCTGCCGTCTACAGAACCTCCTGCCGCTGCCCAGCCGGATCCAGTGCTGCGCCACATCGGTGAAGATGGCACCCACTTTGAGGCTTCTGTGGGCGATACCCGCGCCCTTCCTCCCCACTTCCCGCAGCAGTTGCGCCTGCCCAACGCCACCGTCGTCTCTTCCGGGCAGATTTGGGATCAGGAGGGGGGATTGGCTTCCTTGATCCTGGAGACCTCTCAGCCTCTGGAGGAGATTGCCGCCTACTACCGCCGCACCCTCTGGGGCCGGGGCTGGGATCTCCTCTCCGATGTTGAGCAGGCCAACGGCATCCGCACGCTGGTGTTCGAGTCTCCCGCCCGCCCCGACAGACCACTCCAGCAGGCAGTCATCCAGCTGGGATCCCCTCGCCGCGGGCCGGATCAGGTGGAGTACCGCGATATCTTGATTTTGCTGAGTACCATTGCCCCTGTTGGCGAAGCGCCGCCTGCTGCTCCTTAGAGCATGCCCGTCTATACCCAAGCAATTGAAATTGCCGCTGGCGTGGCCCAGGTGGAGCGCTGCCTAGTCGACCCCGAGCTGATGCGGCGCTGGCTTAACCCCCTTTTGGGATGTGAAGCCCTGGGATCCCCCACGGGACAATTGGGTAGCCGCTACCGCTTTTTCCTACGCCTGCCTCTAGTCTCCCCCAGCTTGGACTGCGTGATTGTCGAGCGCGCCGAGGGCCTGGTGGAGTGGCAGTTCGAGGGTTTTTTTCAGGGCACTGACCGCTGGGAGTGCCACCCCCAAGCGTCGGGGACGCTCTTGGTCAACCGCTTTGAGTTTTGCATCCCCAACCCCTGGGTAGCGGCAGGGTTTCATCTCGTGGCAGCAGAGCTGACCCGGCACGACATGCGGGCGCAACTGCGGCGGCTAAAGGCAGTGGCCGAGGCTTTGGGTTAGGCTGGTGGCAGGGAGTAAAGAAACGTAAAAAACTGCTATGACCAGCAACAGCGGCTTGTTCAACCGTCGCTTCTTCGAAAACTTCATCCCCCAGCCAGCCAACAACTCTCTGCAGATTGGCGAGCTGGCCCCCGACTTTGAGCTGCCTAACGTGCAAGGGGATCCCGTGCGCCTGTCAGACTACCGCGGCCACAAGCCGGTGGTTCTGGCCTTTACCCGCATCTTTACGGAAAAGCTCTTCTGCCCCTTCTGCTACCCCCACATCCAGGAGCTGAAGGCCCGCTACGAAGAGATCCGGGCGCTGGGAGCAGAGCTGCTGATGGTTACCAGCACCGACCCGGTGCAAAGCCAACAGATCCAAGCCGACCTGCAACTGCCCTATCCGCTGTTGGTGGATCCAGAGTGCAAAACTTTTCGGCTCTACGGCGTTGGCCAAGCCCTAGGGGCGCCCCTGCCGGGCCAGTTTGTTGTCGATCGCGAGGGGAGGCTGCGCTATAAGCATCTCTTCTCCTTTGCCGAGCCCAACGCCAGCACCGACGAAGTGCTGCGGGTCTTGCAGGAGGGGCTGACCAGCGGCTGGGACGGGACTCGTCGCGTGGCTCCTGTGCCCTTTTTCTAAGCTGCTGTTTCTAGGCAAGCCTGGAAGAGGGTGGAAAAGGGGTGGTCTTTGCGCGGCTGGCCCGGAACAGCGCCCGGCAAGCGGAGGCCCTGGAAGTAGTCCTGCGCCATGCCTGGGACTACATGCGGCGCTTGCTCTCCTTGGGCAAGGCGGAAGAGCCGCAACTGCCGCCGCCTCTGGTGCTGCGCAACATCCTAGTGGATTTGGGGCCGGTTTACGTGAAGCTAGGCCAGTTGCTGAGCACCCGCCTCGATCTGCTGCCGCGGGAGTACATCGAGCCCTCAGCAGCCTGCAGAGCAATGTGCCCCCCGTGCCCTGGAACGCGGTGGAGATCCTGCTGCGCCAGCCGCTGGAGCGGGTCTTCAGCAGCCTTGACACGGAAGCGGTGGCAGCGGGATCCATCGCCCAAGTCCATCGCGCCCGCCTCGTGAGCGGCGAAGCAGTGGCCCTCAAGATCCAGCGGCAGCATTGCCGAGCTGGTGGCGCAAACAGAGTTTGGCCGGCTGACCGACGTGGTGCCTTGGCCAACGAATTTTGCCGAGCCATCCGGTTGGGCTCTGGTCGCGTTGCTCTCTTGAACTGTGGCATGGTCGGGCGGCTGGATCCCTGCACACAGCAGATTGTGCTGGAGCTGATTTTGGCCATCGTCAGCTTGGATGCCCAGCGCTGTGCCGAGCTGACTCTGGAACTGGCCCTGCCGGAAAGTCCCAGGGGCAGCTTGCGGGCCCTGATGGCAGACGTATTTCGGCAGCAGTTCTGGGGAAAGCTCCCCTACCTTCGTTGCTGCGCAGGGCCCTGGATCTGAAAAACCTCTCCCTGCAATCTCCGCGGCAATTGGAAGTGCTGCTTAGCCGCATCACACTTCGGAAACCCAACGCTGGAACCTGACGGTGCAGGATCTGGAAGGCCTGCGCAGCAGCCTGGATCAGTCAGCCAACTGCCTCTCCTCGTGGTTGGATCCCTGATTATCGGTGCCGCCATCCTCTTGGCGCAAACCCACCGCTTTCAGGTCTTCTGGCTGAGCGAGCTGCTTTTTAGCGCCGCCAGCCTGTTGGGCCTGTGGCTTATCCTGAGCATCCTCCGCTCCGGTCGCCTGCGCGGCTAACCCCCAGACCTACGTATCCCTGTGCTTGGGATGTTTGCAAAACAACGGTATCAACGCCTTTGCGAGCGCCTCCAAAAATCCCGCAAAGGCCCATTTTTTTCGTTACCCGCTCGATGCCTTGCGCTACAAGGCTTTCAGGCTCTCACCGCCCCTCTCCAAGGCCACTTTTTGCCCTTTTGACCGACCCCCTCGCAAATGGGTCTTGTACCCCTTGCCCTGCTTGGCTTCAATCGAGGAGCAGTCCTAGTGCTGGCTCTGCTGGCTAGGGGCTCTGCCCCGAAAGCTAGGGCTGTTCTCCCTTCGGGGGGATTCCTAGAAATTGGAAACTACTCGATAATGATCCGGTCGGCCATTTGGCCGCCTCGCGTTCTCCCTTCGGGAGGATCCCTAGAAGTTGTACCGGCAAAGCGCGGGGCTTGGCTGTAGCTCCCCCTTCGGGCGGATGAAAATTGGAAAGGAATCGGAAACGTCCCTGTGAGCTTGGTGCTGCCAAAGCTCGCCCTGACGTTGGGAGATCCAGCGGGGATTGGGCCGGAGATTGTGCTCAAGGCGCTGGCGGATCCCCAGGTGCAGGCCTGCGCCCAGATAACGGTGGTGGGCGAGCGGCAGGTTTTGCAGGCTACCTACCGTCTCTTGAAGGCAAAAGGGGTGGCAGATCCCTTAGCTGACCCGGCAGGGATCCCCGTCCTAGAGTGCGGCAGCGGCTTCCACCTAGAGTTCTCTCGTGTGGGCCGGGGGGATGCCCAGAGCGGAGCGGCCAGCTTTGTCTACCTGAAAACGGCTGTTGAAGGGGCGCTGCAAGGCCAGTTCCAGGGGATCGTGACCGCCCCCATTGCCAAATACCTCTGGCACCAAGCGGGCTACCCCTTCCCCGGCCAAACAGAGGTACTGGCCCAGCTCAGCGGGCGCGAGCACTACGGCATGCTGTTTGTGGCCCGTTCTCCCCACAGCGGCTGGCAGATGCGGGTTCTACTGGCCACCACCCACATCCCCTTGAGCCAGGTGCCCCTCACCCTCACCCCAGAGCTGGTGCGTAGGAAGTTGGACTTGCTGGCGGGATCCCTGCGCGAGCTCTTTGGGATTGGCGATCCCGTAATTGCCGTGGCTGGCCTCAACCCCCATGCCGGCGAACGGGGGCAACTGGGTTCAGAAGAACAGGAGTGGCTGGCGGAGCTGCTAGGTACCTATCCCCACGCCAGAATCTGGGGGCCGCTCCCCCCCGATACGATGTGGCTAGCTCCCGCCCAAGCCTGGTATGGTCAAGGGTCTCCCGCCGTGGCCGATGCCTACCTGGCCCTCTACCACGACCAAGGCCTGATCCCGGTGAAGCTGCTGGCGTTTGACCGAGCCGTCAACCTAACCCTGCGGCTGCCCTTTATTCGCACCTCCCCCGACCACGGCACTGCCTTTGACATAGCTGGACAGGGGGTGGCCCGCGCCGAGAGCCTCAAGCAGGCAATCCTGCTGGCAGCCGAACTAGCCCCTACGGCCGCCGCAGCGTCTCGATCCCTCCAGGGCCAGCAATAATGGCCTCGGTGGCCATGCCGATAAACAGGCCGTGCTCCACTACCCCCACCGTTGCTTTGAGTTGCTCAGCTAGCTTGGCTGGATCGGCAATGGGGCCAAACTGGCAGTCGAGGATGTAGTGCTGCTCGTCGGTGAGGTAGGGATCCCCGTCGGCCGTGCGCCGCAGCACCGCCTGGCAGCCCAGGGCTTCCACCCGCGCCAGGGTAGTCTTCCAGCCAAAGCGCACCACCTCCACCGGCACTGGGAAGCGCGTGCCTAGCTGCGCCACCTTCTTGGAGGCGTCGGCAATGATGATTAGCTCGGCGGCGCTGGCCTCCACCAGTTTCTCCCGCAGCAGGGCTCCCCCTGCCCCCTTGATGAGATTGAGGGATCCCACCTCAATTTCATCAGCTCCATCGATGGCCAGATCCAAGCGGGGCTGCTCTTCCAGCGTGGCCAGCGGGATCCCTAGAGAGCGGGCCTGTTCTGCCGTGCGCTCGGAAGTGGGCACCCCGATGAACTGCAGCCCCTCCTTTCGCATGCGCTGGGCTAGGGCGCTCACTGCAAAGGCGGCTGTGGAGCCCGTCCCCAGGCCCACCACCATGCCTGACTGTACCCGCTGGGCTGCTGCCTGGGCTGCCGCCTGTTTCAGCTCCTCAGAACTAGTCATCCTATTCCCGCTGGAGTCCAACTTGCTATTCTACCGCCCACTCCAGCTAAAGCCCTGCGGCGCCTCCACCACCTGGCCGAAGAGATCGTAGGGCTCGGCCCGCGTAATCTGGACCGGCACCAGGGATCCCAGAGATCCCGGCCCGCGCACATACACCACCCCGTCCACCTCAGGGGCAAAGCGGGGGGAGCGGCCAATCCACTCGCCCGTGCGGGGGTTTTCCTGCTCCAGGAGCACAGGCACCACCTGCCCCACCTGCTCGCGGTTGCGGCGGAAGGCGATCTCCTGCTGCAGCTGCATCAGGCGGGCGCGGCGCTCTTTTTTGACGCGCTCAGGCACTTGGTGAGGAAGGTGGTAGGCAGGCGTGCCTTCTTCGGGAGAAAAGGTAAACACCCCCACATGGTCAAATTGGTGGCGCTGCACAAAGTCCAACAGATGCTGGAAGTGCTCCTCTGTCTCGCCAGGAAAGCCGACGATGAAGCTGGTGCGCAGCACGGCCTTGGGTAGGGCCTGACGCAGCCGCTCGATCAACCGGTCGTTGACCTGGTCCTGCCAGGGGCGGTTCATGGCCTTGAGGATCTCGGGGTGGCTGTGCTGCAGCGGCAGATCCAGATAGAGCAAGAAATTGGGGGTCTCCTGAATGGCCTCTACCACTGCCGGAGTAATGCCCGTAGGGTAGGCATAGAGCATGCGGACCCAGGGAATAGGGATCTTGCCCAGAGCACGGATGAGCTCAGCCAGCCGCGGCTCCCCGTAGAGGTCGATCCCGTAGTTGGTGGTGATCTGGGAAATGAGAATCAGCTCCTGCACCCCTTCTGCAGCCAGTTGTTCGGCCTCCCGCAAGATGGACTCGATGGGGCGAGAGCGTTGCTTGCCCCGCAGGTGGGGGATGATGCAGAAAGAGCAGCGATAGTCACACCCCTCTGCCACCCGCAGGTAGGCCACTGGCGCGTGGGTAGTGCGATAGCGGGGGACAGTCTCATCAGCAATGTAGTCCAAGCTGGAGGTGACGGCATTAACCCGCTCTCCCCGCTCCACCCGCTCCATAACTTGGACGATTTGGTGGTAGTCGCCCGTGCCCACAATGGCCACCGCCTCTGGGATCTCCCGCAGCAGCTCCTCCTGGAAGTGCTGCGCCAAGCAGCCAGCGATGATGAGCTTCTTGCCCTGCACTGCCAGCTCCATCAAGGTGCTGACCGACTCCCGCCGCGCCGCTTCGATGAAGCTGCAGGTGTTGACGATGACGTAGTCGGCGCTTTCTTCATCCCCCTCCACCCGGTAGCCCGCCTGGGCCAGCAGGCCCATCATGTGTTCCGTGTCCACGCGGTTTTTCTCACAGCCCAGATGCACAACGGCAACAGCCGGCGCTTCCTTTGGGGAGGCGGCAGGGCTGCGAGAGGGCGTAGGCAGAGCGGTTTCCAACCGGTTCATAGCCACAGGAGAGGCCGAGAGAATGGCAACAATAGACAACAAATGAATTGGGAAAATTGAGGCCTTCCTATTCTAGTTCTAGTTGGGTTTCGCTTCTAAAGGCGGGGAGGAGGACTGTCCACCTTGTCTAACTCCCCTGCCAACCAGCTCAATCGGGATAACCCCCAAATTGAACCCACACCAAGCCGAGAGCCACAGCCACCGCCAGCCCAGTGGCCGCCCAGCTCCAGGGATCTCCTGCCCTCTCTTCTGGGAGCAGAAGCGCTCTTCCATAGCCCCGTAGGCGCAGCGCCTGATAGACGCGCTCGGAGCGCTCGTAGCTGCGCACCAGGAGAGTGCCCACCGCCGCAGCCAGGAAGGGCAGGTCTTGTCGCAAGGCCGGGCCCGGACGCCACAGGGATCCCCGCGGTCGCCAGCCCCTCAGCCGAGCTGCCCGCTGCATCCGCTGCCACTGGGTAGCCACCTCCTGCAAATAGCGCTGGGTTAGCCAAGCCAGTTCCAGGAGTAGGTCGGGGATCCCCAAAGCCCGCAGGGCTGCCAACAGGGCCGGCAGAGGGGTGGTCTCCCCCAGCAGCATTGCCAGGGCCAACAGCGCCAGGCTGCGCCCGCCAAGGCAAAGGGCCCTCTCCAGCCCCTCCCAGCGCAAAGCCAAGGAGCCCCACTGCCAGAGGAAGGTCTCCCCAACGGCAAAAGGCAAGAAGAGGACGAAGGCTATCAACAAAACTCCTGGGGCGGCCAGCCGTCTTAGCCCTCGGCGCAGGGGCAAGCCGGAGAGCGCCCAAAGAAGAGCCACCAACACCCAAACTAGGGGTAGCAAGGCCAAGCGCTGCACCTGGGCAAAAGCCGCCATCAATGCCAGTAGGCCAACCACCTTGGGCAGAGGCCGCCAGCGGTGGAGCCAAGGGGAGGAAAAACTCCTGGAGGCGAGAGGCGGGCAGGGCAGATTAGCCTTAGAGCTTTTCATCCTCCCCCAAAAGCTGCGGCTGTACCCGCTGCAAGAACAGCACCACCCAACGGGTAAACAGCCCCTCCACCCCTGCCAGCGGCAGATGAGCTGCCATCAAGCCGGCCAGGGCCAAGCGCTCTGCGGACGTGGAAGGGATCCCCTCGCTGTACAGCGCCGCCAGCACCACGCCGTAAAATAGCAGCGCTGCCAGCACCACCCCTGCAGCTCCTGCCCAAAAGGCAGCCCAGCCCGTTCCCAGCCGCCGCCGGCTGGCTTGAAAGATCCCTCCTGCCAGAAGCGCCGGGATCCCCAAGATGGCGGCGTTGATCCCCAGGGTGGTCAGCCCTCCATGCCCGAAAGCCACGGCCTGAAAGAACAGGCCCACCAGGATGGCCGGGTAGGCCAAGACCCCCAAGAGCACGCCCATTAGGCCATTGAGCAGCAGGTGCAGGCTGGCTGGAGGAAAGGGCAGGTGAATGGAGGAGGCGACAAAAAAAGCCGCTGTCAGCAGCGCTGCCTTGGGGAGCGGGCGGCGGGGATCCCTTTCCAGCCGCTGCAGGCGGCCCAGGCTGTAGCCGGTGATCAAGGCGGTGAGGCCATAGCCTCCCAACCACAGGGGCGCTGGCAAAAGGCCCTCACTGATGTGCATGGCTAGTCCTGCTTTAGAGTAGCAGCGCCGACTTCGGAGCTTGGCCGTTCTCCACCCACAGAGGCGGCAGGGGGGGGCCGCAAGAAAAACAGCGCTGTGCCTAAGCAGCCCCAGATAACGCAGGCAGCCATGACCCCCCGCTGCAGAGGCCCAAAGCCAGGAGAGGGGGGGCTGGGGATCCCTAGCCCCTCTCCAACCGGCACCTTCACCACTACGCCGTGCCCCGCCTGGCGAATGTGCACCTGCCACAGGCCCTTGAGCTCCGGATCCGGCTGCAGCCAAAACCGGCCCTGGGCGTCCGTCTGCCCCTCCTGCCAAGGAGTGCTGGGATTGCTAGGTGCAAACACCGTTACCTGCGCCGAACGCATCGGCTCGCCCGAATCGTAGCGGGCCTGGATCTCGAACGTGGGAACTGCTCGCCAAGAGGCCTCCACCCCGTGTCCCCAAGCCGGGGCAGCCAGAAGCAAGCCAAAAGCCAGCCAGCTCAATTGCCAGCAAGGGTGGAAAGGGGCGCGACTTGGCCAGACTGGGTTCATCGCTAAGCAAAGGATAGAGGACAACAAAAGCCAACGGGACTTGAGGGCAAAGACCTACGTCAAGAACCCTGTCCTGCCGAGGCAATCAGGCGAACCCCAGCGCTGCCTTTGAGGCCGTCCTTGAAGGGCAGCCTGTCATTCCCAAACAGGTGGTCGAAGTGGAAGGCGGCTTCCCAGTCCGCCACCTGGCCTCCCGGACAAGACCCTTGTGCTCTTCTCCCACCTACTCGCCACAGACGAGGGCCAGCTCAGGACTGAACTTGAGCACACATGGGATCCCCTCCGCCTCCCTTTTTGCTGTTCAGGCTCTACCCTTGATCCAGAGAGAGTAGCCCTTCGACGGACCCTCCAGCGCCGGCATTTGTCGCTTGGCCCAGGCAGTCCTGCTCTACCGAACCACAGATTTCTTCACCCTTACAATCCCCTGCTGGGGCATCCCCCAGAAACTACTCCTGCGCCAAGTTTCCGGCCCGCACCCAACCTTCCTGCCCGTTCTGCCGCCGGATGCGCTGCCAGCGGCCATCAGCGCTGTATTCCAGCACTTCCACCACCTCGTTCATGGGCACACCACCGATGTAAGCCCCTTCCCGGTCAGGAGTGGCCCGCAGGGCCAAGCCCCTCGGCTCAATTACCCGTCCCCGTTCCCCTGGAGCAAGGCTGGTTTCTAGCGGTGGCCGAATTGGCGAGGGGGTAGAGTTAGGCGTAGATTCAACCCTAGAAGTTGCAGAAAGTGGAGCCGAGGCAACTGCTGCTCCTTCCGCGGGGCCCAGGTTGCCAGCGCGTACCCAGCCTTCCTGGCCGTTCAGCTCTCGCCGTACCCGTTGCCAGCGACCATCGGCGCTGTACTCCAGCACCGTCACTATTTCCCCCGCCCCAATTCCCCCTTGGTAAGCTCCCTCCACCGAGGGCTTGCTGCGGATGGCTAGACCCAGAGGCTCGATCACCCGCCCCCGGCTGCCAGGCGGAAAGGCAGTGGAATCAAGGCTGCCTACAGCCGGCGGAGACTCCCTCTGAGTAGGGCGAGCCGAGGGGGAAAAGGGCAAGCTTGTCGGTCTAGGCAAAGGCTCCACCCGCACCGCTCGAGGAAACTGCGGCACTGCAGGGGGAGCCAGCAGGGGAGCAATGAACTGCCACGCCTGCCAACCCAGAGCAGCCAAGGCCCCAACCGAGAGGCTCAGGGCCATTAGGGTGCCGAAGGGAAAACTCCCCACCGCCGGAGAAGAACGGCCTCGCACCGGGTAGTTAGCCATCCAAAACTCAGCTCCCAAAAGCTGAGAGTAAGAGCCTTGCCAACGCTTGCAAGCCCCAGAGCATCTCTAGTACTTCTAGTTTCGCCTCTGGGTGCTGGCTTGGGAAGCTATCTCCCAAGGGGCAAGCTCAGCAGCACGTTTAGCCTCTACTTGGTGAACATATTCTCCCAGTCAGTGGTGAGAATTTCGTGGCCAAAGGTCCAGCCGGCTAGGAGCAAGGGCAAGGCCAAACCCAAGAAGCCGAAGAAACTGATTACCTGAGCAATTTGCCGCTGCGCCCTTTTCCTTTTCGGGTCGGGGATGTTACTAGCAGCTACCGTGAGCTTTGAGCAAAAGGCTACCACCACCGCCCCCGCTGGCCCCAGCACCAGCGATGGCCACAGCCAATCCGCTACCTGCGCATACTCGTAGGCCCGCGTGAACGGCATGATGACGAAACAGACCAGCTCTAGCACTCCCCAGGTGAAGAGGGCCACCTGGATATCCTTGCGAAAGACGGCGTTGGGATCGTAGTACATAAGCCTCTGGGAAGAACCCCCACCATGCCACTCTAAGGCCTGGCCGGCAAGTTGTTACTCCCCTCCTTTGCAGACAGCCTAACGAGTGGTTGCCACTCATTTGCCCAGAGACAGAGGCTCGAGGAAAGCCAAACAGCCAATTCAATAAGAGTCTGAAGCAGTCTGTTGTATAAATAAAGACTACCTGGGTTTGCCGCTTTCTGCAGCCCGGATACGTCCTGCTGGCAGAGCTCTTCTGCAGCCCTGCCCCCTCCTAGTCAACCCGCTATGTTCCGCATCCTTATTGTCGACGACGATCCCAGCATTTGCACGCTGCTCAAGCGGTATTTGCAGCGCCAAGGGTACACGGTCGAGGTGGCTGCAACCGGTGCCGAGGGCCTGCAGCAGTTACGTACTTTTCAGCCGGACTTGGTGATTTTGGATTTGAACTTGCCAGATGTCAGCGGCTACAGCCTCTGCCGGCAGATGCAAAAGGAGACTGGCGTGTATGTATTGATGCTAACCAGCCGAGTGAATCCTGCCGACAAGCTGCAAGGATTTCAGCTAGGCGCAGATGACTACCTGACCAAACCCTTCACCCTACCGGAGCTACAAGCACGGGTGCAGGCTATCCTGCGCCGGGGGCGGACGAAAGCCCAGGGAGGGAGCGCCCCCGTTCTAACCTTTGCCTCCTTGGTGATTAACCCAGAAACCCGGGAAGTCACTCGCGACCAGCGCCCCATTAGCCTAACGGCTCTGGAGTTTGACTTGCTCTACACCATGGCCCGCTACCCTGGACGGGTTTGGCGACGCGCTGAGCTGATCCGAGAGGTGTGGGACTTTAACTATGAAGGAGATGAGCGAGTCGTTGATGTCCACATTGGCCAAATTCGCAAGAAGTTAAAGACTGATGCCAGTCAGCCAGAGCTAATCCGCACCGTGCGCGGCGTTGGCTACAAGTTTGAGCCACCCACTCCAAAGGAGGGAGGAGAGGAATTCAAGTAGCCATAAAAGAGAGAGAGGTTGAGAGTAAAAGCGCGCTAATCCAGACGACGGCCTGTCAAGCGCACAAAGATATCTTCTAGGTTGGCAGGGCGCACCATCAGGCCGGTTTTGTCGGATTCAGCTTCCAACTGCCGCTGGGCCTCCGCCAAGCTGGGGAAAAAGGTGTAGCTCACCTCCTGTCCAGGTCGGGAGCGCACCAGCAGAGCTTCCCCGTACTTGGCCCGCAACTGACTAGGGCTGCCCAGCTCGATCAGCTTGCCGCCGTCCATGATGCCGATGCGGTCGCATAGCTCTTCGGCCTCCTCCATGTAGTGGGTGGTAATCAGCAAGGTCATCCCCTGTCGATTCAGATCCCGCAGGATCTCCCACAACAGCCGCCGCGCTTGGGGATCCAATCCAACCGTCGGCTCGTCCAGGAACAAGATTTGGGGCCGGTGCAGCAGGGCTCTGGCCACTTGCAGGCGCCGCTTCATGCCGCCGGAGAGGGTCTTCACCTTGTCGTGCCGCCGGTCGGCCAGCTTCACGTACTCCAGCCACTCGTCAATGCGCCGCTGCCGCTCCGGGTTGGGAATGTGGTGCATGCGGCCGTGGAACTCCAGGTTTTCCCAAACCGTCAGCTCCGCCTCTAGGGTAATAGGCTGCAACACCACCCCAATCTGCCGCCGCACTGCTAAGGGATCCCGCACCACGTCGTAGCCCCCCACTTGGATGGATCCCTGGCTGGGTCGCGTGAGGCTAGTGAGCATGCGGATGGTGGTGGATTTGCCGGCGCCGTTGGGCCCCAGCAGGGCAAATACCTCCCCCTGAAAGATCCGCAGGCTCAAGTCCTGAACAGCCACCTGCTGCCCAAAGCGCTTCCACACCCCCTGCATTTCCACTGCCGCCGGCTGGGTCTGGGGCAGAGTCGGGGCCATCGAAAGAGGGGTTGCAATCAGCTCCATCTGCAGTGTAAAGAAGTCTTTCTTCCCTAGCATACGCCAGTTGGGTTGGCCTTCTCTCCTGGGCGGCTGTGATCCTCCTTACTCGGAGCTTTCACCTCGCCCTTGTAAAATAATTGACATCCAGCTGAGGAGCGGGGCTAGGCCAAAGCTCTACCCGAAGCACCAAGCTATAACCATTCAGGCGAGGCGCTATGCAGACTAGAGACCGATTTGATCAGATTGACTTCCGCCTGGATCGCCTAGTCGGCGCTGTGTTGACCCTAGTTGAAGCCGTCAGCTCTATCAAAGACGACTTGTCCCAGTTAAAAGACATCGTTCAGCAGCAGGCGCGGATGACGCAAGAGCACAGCGCGTGGCTGGAGGAGTTCAAGGCCGTCTGCCAGCAGCAAGCTGAAACCGCCCAGCGCCAGGCCGCAACGGTTGAGCGCCTCATTGCCCACTTCTTGCTAGCTCAGCAGCCCAAGGCTTAAGGCATGTCACAATGACAGCAGAGCTGAGGTCATCCGCCCTTGGAGTTCCAGGTTGCAGCAGCCCAGCAGGGTTCTGTTGACGCAGAAGATTTGCTGGCCTTTTTTCGCTGTCGTCGCCTGCCCTACTTGGATCGCTTTGGGCCTCAAGAAGCCAAGCTGCCGACGGAAAACCTGCTGGAGCAATGGCGTCGGGATCGCCAAACTCTGCAAGCTGCTGTGCTGGAGCAATTCCCGGGAGAAGAAGTTGCGCCGGGCAATGAAGCCCTTCTGGCAGCTATGGCAGCAGGGGCGGAGCGGATCTACGGCGGGCAGATTGTAGCGGAGCTGTTTTGGGAAGCTGAGGCGGAGCTTGCCAGCTCTGAAGTTGCCCTCGATCCTTCCCCTGAGACAGAGGTTGAGCTCCCTGAGGACGACTCCACTAAGGCTGTTCCAGAGTTTCGTTCCGTTTGGGTAAGCAGCTCGCTGGACCTCCTGATTCGGGATCCCGCCCTTCGCAGCCAAGGCCGGCCCGTTTACCTGCCGGTGCACATTCGCCTCGGCAAGCGCCCCAAGCCGGAGTACGAATTGTTGTTGGCTTTGCAGGCCGAGTTGCTTGGATCCCTGCAGGGGCAGGTGCCCAAGCACGGCTTTCTAATTTTGAAAGACAAGGAATGGTACCCCGTCGAGCTAGATCGACGACGTGCTCAGGTGCGCCGCCTGCTGCAAGATTACCTGCGCTCCCTTAGTCGACCCGAGCCGCCCCAGGTGTTAATGGCCCGCAGCCGCTGTCATCTCTGCCACTGGCGGAACTACTGTCGGCAGCTAAGCGCCACCACCCAGCCCCTCAGCCTGCTACCGGGTGTAACTAGATCCCGCTATCCCCTTCTGCAAAAGGCGGGGATTGACTCAATTGAAGCCTTAGCCAACGCCCCCCTGGAAACGCTGCAGGCCATTCCCCAGCTGGGAGCCCGCGTGGCCCTGCAACTACAGCTCCAAGCCCGCGCCACCCTCAGCCGCCAGCCCCTCTGGCTGCAATCCCCACCCCCAGCTCTGCCGACAGCGCCCGTGGAGCTGTACTTCGACATCGAGGCGGATCCCCGCCACAACGTTGCTTACCTGCTGGGCCTGCTCGTGGTAGAACAAGCAGAAGGGAACAAGGTTGTCAACTACTACAGCTGCCTAGCTGCAGAGCCCCAGGAGGAAGGACAGGCCTGGCAACAGTTTCTAGAGCTGGTTCAACGTTACCCTGAGGCGCCTATCTATCATTTCCATGGCTTTGAAGTACGGACTTGCCGGCAACTAGGCGAGCAGTACCAAACAAATCCCCGAGAGGTGCAGCAACTGCTGGAGCGCTTTGTGGATTTACACACCTGGGTTCGGCGGTCGGTAGTGCTGCCCGTTGAGAGCTACTCCCTAAAAAACATCGCCCGCTGGCTGGGGTTCAAGTGGCAACTACCCGAGGCCAATGGGGCTCACTCCATCTACTGGTATAGCCAGTGGCTGGAAACACGAGATCGCCGCTACTTGGAGCAGTCACTCATCTACAACGAAGACGATTGCCGAGCTACCTATCGCCTTAAAGCTTGGTTGAGTCAAAGTGCGGCTTTTGAGTCCAGTAGAGTAGAAACCGAATAGACTCTCTCCTCTACCTAACGAGACAGCAACTGCCTCCTCTCTTCCAGCAAAAACCCCAGCAGGGGGCGTGGTGGAGTCTGGCACCGAGCTATTTTTCCGGAGGGTCACCCCTCCAGTAGGTTCGCCGCTGATGCGTT
>NZ_JANSIT010000009.1:0-97406 GCF_047462215.1 Synechococcus sp. O70.1 | reverse complement strand
CTCGTGGAACCAAGAACGAGAATCCCCGGCCTACGGCCCGCTGTCGCGAATGCCCTTTAGGGCGGGGAGTATGTCAACAAGTTGCGGCGGCGGCAGGGGTACGATTAGTTTAGCGCTCCCTCGCCGATCCCTGAGCCGGGAAAAGTAAGCCATGCCTGCCCCGATGATTCTTCTCAACCACGTCAGCAAGGTCTATGCCAACGGCACAGTGGCCTTGCAGGATATGAGCCTAGCCATTCCAGAGGGGCAGTTTGTCAGCTTGGTGGGGCCCTCTGGCTGTGGGAAAAGCACAGTGCTCCGGCTAATTGCCGGCCTAGGGCAGTTGACCAGTGGCTCTATTGAGTGGGGGGGCCACTGCCAGCAAAACCTCCCCAGCCGCCCGGTGGAACCCAAGTTGGCTTTTGTCTTCCAGGAGCCAGCCCTCCTGCCCTGGGCCACGGTGATGGAGAATGTGCGCTTGCCGCTGAAGTTGGCGGGCGAGCCTAGGGAGACAGCGGAGCCCAAGGTATTGCAGGCGCTGCGCCAGGTGGGCTTGCAAGGGTTTGAGCGCAGTTTTCCCCGCGAGCTCTCAGGGGGGATGCGCATGCGCGTTTCCATTGCCCGCGCCCTCGTCACCCAGCCCCAGGTGCTGCTCATGGACGAGCCGTTTGGAGCTTTGGACGAGATCACCCGCAGCAAATTAAACAGTGAGCTGCTGGAGCTGTGGCAGGAGCAGCGGTGGACGGTAATCTTTGTTACCCACAGCATTTACGAGGCCGTCTACCTCTCCAACCGTGTCGTGGTCATGGCGGCTCGTCCGGGGCGAGTAGTGGCGGATATCCCCATCGATGCTCCCTATCCTCGTTCAGAAGACTTTCGCACCTCGCCCCTTTACAACGACTACTGTCGGGAGGTGGCAGCCCGTTTGCGCGAAGCTATGGGTAGCACGACTCAGGAGCCTTACCTGCCTCCTCTCTCGGTTGAACGGTTGCGCTGACAGGATGCCTGCTTTTTTCTATGGTGGATCTCCTTGCCTTCCTTTTCCAGTTCCTGGATCGCCGGCTGGGATCCCTGCCTGTCCTGCCGGAGCACTGGTCTTGGCATGGGTCGACTGGGGCTCTGGGCGGTGGGGTGAAAGAAAAACTCAGGCCTGGCCCCCGCGGTGAGGCTGAGGTAGCTGGCTCTGGCCTGCCGACTTCTCCCCAGCGGTTGGATCTGGGCAGGTGGCTCAATCCAGATGTGATTGCCCCTGGGATCGTCGGCCTCCTCTTTCTGGGGCTTTGGGAGGTGGCGGTGCGGCTGACAGGGGTTCCCCCTTACTTGTTGCCGGGGCCGGTTTTGGTGGCCAGAACCCTGGTGAAGGAGTGGGGATCCCTTTTTCCTTCGCTGCTGGTTACCTTGCAGGTTACCGTGGTGGCTTTCCTCTTGGCTGCCATCTCTGGGCTGTTGCTGGCCGTTTTGTTTAGCCAGAGCAAATGGATTGAGCGCAGCCTTTTCCCCTATGCGGTGGTTTTGCAGACAACGCCCATCATTTCCATCGCGCCACTCATTATCATCTGGCTGCGCAACAACACCTTTGCGGCCATGGTGGTCTGCGCCTGGATTGTTGCCTTCTTCCCCATTCTCTCCAACACTACCCTGGGGTTAAACAGCGTCGATCACAACCTGCTCAACCTGTTTCAACTGTACAAGGCCAATCGCTGGCAAACTCTGATCTACCTGCGCCTGCCCAGCGCCCTGCCCTATTTCCTCGGGGGCTTGCGCATCAGCGGTGGCCTTTCTCTCATTGGAGCAGTGGTGGCCGAGTTTGTTGCAGGTAGCGGCGGGGAGCGGGCCGGGATCGCCTACCAGATTTTGATCTCCAGCTTTAACTTACAGGTGCCCCGCATGTTTGCGGCTCTGGTGCTGCTGACTGGCCTGGGGATCCTAATCTTTGTGGCCTTGAGCGCCCTGTCCGACAAAATCCTGGGCCACTGGCATGAAAGTGTTGTGCGCCGCGAAAACTAGGGGGGCTGCCTGGTGGCCAACTTGCCAGCGCCAGCAAGCTCCCAACCTAGGGTGTGGACCTATCTCGAAAAGCTCAGGAAAACAAGATAGGATGCCAGGAACCAGATTCGAACTGGTGACACGAGGATTTTCAGTCCTCTGCTCTACCAACTGAGCTATCCCGGCTTTCCGTAGCCCCTATTTTAGGGTGCTCAGGAGGTCTTTGGCAACAGGTAGCGCCCTAGTTTAGCCAAGGAGCTTTTCCAGGGCCTCCAGCTGCGGAATACAGAGGATGTTGCGGCTGCGATCCCGGCGGATCAACTCCTTTCGTTCTAGCTTGGAGAGAACGCGGGTAACGGTCTCCCTAGCTAAGCCGCTTAAGCTACTCAGCTCCCGATGGGGTAAGTTGGGGATTTCCACACCGCTGCGGCTGACCCAGCCCCGAGATTCGGCCAAGAAGAGGAGAATATCGGCCACGCGGGCAACACTGCTGGCCTCGCGCAACTGCAGCCGCCGGTTAAGCTGCCGCAGACGGCGGGACATGAGCTGGGCAAGGCGAATGCCAGCCTGGGCATTGGCAGCCAAGAAAGCTAGAAAATGCTGGGCCGACAGAGAACAAACCTTGGTCGGTGTTAAGGCAACCACATCGCTGGAACGAGGCGCCTCATCCAAAGCGGCCATCTCTCCGAAGATCTCGCCTGGGCCGAGAATGGTGAGGGTAATCTCCCGCCCCTCCGTGTCGTGAGTGCGAATCTTGACCCAACCCTCTAGGATGAAATAGACGGTACTGCCCCAGTCGTTTTGCAACACGATGGCCTGGTTGACGGCATGGGAGCGCAGCGCCATCTGACGGGCTAGCGGCTCGAGCACCTCGGGGGAAAAGCCTTCAAACAACGGCATCAAGTGCAAATCCTTAGCCGTTACCTCGCTCACTGGTGATCTCCTGCAGTTGCGCTTGCCAATCTTGACTGGTGTCCAACACCGTCAAGTAAGACCGTTCCCCCTCGGAAAAATCCTGCCACTGCGCCTGCTGCTGGGCAAGGAGATCGGCAGTGGCATCGGCAATGTCGGCTAGGTTTCCTCCCTCGACTGTACCTGCGGCCATACGCCGTTGCAGACGCTCACGGAGGACAGGTGCAGGGGCGTAACAGTGGAGGATGCGCAAGGGAATCCCGCACTTTTGGGCCTGTTCAATGGCCATGCCCCGCAGCGCTTGCCGGTCAAACTTGGCGTCGAGAATTACGCTATAACCCTCTCGGGCCAACTCCACCCCCAATTGCACCAGGCGGCGGTAGGTCTTCTCGGTCATCTCTGGCGTGTACACCTCCGACCCCCCCCGCTGCCGCAGAGGGATCCCGGCCAAGTGCTTGCGCACGGCATCGGAGCGGATGTGAATGGCTCCCCGTTGCCGGGCTAGGTACCGGGCCACTGTACTTTTGCCCGCTCCCGAGAGGCCAGCCATCAAAAACAACTGTCCCTGTTTGGGAAGCGTGTATTCCCAGGCCAGTCGGTAGTAGCGGGCGGCAGTGTGGAAGGCATCGGCTTTGTCAGCTTCCGCAGCGGCAGGATCGTCCAGCAGAAAAGAGGTAACCTTGGCCCGCACATAGGCCTGGCGATTGAGGTAAATGGGCAAGATCTTCAGTCCTTCCCAGTCACCCGTTTCTTCCAGATAGGTGTTTAAGTAGGCGTTGCCCAGATCAGAACGGTGGCGGGCGTCCAGATCCATCACTGCATAGGATACGTCGTACATCGTATCCACAAAGCGGAAAGCCTCGTTGAACTCGATGCAATCAAACAGCAAGATCTGGCCTTCCCACCAACAGAGGTTGCCAAGATGCAGATCCCCGTGGCCTTCGCGGATGCGGTCTTGGGCCATCCTCTGGTAAAACAGCTCCTGCCGCTCGGCAAAAAAGCGCTCCGTGTAGGCTTGGGTCTCCTGATACTGCTCAGCCGTCTGGGGACCGCCCACGTAGCGCTGGGTTTGGGCGTAATTTTCGTCAAAGGCCTCCCGTACCCGCTCTGGCCGGCCAAAGCTGCGGATGTAGTCGTTGGTCTCAGCCTGGGCGTGAAAGGCTGCCACCACCCGCCCCAGCTCCTCCATCAAGGCTGGCGTCAGCTCCCCCCGCTCGAGGAGGTTGCTGAAGAGTTGCTCTTGGGGAAACTGCCGCATTTTAAGGGTGTACTCCACCGGCTCGCCACTGCCGCCAAGCTGAAACCGGCCTTGGGTTTGCCCAATGGGCAACACCTGGAGGTAAAGCCCCGGCGCCCCGCGCTGGTTTAGGCGCAGCTCTTCTTGGCAAAAGTGGCGCCGCCGCTCCAGCGTGGTGAAGTTTAGAAAGCCAAAGTCCACGGGCTTCTTTACTTTGTAGGCATAGTCGCCCGTCAGGAGAACATAGGAGATGTGGGTTTGGAGAAGCTGGATCGGCTCCCGCACCGGATGGGGGTAAAACCCCGGCTCCAACATTGCTTGAATGAGGGGCGGCAGGTGGGCACTGGCCATAGAAAACTGGGGATAAGAGATCCCTATTTTCGCTTAGCCTCCAAAGGGCAAAGCAGCCTCTGGGGGTGAAAGGCGAATAATGCTGATCCCTTGCTTAACCAGAGTCTCTTGAGCGGCAGCAGAAAGGGCGTAGGGCCAGACCAAGTATTTGGTGTTGATGTAGTCTTGTCCTTGCTTGGCCAGGCTCACCTGTTCCGAAAGCATGCGCACTTCTGGCCCGCGGGTGATGATGGCTTCGGTGCGGCGGATGCGTTGCATCAGTTGGCTAAACAGCTCTTGGGGCTGCTGCACGAACACCACAATTGCCAGGTCGCAGGGATTGTAGTAGGTGCCGATGCCGCAAAGTAGGAGAGCCTCGCTGGCAAGGACAAGCGTCTCCTCGTCTCCTAGGGCCACCACCGGGTAGAGAAAGGTGCGCACGTCTTCCGGCTGCCAGTGGTTAAAAGAACGGCTATCCACTTCTCCCCGCACCCACGAGGAAATCGGCGGGAAAACCGCTTCGCTCAGCAGCCGATAGACCGTCTGCGGCCGCCCCAGCCAGCAGAGGGCGTTCTCATAGAAGCTCTCGTTCTCCAGCAGGTGAGGGGTAAGTGGATCAGCCATGGGCGGAGATGGGCAGGGCCTCCCTTAGCCAGCCTAATCGGGAATGGTTAAGGCAATTTTGCCGAGAACGGATCCCTGCTCCAGCAAGCGGTGGGCAGCAGCCGCTTCGGCCAAAGGAAAGGTGTGGCTGAGACGGATACGTAGTTGGCCTTGGTCGATGAGGCGAGCGCACTGCCTGAGAATCTCTGCCTGATGTTGCTGGGCAGCAACAAGATTCTTCAGCATCGGCGTGAGCATCAGCTCAAAGCCTACCCGTAGGTTGCGGTCACGGGCCACCCGCCAATCGGTCTCCGGAGCAGGCGCCAGCAGCGTGACGAGATCGCCGTACACACGCACAGCCGGAAAGGTCTGCTCCAGTACTGGGCCGCCCAGGGTATCCAGCGCCAGATCCACTCCTTCCCCAGCCGTCCAGTCTAAGACAGCCCGCACAAAGTCAGTCTGGCGGTAGAAGATGGGCAGGTTGGCTCCCAGAGAACGAACGAACTCAGCCTTTTCTGGCGTGCTCACCGTAGTGGCCACCTCGCAGGCCCGCAGACGGGCTAGTTGAATGGCCACATGACCTACCCCTCCGGCGCCGGCGTGGATGAGCACCTTTTGGCCAGCCTGCAGCCGCCCTCGCTCGTAGAGGGCCTCCCAGGCAGTGATCAACACTAGGGGAGCCGCAGCAGCTTCGGCAAAGCTAAGGGTTCTGGGCTTGGGAGCCACAAAGCGCTCATCGACCACAATCAGCTCAGCATAGTTCCCCGGTTGCTTGCCCAGGCCGCCATAGCAGAAGTAGACCTCGTCGCCAACCCGAAACTGCCGCACCCCGGATCCCACCGCTTCCACAACGCCAGCCCCGTCACACCCCAAGATGGCCGGCATCTCTTCTGGGTAGAAGGTACCTCGCCGCCGCAGCTTAGTGTCGATGGGGTTGACGCCAGCAGCCTTGAGACGAACAAGCAGCTCTCGCTCGCCGCGGATCTGGGGATCGGGCACTTCCTGGAGTTGCAAGACCTCCGGCCCGCCGGGCACGTTCATGACAACAGCTTTCATGTTTTCGCTGCCTCTGGCTTGAGTCCACCAACTGCTCCCCTTCTGCCCCCAGCGAGGGAGGCTGTGAGGGACATGCAAAGGGCGACCTTCGCGCTTGGGTTCAACGACGCCGTGCCTTCCTGGAAAGTTAGGACAAGGCTTCGGGCCGCGCCCCACGGCCGCTCTTTCCCTTCCCGGGAGATCCTTAGCGCGCTACCACGATGGTAACGTACCCCCACCAAAGCAAGGGATCCGGGAAGATTCCTGCCCTCTCTATGAGGCTAGATATCGGTTTCGCTGAGTTTGGCACTCAGGTAGTCGAAGGGCTCGGCTACAAAGCTGTAGTCCTCGTCGGTGCCAAGCAGCTCTAGGGTGCGCCGCTTCATGTTTTGGATCCCGATGACGGTTGGAGCAATCGGCACGCCAAGGGAGTTGTAGGTCTCTCGCAGACCGGCCAAAACGCGCTCGTCCAAAATGCTGTTGTCGCCAGCCACCAGGGCGTAGGAGGCATAGCGCAGGAAGTAGTCCATATCCCGCAGGCAGGTGACATAGCGGCGGGTAGTGTAGGCGTTGCCCCCTGGGCGGATCAGCTCCGGCACCTCGGCGAACAAGGCTGCCGCCGCCGTCTTGACAATGTCCACCGAGTTGAGGTTGATGACCTGCACAGCTTTGATGCGCCGCAACCCCGAATCGTAAAAGGCCCTAAGAGCGTCCATGGCATCCCGATCCAGGTAGCGGCCTGTCAGGTCGTAGGTTTTGATCAGGGTGGTTATGGCATCGCGCATATCCCCAACTCCGTTTTTGTGGCGTCTTATTTGTGGCGTCTTAAAAGGCTAGGTTGAGAAAAACGTCTTCAACTGCTCCCAGCAAGCAAGCCGCAGCCTCTGAGGCGTTCTCCGCTCCTGGTTGGCTCTCACGCAGTCTACCACACCGGAGGTTTTTCCCCGACAGGGAAATCAGGAATCCGGCAACAGCACCCGCAGCGGCTTGAGCAATCTGCCCTGGCGTTGTCCCAACCCCAAAAACTCTCCCTGGTGGCTTTTCACCCGCAGGGTCTCGGCAGTGGCCTGAGCGGGATCCAGAGGAATGGCCTGACCTTGCTGCCAGCGTCGGCTGTCTGAGGGTGACAGAGAAACTGACTCCCAGCTGGCAAAGCCCCACTCAATGGGCAGCAGGGCAGCAGCAGGATTGGCAGATCCCTGCCACACCTCTAGCGGCCAACTCTCTTCAAGGCGAAAAGGGCCACTTTGCAGCCGCCGCAGCTGGCTCATCAAGCCGCCACAGCCAAGCTTTTCCCCCACATCGCGGGCAAGGGCACGGATGTAGGTGCCGGGGCCACAGGCAATCTCCAGATCCACTTCCGGAAACTCGCCGGGACGCCAGTCCAGGATCTGCAGGTGCCGAATCACCACCCGCCGCGGCTCTAGCCCTAGCTCTGAGGCCTTTGCCCCCGCCCGCGCCAGTTCATAAAGCTTTTTCCCCTGCCGTTTGATGGCGCTGTAAAGAGGCGGCACCTGCCAGATCTCGCCGACAAACTCCCGCAGACATTCCTCCACCTGCTCGCGACTTAGCTCTGGACAAGGGGATCCCACCTCCACCTGCCCCTCGGCATCGTCAGTGTCGCTGCGCTGCCCAAAGCGAAAGGTTGCCCGGTAGACCTTGTCTCCTGGCAAAAACGCCAAAAAGCGCGTCGCCCGCCCCACGGCGATGGGCAAAACTCCCGTTGCCGCCGGATCCAGGGTGCCCCCATGTCCCACCTGGCGGGTGCGCAAGGTTCGCCGCACTGCTGCCACGCAGTCGTGGGAGGTGAGCCCTGCCGGCTTATCCAGATTGAGAAAGCCCTCCAGGGATCCCATAGTTAAGGTTTGTAACTAGGTTGCCGCAGCGCTTAACATGGGGTTGACTTCTGTTGTCAAGTTTGAAGCGCCCATGGCTCAATCCAACAAGTTATCTCAGCCTATCTGGCAACGCCTGCTGATGATTGCCCCGTTTTTCCTTTGGGGTTCGGCAATGGTGGCGATGCGAGATGCCCTCTCTGAGACCACTCCGCTCTTCATTGCCATTCTGAGGCTGTTGCCGGCCGGGATCCTGGTTTTGGCCTTCCGGATCTGGCAGGGGCGGGCCTCCGGAGCGTCTCAGCCCTGGCATCCCCAGGGACTGCAGGGCTGGCTGTGGGTCTTGGCCTTTGCCCTGGTGGACGCCACCTGTTTTCAGGGATTTTTGGCCCAAGGGCTGCAGGAAACCGGCGCCGGCTTGGGATCTGTGCTAATTGACTCGCAGCCCCTGGTGGTAGCCCTGCTGGCCACCTGGTTTTACGGGGAGCGGCTGGGGGTGCTGGGCTGGCTGAGCTTGGGGCTAGGAGTTTTCGGCATCGGCCTTATTGGCCTTGGAGGGGGGGGATCCCTGCAGCTAGGAGCTGGCGTTGGCTGGATGTTGCTGGCTTCGCTGTCAATGGCCATCGGCACCGTGATGATGCCCAAGGTGGCAGAGGTGGCGGATCCCGTGTTGGCAACCGGCTGGCACATGGTGCTGGGTAGCCTGCCCTTGATCCTGCTTTCGGCGCTGACAGAAAGCGAGCAGTGGCAGCACCTAAGCGGCATCCATTGGCTGGATCTACTTTATGCCTCGGTGATGGGAAGCGCTGTGGCCTATGCCCTCTTCTTCTACTTCGCCTCCCAGGAAAATCTCACCGAGTTCAGCTCCCTAACCTTTCTCACCCCCGTGTTTGCCCTTTTCTTCGGCAGCACCCTCCTGGGCGAGACCCTCACCCCGCAGCAGTGGGTGGGCGTAGGCGTTACCCTACTCTGCGTGTACGTGATCAACCACCGGCAAAAATGGCAGGAGCGCTTGCCTCTGGTTTGGAAAGGGATCCTGGCCGATCTGGGTCTGGGTCTTGCCACTAGTCCTGTAGAAGTTCGCGAGGGGCAGTCTAAGTGAGGGATCCCTCAAGGCTCAGAAACCCCATTGCATCTCGCACCTTTTGGAGGGTTTGCTCGGCCACGGCACGGGCCTTGGCGGCATTTTCCCGCATTAGCTCGTGGAGGTAGCCAGGCTCACTCCAGAGCTCCTGGTAGCGCTTTTGAATGGGCTCTAGAGTGGCGATAATGCTGTCGGCAAGCAGGGGTTTGAACTGCGCCCATCCCATCCCGGCACATTCAGCCGCTACCTCCTCCTTGCTCTTGCCGGAGGTGAGCATGTAGATCGTCAGCAAATTGTGGGCCTCTGGGCGGGCCGGGTCGTCAAAGGTAATGCCTCGGATGGAGTCGGTCTTGGCTTTTTGAATCTTTTTGCGAATGGCATCCGGACTGTCCAGCAGGTGGATGCGGCTGAACTCGGAGGGATCCGACTTGGACATCTTGCGGGTGCCATCGGTCAAGCTCATGATCCGCGCCCCTTGCGGACGAATGAATGCCTCAGGGATGACAAAGGTCTGTCCAAAGCGGTCATTAAAGCGGCGGGCAATGTCCCGACATAGCTCAATATGCTGCCGCTGATCCTCCCCCACGGGCACGTACTTGGGCTGGTAGAGGAGAATGTCCGCCGCCTGCAGAATGGGGTAGCTAAACAGGCCAACACTTGTCTCCTCTCCCTGTTTTTCTTTCTTTTCCTTGTACTGAATCATGCGCTCCGCCCAGTTCATGGGGGTGATGGTGGCAAACAGCCAGGCCAGCTCCGTATGGGCAGGCACATGGGACTGCACAAACAGCACACAATACTCCAGCTTGAGGCCACAGGCCAAATAAAGGGCAAACAGGGAACGGGTGCGCTCCCTCAACAGCTTGGGATCCTGGGGCACAGTGACCGCGTGCTGATCCACAATGCAAAAGAAGTTCTCGTAGTGCTCCTGGTCGGCCACCCAGTTTTTAATCGCCCCTAGGTAATTGCCCAGGTGCAGCTCACCAGAGGGCTGAATGCCGGAAAAGGTGCGCGGCTTGGCCATAGCACTCTCAAACAAGACCGCAGACAAAAGCCAAGACAGTCTTTTTCAGGATACCAAGAGAGTCCTAGCCCTTCCTGACACTCCCTGACACTCATATGTCAGACCCCCAACCCGAACCGCTCCGCGCTGCCAATCACTACGTGCTGCTGATCCCGGGCCTGCCAGAGCAATTTCTCAGCTCTGAGGAATTGCAGGAGTTCCTCGTGCGGCTGCTTCAAGAACATCCCCAGCTGGTGGATGCGGATCTGGCCCGCTACCCCACTCCCCAAGCCCAGGCGCAACGGCTCATCGACACTACTTGTGAACTGGAAGTCTCCCCTGGTGAAACCGTACAGTGGCACCCGGTGCGCCTAAGCAAGCGCCGCTCGGCCTCTTCTGGGCAAAGCTCAACCTAGGGGTTTTGTGGGCGTGGTACAACGCAAAGAAGAGGCACCCTAGGGGAGGTCAACCATGCCCCGCGGCATGAAGAACGACAACTTCATCGACAAAACCTTCACTGTCCTGGCTGATCTAATCCTCAAGTTGCTGCCGGGGGTGAGTTCGGAGGAGAAGAAAGCCTTTGCCTACTACCGAGACGGCATGGCGGCCCAAAGCGAAGGGGAATATGCCGAGGCCCTAGAAAACTACCGCGAGGCTTTGGCTTTAGAGAAGGACGACCAAGACCGCAGCTACATCCTCTACAACATGGGCCTGATTTACCAAAGCACTGGAAACCTGGACAAGGCCCTGGAGTACTACCACCAGGCCCTAGAGCTCAACCCCCGCCTCTGCTCTGCCCTCAACAACATTGCCGTTTTGCTGCACCACAAAGGTGAGCAGAGTCTGCAAGCTGGGGATGAAGAAACGGCTGAGGCCCTATTTGACGAAGCTGCCCGATACTGGATCCGTGCCATTCGCATTGCCCCCAACAACTACATCGAGGCCCAAAACTGGCTCAAAACCACAGGGCGTGCCAACCTGGAGCTCTTTTGAGGTCTGGCTAAGGTAAACTCATCGGTAGCCCATAGGGCCAAGGAAGCAATGCTGACCCGCGAAGAAGTACGCCACGTCGCTCACCTGGCGCGGCTAGAGCTCACTGAGGAAGAGGAAATCCAGTTTACCCAGCAGCTAGCAGATATTCTGGCCTACGTAGAACAGCTTAAAGAGCTGGACACTGAAGGCGTAGAGCCTACTTTCCATGTCCTCGATATCGAGCTGCCCACTCGCCCCGATGAGGTGGAGCCCTACGCCAATGTCGAGGGGATCCTAGCTAACGCCCCCGACCGCGTCGACATGTTCTTCAAGGTGCCCCGCATTTTGGAAGAGGAAAGCTAAAAGCTGCACTCTTGCCGGCCTTCGCCCTAGCGCCAGAGGGCGAACTTTCTGGGGGCTTTGCTACCAACCCCCTTATGCCAGCAAATGCAAGGAGAAGCCTCAGCTCTCCTCTGCGGGGATGGCCTTGACCAGCTACTCCACCCCCTCGATCCGGTCTTCCACTTCCTGATACAGCTCCTGCAGGAGCTCGATGTTGGCTTGGGAAGTTTGCCAGTAGCCACGCCCATGCACCTCCAGGAGGGTGCCGACGATGCGCCGGAAGGAGTGGGGGTTGAGGTTCATGAGGCGCTGCCGCATTGCCTCGTCCTTGATAAAGGTCTCGTTGGCCTCCTCATAGATCCAGTTGTCCACCGCACCTGCCGTGGCCGACCAGCCAGAGGTGTTCACCAGCCGCTTGGCAATCTCCCGCACCCCTTCGTAGCCGTGCTTGAGCATGCCCTCATACCACTTGGGGTTGAGGAGCTTGGTGCGAGCGTCCAGGCGAATGGTCTCGCTCAGGGTGCGGATCTGGGCATTGGGCGTGGTGGTATCGGCAATGTAGGCTGAGGGAGCCTTGCCGTCGGGGCGCAGGCTCTGCACCAGTTTGGTGGGATCCGCATCAAAGTAGTGGCTGACGTCTGTTAGGCTGATCTCCGACGAATCCAGGTTTTGGAAGGTTACCTCCACCGTCTTCAGGCTGGCCTCAAAAAGCTGCCGCATCTGCTGGTTGGGCAAATTGGAGCCGAAGGCAAAGGACTTGCGGGATAGGTACATCTCCCGCAGCTCGCTTTCGTCCTCCCAAGAGCTGTTTTCCACGGCCAGGCTGATGTTGGCCGAGTAGGAGCCAGAAGCGTTGGAAAAGACCCGCGTTGCCGCCTGCTCCAGAGTCAGCCCCAATTCTTCTGCCTGCTGTAGGGCATGCTTGCGCACAAAGTTCAGCTCCAGCGGCTCATCGGCTAGGGCTGCTAGCTTCACTGCCCGGTCGAGAAGGGCCATTTGGTTGACAAAGAGATCCCGGAATACCCCGGAACAGTTCACCACCACGTCAATGCGGGGCCGCCCCAGCTCCTCCAGGGGGATGAGCTCCACTTTGTTTACCCGCCCCAGGGCATCTGGCTTAGGACGCACCCCCAGCAGGCAGAGCACCTGCGCCAGCGACTCGCCGTAGGTCTTGATGTTGTCCGTGCCCCAGAGCACCACTGAGATGGTCTCCGGGTACCTGCCGCCGTTGGCGCTCAGCTCCCGCGCCAGCAGCCGTTCCACCACAATCTCCGCCGACTTGATGGCCGCTGCCGTGGGGATGGACTGGGGATCCAAAGCATGGATGTTGCGCCCAGTTGGCAAGACGTTGGGGTTGCGGATGGGATCTCCTCCCGGCCCCGGTGGGATGTACTCCCCTTCCAAGGCCCGCAGCAGCGATCCCAGCTCATAATCTGCCGTAATTTGCTTGAGGCACTCTTCCAGAAACTCAAACAAAGGCTTGAGCAGGTCTGGATCCACCTGGGGGTAGCCTGCCTCCTTCAGGGCCACCAGCCAAGGCGCTTGCCGTCCCATGTTGAAGAAGTTGAGCTTGGCCACGCGCGAGACCCGCCCCTGGGCGTCGGTCTGTTCCCGCACGAGCGCGGCCACTGCTTTATGGCAGGCCTTGTTGATGCGATCCAGCAGCTCTGTATCCGCCAGGTGCCCCCGATCCCGGTTGCGGTAGATTTCGTCGATATCCCGCCCCAGGCTCTGGGCAATGATGCGGGGTAGGCCGAGGATCCCTTCCTCCGGCCGGTCAATGCTGGCAATGCTTACCAAGGTGGCAATCGCCTCTTCTGCTGTGGGGGGCGCCCCAATCACATGCAGCCCACAGGGCAACAGCCGCGACTCAATCTCCATCAGCTTGGCGTAGAGCTTGCCCACCACCGTGTCCCGTTCCTCTAGGGTGAGCTGGGCAGCGTCCACCGTCGGCAGCTCCACGTCTTTGTCTAGGTTGACTAGCCGCGCCTTGTCGCAGATGGCGTTGACAATGGCAATGCCCCGCGCCCCCTCCCGCAGGGTTTGGTAAGAGCCAATCAGGTCCCGCAGCTCCTGCAGCCCCTTGTAGAGGCCAGCGTTTTCTGCTGGCGGTGTCAGGTAGCTGATGGTGCAGGCATAGCCGCGCCGCTTGGCAATGGTGGCCTCGCTGGGGTTGTTGGCAGCGTAGTAGTAAAGGTTAGGCAGGGATCCAATCAGGTTATCCGGGTAGCACTCGCTGGACATGCCAATCTGCTTGCCCGGCATGAACTCGAGAGACCCGTGGGTGCCAAAGTGGATGACCACGTCGGCTTTCCAAACCTTTTCCAGGTAGGTGTAGTAGGCGGCAAAGCCGTGGTGGGGACTGGCCGACCTGGAAAAAAGTAGCCGCATGGGATCCCCTTCGTAGCCAAAGGTGGGCTGCACCCCGATGAACACGTTGCCAAAGTGCTTGCCGTAAATCAGTAGATTTTGCCCATCGGTGTTCAGGTGCCCTGGAGCTGGCCCCCAGTATTTCTCAATGGCTTTGACGTAGGGGGTCAGGGCCTCGTACTCCCGCACCGACAGCTTGGCCGCTACATTCAGCTCCGGGCTAGCGTACTGAGCTTGGGGATCGTGGAGGATGGACTCCATCAGCTCCTGGGGGGTTTTGGGCAGCTCTGGCCCCAGGTCGTAGCCATTGTGGGCCAGCGCCTGCATCACCCGGTGGATGGAGGCAAACACATCCAGGTAGGCGGCTGTTCCCACATTGCCTTTGTCGGGCGGAAAGCTGAAAATGGTGATGGCAATTTTCTTCTCTATCTTGGGCTTGCGCCGCAGATTGGCCCATTTAATGGCCCGCGCTGCAATCAGCTCAATCCGATCCTGCATTGCGTGAGCTTTGCCGGTGACGGCGTCCCGCCCCGAGAGAATGATTGGCTCGATGGCCCCGTCCAGCTCGGGAATGGCAACTTGCAGCGCCACCTGTACCGGGTGCAGGCCCAAGTCACTGTTGGCCCATTCCTCGGTGGATTGAAACACTAAGGGCAGGGCCACCATATAGGGGCGATTGAGCCGCTTGAGCGTCTCCACTGCCTTGGGGTGATCCTGCCGCGCCGGCCCGCCCACCAGAGCAAACCCGGTTAGCGACACCACTACATCCACAATGGGCGCCGTCTTCTGCTCGTTCCAGAAAAACTCGTTCACTGGCTTGGAGAAGTCCAAGCCGCCGGCAAACACCGGCACCACTCGCGCCCCGCGCGACTCCAGCTCTTGCACCATGGCGACGTAGTGGGCATCGTCCCCCGTCACCAGGTGGGTGCGCTGCAGCACCAGCCCCACGCAGGGGGCCAAGGGATCCTTCACGTCCTCTGGCAGATCCTCGCGGGCATTGTACCAGTCCCAGTACTCCGCCAGGCTGGCAAACATTTGCGGCGCCAGCGGGTGCCAGATACCCATCTCCAAGTAGGTGACGGGCTCAGCAAAGGAGAGCTGCCCCCGCATCCCTGGCAGGTAGCGATCCGCCAGCATGAGCAAAAAGTTCTCCAGGTTCTCCCGGGATCCGCCCAGCCAGTACTGGAAGCTGAGCATGAAGTTACGGGCATCCTGCGCCTTGTCGAAGGGCAAGTACTTCAACACCTTGGGCAGGGTCTGCAGCAGCTTCAGCATCCCCTCTTGGAAGCTGGATCCCTGCTGGCGCTTGCGCATGAACTGGGCAATGGCGCTCTTGGACTGCCCTAGCTGCGCCATGGAAAAGGATCCCAGCTTATTAAGGCGCATCACCTCCGGCATGGAGGGAAAGACCACCACCGCATCCAGCCGCTCCCGCAGGGGCTCCACCGCCTGCACCACCTTCTGGGCAATGTCTTCGATAAAGATTAGGGATCCAATAAAGACGTTGGCTGTCTCCAGATCCCGCTGGAAAGCCTCATACCCCGAGGGATCCCGCAGCTCCTCCACCAAGTACCCCGACAGCTCCACCGCCAGCTTAGGGTTGTGGGCATTGATGCGCTGCACCGCCGCCGTCAGGGCGCTCTGATACTGCGGCTCCAACACCACGTACACCACCTTCATCAAGCGGCGATCCCCCACCTCAGCAGGGGCAACGTGGCGGGTGATGGGCTTAACCAGAGTAAACATGCGGTCGCTCTCCGTCCGGTGATGCAAACAGCCTACGGGTAAGCATTATCCCTTATGACCTGTTTCCCGTTCTACCCGAGAAACGGAACTGAGCTGGTTGGGAACCGTTACATGTGTAACAATTCGCAATAACTCTTGAGGTCCACAGGGATGAGGGGATCCCTCCGCCAGAAGGCATCCCTTCAAGAATCTCTAATGGACTTCTGACCCCACAACCGCCTTTGTTGAGCCCTGAGGGTGGGTTCGTGGCGCGTTGCAGCGTAAACTGTCCAGTTTGCCGCAATAGTATTGACAGCATGGGGTGGCAGCTAAACAGGCCTTGCACCGCGACGGGGGCTGCATTACGAGTTTGTACGACGCTACGCCGTTGCAGGGGCTGCGGCGGGTGAACTTTTGCGTTAGCCGGACGCACACGAAAGAGAGACATGGCGTACTTTGTCCAACTGTTTTCCCCTGAGACATATGAGGCCTTCAGCCGTTCCGATCGAACGGTGTCCGGTTTTCCCCTTCGTCGCTGGGGTGTTGCCGGCAAAGTCAAGACCGGCGACAGTCTTGTCTGCTACGTGACGAAGCTTTCGAGATGGGTCGGGGTGCTGGAGGTTCTGGAAGGACCGTACCTGGACGAAACCCCGCTGTTCTTTCCTGTCGGTGATCCATTTGTAGTTCGCTTCCGAGTCAGACCGATTGCTTGGTTGTCCGTTGAAAAGGCCCTTCCTATTCATGAAGACCACGTGTGGAATGCTCTCTCTTTCACGCGTGGTCAAAGCAGGAGTTCGTCTACGTGGACTGGCAAGCTTCGTGGGGGCCTAGTTCAGCTTGACGAGAACGATGGGGCGTTTCTTGAGGCAGCGATCAAGGCCCAGGCCTCTGGAGAGGTGACGTATCCCGTCGATGAAAACGAGTACAAAAGACTTCTCACTCATCGCATTCGCAGAGCGGACAAGGACGTGTCGGTGATCGTCCCAGAAGGAACCGAAGTAGAATCAATCAAGATTCAGGCGCTCCTCGCTGAGATTGGTTCCAGGATGGGAATGCAGATCTGGCTGCCAAGATCCGACAGGGCTGCGGTGCTAGCGGAGTGGCGGGGAGATCACCCACCCATCCTTGAGCGCCTACCGTTGAATTACGATGACACCACCCTGAGGACAATCGAGCAAATTGACGTCCTCTGGCTTAAGGGTCGGGCGATCAAGCGCGCTTTCGAGGTGGAGCACACAACTTCGATCTACTCCGGCATTCTGCGAATGGCTGACCTACTTGCACCCCAACCGAACATGGACGCATCGTGGCGCCAGCCACACGGCGGGAGAAGGTCTTTCAGGAGTTGCGCCGGCCCGTCTTTTGCCTACTTGATAGGGGACCGCTTGCGGAGAGCTGCACATTCCTTTCATACGACAGCGTGCGCGAGCTCGCGCGTCAACCACATCTATCGCACCTCTCCGAAAGTGTTTTGGATGAGTACGAAGAAGAGGCCGAACGGTAGGCCGGCTAACAACCGGTTGCAGGGGGCAGCGCTACTTCCACTGCTCTCGACCCTGGGCTAGATTACAGGCTGGGACTTTAGGCAGCAGGTGAGTTAAGGCGTCAAGTCGTTAATCCTAACAGCTTGTGGGTGATGAGGAGAGATCCCATCTCGTCATGCGTGCATATTACCTACAACATGTGCCGTTTGAGGGTCTTGGCTACATAGAGTCTTGGCTTAGAGCCAAGGGATACCCTGTAACAGGCACAAGGTTCTTTGAATCGACGAGATTGCCGAGCTTGGATGAATTTGACATACTCATCGTCATGGGTGGCCCTATGAGTGCCAATGACGAAAGCACGTTTCCTTGGCTGGTCCAGGAGAAAGAGTTCATCCGCAATGCTATCGAGGCTGGCAAGTCTATTTTGGGCATCTGCCTGGGGGCGCAACTGATTGCCAGCGCAATGGGGGCTCGGGTGTTTCCAAATCCTGTCAAGGAAATAGGCTGGTGGCCGGTGCAAGGGATCCAACCGGCTAACGAGCTGGCCTTTCGCTTCCCGCCTTCGATTGAGGTTTTTCACTGGCACGGGGAAACTTTCGAGCTGCCGCTCGGTGCAATTCACCTTGCCAAAAGCGAAGGCTGTGAGAATCAGGCCTTTCAGCTTGGACGCTCAGTGATCGGCCTCCAGTTTCACTTGGAAACCACGCCAGAACTGGTGCAAGGGCTTGTCTCCAACTGCCGCGACGAACTATTGCCATCTACCTATGTGCAGTCAGAGGCAGAAATCCTCTCAGCCTCCCCTGAGAAGTACCAAGCCATAAACTGTCTAATGGGCGAGGTCCTCTCCTTTCTCTGTCGTTGCAATCCCTAGCCCAGTGCCACGCTCTAGAGGGCAGCTAGTTTGTAAGATGCGGATCTGAAGGCCAAAGTTGCCAAGGAACTAGACGTGGGCCATCAAGTTCTAGGGCTGGGGATCGCAGGTCGGTCGGCTGCACGGCTGCTGCGAGCGCAAGGAAAAGAGGTTTGGGTCTGGGACGAGCAGGACTCGGAGATCTTGCGGCAACGGCAGGCGGATCTGGAACGAGAGGGGATCTCTGTCCAGCTGGGCCAGCCTTTTCAACTGCTGCCAGGGGTGGAGCAAGTGGTGGTTAGCCCCGGCATTGCCTGGGATCACCCGCTGCTGCAAGAGGCACGTCGGCAAGGGATCGAGGTGCTGGGAGAGGCAGAGCTGGCCTGGCAGTTCCTAGAGCATCTGCCTTGGGTGGGGATCACGGGCACCAACGGCAAAAGCACCACCACGGCCCTAGTGGCGGAGATGTTCAAGGCAGCAGGGCTAGAAGGGATCCCTTGCGGCAACATTGGCTTGCCCCTGTCCCAAGTGGCTCTGGAGATCTGGCAAGGGCAGCGTCGGCCAGATTGGATCGTGGCAGAGCTGAGCAGCTACCAACTGGAGGCCAGCAGCCGCCTGATGAAGAGCTCCCCCGGAGGCCCACCCCGCATTGGAGTGTGGACAACTTTCACCCCAGATCACCTAGAGCGGCACGGCACGCTGGAGCGCTATGCCAGCTTTAAGGCGCGGCTACTGGAGCGGGCCCAGTGGCGGGTGGTCAATGGCGAGGACCCCTACCTCTTTCGCCGGCGGCGAGACTGGGAAAAGACCTACTGGGTCTCGCTGCAAGATCCGCAAGCGGATGTCTTCCTGCGAGGGAGCACGCTTTACATCCAGGGGGAAGCGGTGGCGGAGCTGGAGGACTTTGCCGAGCGCTGCCCTGGCTCGCACAACTTGCAGAACTTGCTCTTGGCAGCAGCGGCTGCTCATCTAGCCGGGATCCCCAACGCTGCCGTTCAAGCCGCCATCCGCTCTTTTGCCGGCATGCCCCATCGGCTGGAACGGGTGGCCCAAATCCGGGTGGGATCTACCCCCATCCGCTTTGTCAACGACAGCAAGGCCACCAACTACGAGGCCGGCTGGGTAGCGCTCAACGCCCTCTCCCCGCCCATTATCCTCATTGCCGGGGGAAGGGCCAAACAGGGGGATCCCTCGGCCTGGCTGCGGCTTATTCAGGCCAAGGTGGCCCGCGTGTTGCTCATTGGGGAGGCTGCTCCTAAGCTGGCCAAGGCTCTTCAGGAAATCCGCTATACTGACGTCGAGATCCTGCCGACCCTAGATATGGCGGTGGAAAGGGCCTTTGCAGCTGCCTGCTCCCTAGCGCAAGCCCTGGCCAATCCAGCTCAGCCCATCACCGTTTTACTGTCGCCTGCTTGTGCCAGCTTCGACCAGTACCCCAGCTTCGAGCACCGTGGCCACCACTTTCGAGCCTGCTGCCAAGCCCTGGTGGGATTCCTGGAACGCTGAAGCGCGCTGGCTGCGTTGGCTGACGCTGGTCTGGCTGGGGATAGGGCTGGCGGTATTGTTTTCGGCCTCCTACCCGGTGGCGCAGCAGACTACCGGCGATGGCCTCTACTTTTTTAAGCGCCAGTTGCTTTGGGCGGGGCTGGGGCTGGCCTGCTTCACCCTCTTGGTGCGTATCCCCTTGCAGCGCTGGTTCCCCTGGGCCGGGATCCTCTGCCTGCTGGGCATTGGCTTGGTCTGGGCTACCCAGGTGCCGGGGCTAGGGGTTTCCCGCCTGGATGCCAGTCGCTGGCTGGATTTGAAGGTGATCCCTGTCATCCAGCCTTCGGAACTGCTCAAGCCCCTGCTGGTGCTCCAGGGAGCTTGGGTGTTTGGCCGTTGGTTCGAGCATCCCCGCTGGTTTCGTAGAGTCTGGGTTGGGCTCTTTGCTTTGGGGCTGCTGGGGATCCTCACCCAGCCCAACTTGGGCACCACGGCCATCTGCGGTCTTACTCTCTGGGTTATGGCCTGGACGGCTGGGGTCCCCCTCTTCGCCCTTTTGGCTACGGCAGGCCTGGGGACGCTAGCAGCAGTGGTGAGCATCCTCGGCAAAGACTACCAACGGCGGCGCATCCTGGCTTTTTTGGATCCCTGGGGCAATGCCCGAGGAGATGGCTACCAGTTGGTGCAAAGCCTCTTGGCTATTGGCTCAGGGGGGTGGTGGGGCAAAGGCTACGGTCTTTCTCAACAAAAGCTGTTCTACCTGCCCATCCAGTACACGGACTTCATCTTTGCAGTCTATGCGGAGGAGTTTGGCCTAGTGGGATCCCTCTTCTTCCTGGTGCTGTTGGGCTCCTATACCTGGGTGAGCTTGCGAGTCATGTGGCGCTGCCCAGATCTGCCCACTCGTCTAGTGGCCTGTGGCTGCCTGATGTTCCTGGTGGGCCAGGCCTTGCTCAACATCGGCGTGGTGAGCGGGATGCTGCCAACTACAGGGGTGCCCCTGCCTCTAGTGAGCTACGGGGGTAGCTCGATTCTCTCGGCGCTGATCATAGCGGGACTGCTGGTGCGCGCTGCCCGCGAGGTCGGCTGACCATTTTACTCGGCAGCCAGTAGATAGAGACTTTTGGGTTCAGATGGGATCAATCGGTACGGATCCGCTTGGTTAAGCTCTCGACAGAGGCGAGCAAAAGACTGGAGACCTTCAAGGCGCTCGGTGAGCTCGCTGAGGGTATCTAGGTACTCGGCTAAAGCAGCTTGGGAAAGGTACCAAGACTTGTCCAGCTCCTGGAAATAGGTCATCTGAAACTCGACGGAAAGATTCTTGTCTCTGAGAAAGACCTGCTCTGGCGTAAGCCCTCGATCAAATGGGGAAAGACGAGCAATGCGCTGGATGCGTTCGCTAGAGATGCGGCCAGCGAAGCCAGAAGCCTTGTTGTACGTATAGGCCGTCCGGAGCTGAGGCCGATCTGCTGGCAAGAGAGCTGCACACCACCTTTCGCTCAGTTCCCGGAAACGAGGGACCTCGAAGTTTAGGACATCAACAGCATCTTGAAGGTACCCATGTTTAAGCAGAAGCTGGGATTCCGCCGCTGGGGAAACTGCCCAACCCTTGAGAGCAATATCGCTGAGCAATAGGCAGTGGGCCTGGCGCTCAACAGGGATCTGACGGGCTTGGTCAGAGAAAAAAAATGCGGGCCTCTGCTAGCGCTTTAAGGGCATTGCGAGGAGAAGCCTCATGGAATCGGTGCAAACTGGCCAACTCTGCCTGGAGCTTGGCAAGGCTTTGGATGAAAAGGTCACGATGTAAATTGGAGATAGCCATAGGATTTCGGCTCTGCTTTGAACGGCCAAAGCTTGCAAGTAGGCTAATTTGCAATTGGTTCAGGCGGAAGTGCATGTAGGTAAAGCCAATAGCGCTAACGCCTAGGTTTAAAACGCTAGCGCCAGCCGACACCTGAGAAAGCCCCAAAATCTTAGTAGCAGTGTGCTGCAAAATCTCAAGCTTTCGGTGAGTAGCTTGGTGAGCAAGAGAATTGATTACCCAGTTTATTGCTTCGAGTCCTGGAGCATTCATCAGCAAGCTGGTCAGCCCAGGAGCTTCGGCTAAGTGCTTAACAATGCAACCTGTAGCAGCTTCCCGAACGACGCCACCGTAGCGAACCAGGGATCCATCCAAAAGTCCACTAACAATCGAAGGAGAAGCAAAAAGAAGGGTTGGAATTAGCATGACTTACGCTTCCAAAGTTGCAGTCACACAGAGTAGAAGCCCTTGTTAGAAAGGGAGCTTAAATGTAACGGGGGGAAACCCAGATAATCTTCCCTTTGCTGGCTAGAGCTAGAAACGCATCTCTTCGCTCAAGAGGATTTGCGTTCTTGCCAAGTCCAGGAAGCCCTTCGTCAGTCTCGAGAGCCACCAGATGGAAAGTACCTTCGTCATCAGAATCTTTAGCGGCAAGCTTCTCAACTTGCTCCTTCAGCTCTTTGAACTTTTCCTGTGTACCTCTCCAGATGTACTTTGTGTTTCTATAAAGGAGCTCGCACGTAGTCTTCTCTGTTATTTTTTGCCCAGGGGAGAGGTGAGAAAAGTATTCGCGAAACTGGGTAGACCTTAAAGCCAGCACGACCAAACGGTTGGAGATCTGGGGTTGGGGAGGCCCAGAAGAAGATTCAAGTTCAGGCTCGGGTGGCTTGGGGTTGGATAAATTTTCTTCAACCAAGAGTGCAGCCACTGCTCCGAAAGCAGCTCCTATTGGACCCCCAATAGCACCACCAGCAATAGCTCCAAGTCCTACAGCGAGTGCTTTAGCAAGAAACTCTCTCTGCTCTCTGTCGTTCTCAACCGTCATGGTCACTCCCTAAGCGAGACAAAGTCTGAACAAGACTTTCAATTGTATTCTTTCGACTAGCTTTCTTTGCCTATTTAGCTCATCCATGGAGAAATCGAGCGCCTTTTTAACCAATTCTTGGGTAGTCTTTCTTAGCTTTTCCATGTAACTTAAAATCCATTCTCTCAAGACTTGCCATAGCCTTTGCTTACCGGCTTCTGCTCCTCTTGACCACTCCTCAGCCATCTTATCAAAGCTGGGTACAGTTAGCTTTTGATAGAACTCTGTACCAACCTTAATTTTTTCGTATGTCGTGCCTCCGAAGCAAGATCTAGACTTTTCAATTGTTTACGTTATGTCTATTTCCTCAGCTTCTATTTCTATCTCCTTCCTAAAGAGAAAGACATCTTCTGTAATGTGCAAAGGCTCACTCTTTACCTCAACGCTGGCTTTAATTAACTCTAGGATCCTTAGCCTGTCTTCCTCTGAGGCTGTGAGGATCTCCTCTATCTTTCCAGTAAGTTGCATAGCATACTGGGAGATCAAGGAGTTTGCAAATCTCTCAAAGGTTTGCGCCTTGGCTTGAAACAGAAACTCTGCCCTATGCTCAAGAGCATCCTTGACCGATTGGTACAGAGCTAAAACAGCGCGCTCAGCTCTTTCTATCTTCTCATGGCGCTCTCCGGTTTTCTCCTCAACACGCACTCTGAGAACGAAGCTATCTTCCTAACGCTCACAACCTCTCAATACCCTGATTGTCAGGTCGCATGATTTAGCAACGAAGTTGGCAATGTGAGCAGGGATCAGCTCTTTCAGGACGTCTTCTAGCTGATAAACCCCAATTTCTTCCTCAAGAGCATCTCGAACTGGAGCGACGATCTTATTAATCAGGTCTTTGACCTGCTCGTCCACAAAGTCAGCAAGCTGGGGGAAAACCTGCCAGCCCTTCTTTCTGGCTTCTTCCTCTATCTTTGATAGGGATTCAAGAGTGCCGTCGGCACTAGCAATTTTGTCGGTAAACTTTTAATGTCATTGATAAACCGTTGGGCTACTTGATCTATTGCTTCCTTGCACTGCTCTCGTCTTTCCTGAATATACTTTCTTTGCCTATCTACCTCCTCCAATGTCTGAATTCGTCTTGTGTTGATTAGAACATCTGGGGCCCTGCTAATCTCTCTAGCTGAGTTGATAACTTGCAGCACCGCCGGGAGAATAACAACTCTTGCAGTATCTGCCTTAATCCTTTCTCGCAGCACTTTCCATAGCAAGTTACCGCCGCTCCACTCTCGAACGTATCCAAGCAGGAGCCTAGTGTCGTCGTCGGATATTTCCTGTCCTTCCTCGATGCTGTTCTCGAGGTTAAGTAACCAAGACCTTAGCTCCTTATCGCCTCTCGTAGAGGCTTTAATGAAGTTATAGCAGTCTTTAAAAAGAGAGCTGACCATTCACCGCCTGGTACTGGGATCTACATCCGACGCTTCAGAAGAGTTAGCTCCCCAGGCACATTGAGCATAAAAGAGTGCAATAGTAGAAAGAGGAACGATGCAAGGCGGCTCTGGAAGAGCCAGAATCTCCTGAATTTCCTCTCTCAGCTCCTCGATCCTTTGCTCTAGAGGGTTGTCGGTTTGATTCCGCATGTCAACCCTGTTGAGCAAGAAGACCATCAAACTGGTTTGACCTCTGAGAAACTCTACGACATCCTTTAGCTCTCTCAAGAGAGTTTCCCGTCCTTGCCAATCTGTCTGAGAGTAATCCAGTGCAACAAAGCTAAAGCACTTGCTGACATGCTCTTGGATAATCCTAAGGCTTGTTCTATCTTGAATTGAGTTTAGGCCAGTCAAGTCATAAATCTCGACCTGTAAGCCCTCAGGCAGGCCTAACAGAAAAGGATTTCTGACCGGCAGCAGCGGACACTCAACGTCTACCTGAGGGATGCCCACCTCCGCTTTATCCCTCTTCTTCCTCTTCTTTCGCCGCTCTTGGTGGTAGGCCTCCATCGTCAGCTTGAGCCGGCTGTAGATTTCTTCGTCCCTCAGGTCTTCCCACGTTCCGCATTCCCAGGTAGCTCCTTCGGTATTGTGGATAACTAGCCTGCTCCGCTCGCTGTGCCTAATCCGCAGGAATCCCGGCACTCATCTCCTGGGCCTCAATAGGCGCGATTTTCCGGCCAATGAGGGCGTTCACAATGGTGGATTTACCCGAAGAGGTGGTGCCAATGGTGGCAATCCGGAAGGAGGGCTTCTGTAGGCGGGCAACGGCCTCTTCGTAGACAACCCGAAAGGCCTGCAGCTTCTCCAGCAGCACAGAGCTGCTAGTGACGTCGTGGTATTCGCTAAGGATCCCGGCAGTGAGGTTGCCGAGGGTGAACAGTGACTCTCTTGCGATCCGCAGGGCTACCGAGGGATCGTAGAATCAAGCCTGTGATGCGCTCCTTCAGATAGAGTTGAAGATGACATGCCGACAGCTCTCAAGCCGCTTCGCCGGCATTATAGTCCTTTCGCTAGTACCGTGGTTCGTTTTCTTCGCATTTTTTCAGCGTCCTTCTTGCCAGCAATGCTGATTTAGTAGCATAAAGAAATGGCTCTAAAATGCACATAGCCGCCGGCAGTTCTGGGGTCAACAAGAGGTAGTTTGCGAATGATGGATGGCTCTTTGCAATCTTTCTTCGCCTCTGCCAGCCAGGTGGGGCTGGGAGTAGCGGTCTTCCTGGCGCTGCTCACTCTGCTGGCCTGGATACGCAACTGGCCTTGGAAGTTTTCGCTAGTGGGCTACACAGCCTTCACCTTGGTTCTAACGGCAGGCTGTTTTGCCCTGAGCCTAGGGCCCATTTTCCGCTCCCGCATCCCCGGGGCTGCTCCTTACACCACTGTCTATGACCAAGGGGCGGAGCGGGCGGTCATTGCCGTTAGCCCAGATATCACCCCGGAGCAACTGATCCTTACGCTGAAGCAGGCAGCTAGCGATCTGGCCTCCCCAGGTCGCTTCTCTACCGGCTCGCCAGTGTTTACCCTGCAGGCCCGCACTGTCATCCACCCCGAGCCGGGAGTCTCCGAGCCCTTACTTTTGGGCACGCTGCAACAGCCTTTGGGGAAACGCCTGCGCACCCCGGAAGAACAACAGCAGCAGCAAATCCACCTGGAGGAAGAGGCCTTTGCTCGGCTGCGTAGGTTAGCCCAAGTTCAGGAGGCCGCCCCGCCCTCTGAGGGGACTTTGCAAGAGCCTCCCTTGGCCCAATCCTGAGCCCTCAGCCAGCGGCGCAGATCTTGCCCTACTTGCTCAGGGATCTCCCAGGGAAAGAGGTGAGCCACGTTGGGATAGACAATGCAGGTGCACTGGGGGAGAAGGCGAGCCGTGGCTAGGCTGCTGGCAACAGTGATGTGGCAATCCTGCTCCGCAGCCAGAATCAAAACCGGCAGGTGCAGGCGGTGCAGCTCCCCCTCGCGGTTGTAGCCCTGTCGAAGGGCAGCGCGTAGGGCCTGGCGAGCCTGAGGAGAGGTATGCAGGTAGGCCGGCAAAGCTGCCTGGGCCAGGTAGCGATAGGTTCTCGGGGTATGTCTCTGGATTAGGTAGCGGTAGAGAGAGCGGCGGCCAAAGGTGTTGATGTTCCAACTCCAGCCGGGCCAAAGCCAGTTGAGCAGCGAAGCAATGCCGGTGTTGAGCTGATCCCAAAAATCGGTAGGGGGATGGTTGCTGCGGGGACAGGCAGCGCTGGCTACTAGGATCAAGCCTTTGACCCGCTGGGGTAGGCGCAAAGCCAACTCTAGGGCTAGGATCCCGCCCAAAGACCAGCCCAGTAGCAGACACTCCTGCCAGCCCAGGCGATCCAGCAGCTCCTGCAAGTCCTCCAAGTGGGCCGACATCTCAAAGGGATCCCGTACTTGCGAACGCCCGTAGCCGCGCAGATCTGGGGCCACACAGGGGTGCATCTCCGCCACCGCCTCGGCAAAAACTTCCATGCAGTCGGCATTGCCGGGATGGCCGTGGAGCAGCAAGATGGGCAGGGAAGGGATCCCTTCTCCCCAGGCCCGGTAGTAAAGCTGTAGGCCCATAGCTTAAGCGCTGGCCACCTTTTTCGGCGTCGGCTGCAGCTTTACCCCATTGGGAATGCAGATCAGGTTCTGATCCAGGATCTGCACAAACCCCTTCGAGCGCAGGGATCCCAGCAGGCGGGTTACCGTCACGCGGGTAGCGCCAATGGCATCCCCAATCTGGGCGTGGGTTAGAGTCCAGGGGAGGTACATCCCCTGGTCGCAGGGCTGGCCGTACTCCTCGATCAACAGGTTCAGGAAGCCCCTGAGGCGGTCAATGGCTCGACGCTGGCCCAGGTTGCCTAGCCAGAGCAACTTGCGCTGCAGTTGCTGGCGGAAGCTTTCCTGAATCTTCTGGTGGAGATAGGGCCACTGTTCTAGATCCTTCCAGTAAAACCACATCACCGTGGTGCGATCGACGTGGGTACAGGCTTTTAGCTCAAAGCGCTCTGGGTGGCTCACCTCAAAGGGCACGCCAGGTGTGATAAACCCAACAAAAACTTCCCGCCGCTCTGGCGTTTGGCTGACCAGGCGCACCACCCCCTCCTGGGGGATATACACCAGTCCCGGACGGGTGGGGATGCGCACATCTTTGGGAAAAGTGCGAGAGCGGTAGTGCTCCTCAGCCCACTGGCAGAGTTCTCGCCACTCCTGAGCTTCTGTTGCCGATGCAATGGAAACCAGGGACATGGGATAGACTTCCTGTCGATTGAGCAACCTCAGGGGCTACATTGGGCTCTTCCCTCCACCAAAGACGCCATTGGCAGCCCCCACAAGAGGAAGAAGACTAGCTTTACCTTAGCTTCATAATGACCCTCAAAATTTACTGAACGACACCGTACCTCTACGGATATTGTTCGTAAGACTACACTTAATGATAACATGCTAGGCTGCGCTTCTCAGGCTTTGTCTTGGCTTCCGGACGGCTGTAGGCTTGGCAGCAGAGGGCATCATGGAGGCAGCCGAGCTTGGTCGAAGGGAAGGATGGCCAGGGATGGGTGAGGGGTGGCACTGATGAACATTCTCGTCAGCAACGATGACGGCATCCAAGCGGCCGGGGTGCGGTGTTTGGCGGCAGCGCTGGCTCAGATAGGCGGGCACCAGGTAACGGTGGTCTGTCCGGATCGGGAGCGCTCGGCCACGGGCCATGCCCTAACCTTGCACAAGCCTCTAAGGCTGGAGCCGGTGCGGGAGGGGTTTCCGCCAGAGGTGCAAGCTTGGGCCTGTTCAGGCACCCCTTCGGACTGCGTCAAGCTGGGTTTGGATGGCTTGCTGCAACATCGTCCCGACTGGGTGATTTCCGGCATCAACCAGGGGGCCAACTTGGGCACCGATGTGCTCTACTCGGGCACTGTCTCAGCGGCCATGGAAGGGCTGTTGGAAGGGATCCCCAGCCTGGCAGTGAGCCTGGCCAGCTTTACCCACCAGGATTTTCAGCCGGCGGCCCAGGTGGTGCTGACCCTGCTGGAGAAGCTGAGCCTGAAGCCCCTAGAGAAGCCAATGCTGTTGAACGTCAACGTGCCGCCGCTGGGGCTAGCTGAAATACGCGGCATGGTCTTGGCCCGCCTGGCCTGGCGCAAGTACACGGATCTCTACGAGAAACGAGTAGACCCCCGCGGCAAGGCTTACTACTGGCTGGCAGGAGAGGTGGTGGAAGAGGAGGTGGATCCCTGCTCTGATGTGCGGGCAGTTGCCGAGGGCTACGTGTCGATTACGCCCCTGCAGCCAGATCTGACGGCCTACGCAGCTTTCGACAGCCTGCAGCGCTGGGGACTCTCAACCTTTGGCTCTTGAAGCTTTGGCAGTCGATCCCCTTGCCAGGGGCCAAGAGGCCTCTAGCTGGCTCGCCCTAGCCTCGTAGGACTAGGGGGAAAAGGCTGTCAGTTCCAGCAGCCGTTCTGCCACGACCTGGGGAACGGGCATCACCGACAGTCGCGTGCCCCGCCGCACCACCTCTAGCTCTGCAGGGGTAAAAGTGGCCCGCAACTGGGCCAAAGGGATCAAGCGCTCAAAGGCAGCAACGAATTGCACTCGCACCGTGTACCAGCGGGGAGCTGCAGGGGTTGACTTGGGATCGTAGTAGGGGCTGGTGGGATCAAACTGGCTGGGATCCACCACCTGGGTTTCCACGATCTCCATTAGGCCGGCTATGCCGGGAGGGTTGGCGTTGGAGTGGTAGAAAAAGGCGCGATCCCCAGGCTGCATAGCCTTCAGGTAGTTGCGGGCTTGGTAGTTGCGCACGCCGTCCCAGAGAGTTTGGCCCTCCCGCTGCAGATCCCAGATGCTGTAGACGCTGGGCTCCGATTTCATCAGCCAGTAGTTCATGGGGCTTGGGAAAAGCCGAGGTCTAGGTGCGGGCCAGGGATCCGGCCACAAAGTCCACGAAGTTTTGCAAGATCTTCAAACCAACCGGGCCGGACTTTTCCGGGTGAAACTGGGTGGCCAACACAGCGCCGCGGGCAATGGCGGCCACACAGGTTTGGCTGCCGTGCTGAGTGGTGGCGGCCACCCAGCTCGGGTCGTGGGGCACTGCATGGTAGGAGTGAACAAAATAGACCCAGGCTTGGTCAGGGATCCCTGCCCAAAGGGGAGACTGGGGCTGGGTGAGGTGCAACTGGTTCCAGCCCATGTGGGGGATGCGCAGGCCTGGCTCTGGTCGAAAGCGTTGCACCCGTCCTGGCACGATGCCCAGCCCTGGCTCGTTTCCCTCTTCGCTGCTTTCAAACAAAACCTGCAGCCCAAGGCAGATGCCCAGGAAGGGCTGCTGCCGCTCCACTGCCGCTCGGAGGGCTTCCACAAAGCCCCGCGCCCGCAACTGCTGCATGGCTGGGTCGAAAGCCCCATCTCCCGGCAGGACGACGCCATCAAAAGCCTCTAGGCCGTCCGGCTCTGTTACTAGCTGCACCTCGGCCCCGGCCCGCTCCAGCCCTTTGCAAGCTGAATGCAAGTTGCCGGCATCATAGTCGATCACCGCCAGGCGCACGGCTTTCATGGATCCTTATCAAGGGCCTATCAGTAGAGTGGTTCTATGGCAGTCGCAGCACCTACGGAAGAGCTGACCCCCTCCGCTCAGCTTGGCTGGCCGAAGGCTGCCTACCTGCACATCCCCTTCTGTCGGCAGCGCTGCCACTACTGCGATTTTGCCACTGGCCTGGGCACCCGCGAGCTGATAGAAACCTATGTGCAGAGGCTCTGCCAGGAGATCGGCGGCACCTATCGCTACCGCCATTTGGCCGGGGATCCCCAACCCTTGACCAGCATTTTTTTCGGCGGCGGCACTCCCTCCCTGCTGACGGTGGAGCAATTGGGCCGGATCTTGGCTCAACTTAGGGAGCGGATCCCGTTTCATCCCGACTGCGAGATCTCGCTCGAGGCCAACCCCGGCACCCTGACCCGAGAGCAGTTGGCGGGCTACCGGGACCTGGGGGTCAACCGCATTAGCTTGGGAGCCCAGGCGTTTCAGGCAGAGCTGCTGGCCGCCTGCGGTCGCCTACACGGAGTGGAAGAAATTTATGAAGCTGTGGCCGACTTGAAGGCGGTGGGCTTTGAGAACTTCAACCTGGATTTGATCTTCGGGCTGCCCTACCAAACTTTGGAACATTGGCAGGAGTCCCTGCAAGCTGTTCTTGAAATCAACCCGGCCCACGTCTCCGTTTACGATCTCACCCTCGAGCCCGAAACTCGCTTTGGCCGGCTGTACCGGCCGGGGGAGGCGCCCCTGCCCAGCGAAGAGGCGACCGTTGAAATGTACTTGATGGCCCGGCGTCTCCTCACCCAGGCAGGCTATATCCACTACGAGATCTCCAATTTTGCCCGCCCTGGGTATGCCTGTCGCCACAACCGGGTGTACTGGGAAAATCGCCCCTACTTTGGCTTTGGCATGGGATCTGTCGGCTACGAAGGGGGGCGGCGCATTCACCAGCCGAGGACTCTCCACAAGTATTTTGAACAGGTCAAAGCCCAAGTTCACCCCCTCCCGCCGCCAGCCTCTCTAGAAGAAATCTGGATGGATACGGTGATGTTGGGGCTGCGCCTCCAGGAAGGGCTGGATTTGGCAACCTTACAGGAGCGCTTTGGCAGCAGGAGGGTGGAGCAGGCTCTGCAAAGGCTGGATCCCTACTTTGAAAAAGGTTGGGCCAGTTGCGAAGGGGGACGGCTACGGCTAGTCCCGCCCGAGGGCTGGCTGTTTTCCAACGAGATTATTGAGGAGCTGTTGTTTTAAGTTGCAGTTGACTTGAAACGGGCTTCTTGAAATGAGCCTGAGGCAACCCCAAGCGGTGGGTGAAGCTCAGAGCTGCTGGGTCCTGAAAAGCAGCAGCCCAATCGAAAGGGGTGCTCACTGGCCGGGGGGGTGTTGCTGCAAAACCTGCTTCAGGTACCGCCCTGTATGGGATCCCGGGTGTTCGGCTACTTCTTCCGGGGTGCCAACAGCAACAATCTGGCCGCCCTGGTCGCCCCCTTCCGGCCCCAGGTCGATGATCCAGTCGGCACAGCGGAGAATGTCCAGGTTGTGCTCGATCACCAGCACGGTGTTGCCCGCATCCACCAGCCGCTGCAGGACGTTCAAAAGTTTGTGAACATCGTAAAACGACAGGCCGGTGGAGGGTTCATCCAGTAGATAAAGGGTTTTGCCGGTGGAGCGGCGGGCCAGTTCTGCGGCCAGCTTCACCCGCTGGGCTTCCCCACCCGAGAGGGTTGGAGCCGGCTGACCCAGCTTGATGTAGTCGAGGCCCACATCGGCCAGGGTCTGCAGGATCTTGGCCGCAGGGGGCAGGGCAGCGAAAAACTCCAGCGCCTCTCCCACCGTCATATCCAGGACTTCGGCGATGTTTTTGCCCTTGTACTTGACCTGGAGGGTCTCGCGGCTGTAGCGCTTGCCGCCGCAGACTTCGCAGGTAACATACACATCGGGCAGGAAATTCATCTCAATCACGTTCACCCCTTGCCCTTTGCAGGCTTCGCAGCGCCCGCCCTTGACGTTGAAGGAGAAGTGGCCAGCTTGATAGCCTCTGGCTTTGGCGTCCCGAGTCTGGGCAAAGGCTTGGCGGATGGGATCAAACAGACCCGTGTAGGTGGCAGGGTTGGAGCGAGGGGTGCGGCCAATGGGGGATTGGTCGATGACAATAACCTTGTCGATGTGCTCGATGCCGTGCAACTCCCCCATTTCCGCCGGCTTGGGCACCTTCTGGCCAAGGTAGTGCTGCAGGGCAGGGTAGAGCAACTCGTTGACCAAGGTGGACTTGCCGGAGCCGGAGACCCCCGTAACACAGACTAGTTTGCCGAGCGGGATCTCCACATCGATGTGTTTGAGGTTGTTTTTGTGGGCATTGGTGAGCTTGAGGGCAACCCCTTTCCCCGGTCGGCGCTGGGCAGGGGTAGGGATCCGCCTCCGCCCCGAAAGGTAAGCTCCGGTCATGGAGCGCTCGCAGGCCAGGATGTTGGCTAGAGACCCTTGGGCCACCACTTCCCCCCCGTGAATGCCAGCTCCAGGGCCGATGTCCACGATGTGGTCGGCGGCGCGGATGGTTTCCTCGTCGTGCTCCACCACGATTAGGGTGTTGCCCAGATCCCGTAGGCGAAACAGGGTCTGCAAAAGGCGGTGGTTATCCCGTTGGTGCAAGCCAATGGAGGGTTCGTCTAGCACGTAGAGCACGCCCGTCAGGCCAGAGCCAATCTGGCTAGCCAGCCGGATCCGCTGCGCTTCACCCCCCGAAAGGGTCATGGCCGGGCGGGCCAAGGTGAGGTAGTCAAGGCCCACGTCGATCAAAAACTGCAGCCGGGTTTTGATCTCCCGCAGCACCAGCTCGGCAATCTGCGCCTGGCGAGGGGTGAGCTTCAAATGCTCTAGGCGGTGTAGGCACTCCCGGATAGAGACCTCGGTGAGATCGGTGATACGGTAGCCGCCGACGCGCACTGCCAGGGCCTCAGGGCGAAGGCGAGCCCCCCCACAGGCCGCACAGGGGCGGTAGGTGAGGTAGGTTTCCAGCTTTTGCCGGTAGGTCTCGGAGGTGGTTTCTTGGTAGTGCCGCTGCAACTGCGGGATCACCCCTTCGTAGCGACGGTAGTAGCCCCGGCCCCGGTAGGGGGATTCTGCCTCAACGTAGATCTCCTGGTCGGTGCCGTAGAGGAGGATTTGCTGCTGCTCGGGCGTGAGGTCGCACCAGCGGCTGCTGAGGTCAAAGCCAAAGGCCTTGGCGACCCCTGCCAGCAACGCCAGGTAGTAGGGGTTCTCCCGCTCGGCCCAAGGTGCGATGGCCGCGTAGAGGGGAAGTTTGGGATCGGGCACGATGCGGTCGGGGTCGAAGATGGGCTCAAAGCCCAAGCCGTGACAGACAGGACAAGCGCCAATGGGCGAGTTGAAGGAAAACAGCCGCGGCGACAGCTCGCTCAGCACCGAGCCATGTTCGGGGCAGGCAAATTGCTCAGAGAAGATCAGCTCCGTCGGCTTGCCGTTGAGGTACTGCCCCACCACCTCGGCTACTTTTTGCAACAGATGTTCCCGCTCCTCCTCGCGGGGCAAGAGCTCCACTACCGCCAGTCCCCCCGACTGGCGCAGACAGGTGGTCAGGGAATCGGCCAGCCGCTCTGCCATGTCGGGGCCCTTGACCAGCCGATCCACCACCACCTCGATAGTGTGGGTCTTGTTTTTGTCCAAGGTGATCTCTTCGCTGAGATCCCATACCTGGCCGTCGACACGCACCCGCACAAATCCCTGCTGGCGCAGGCTTTGCAGGAGCGCTGCGTGGGTGCCCTTTTTCCCCCTCACCACAGGCGCAAGCAGCTGAAAGCGCGTCCGATCCGGCAAGGCCAGGATCTGATCCACCATTTGATCCACCGTCTGGGGAGCGATCACCCGGTCGCAATGGGGGCAGTGCGGAATCCCGGCCCGCCCGTAGAGCAGCCGCAGGTAGTCGTAGATCTCGGTAACGGTGCCCACCGTGGAGCGGGGGTTGTGGCTGGTGGACTTTTGGTCGATGGCAATGGCCGGGCTCAAGCCCTCGATGCGATCCACATCCGGCTTGTCCAGTTGCCCTAGAAACTGCCGCGCATAGGCACTGAGGGACTCCACATAGCGCCGCTGCCCCTCGGCAAAAATGGTGTCAAAGGCCAGCGAAGACTTGCCGGACCCGGAGACGCCCGTAAACACCACCAGGCGATTGCGCGGGATCCGCAGCTCGATGTTCTTGAGGTTGTGCTGCCGCGCCCCCACCACGTGGATTTCGTTCTGGCCGGACATCTCGTCCCCTCTGTGCGCAGCGCAGGTCGAAAAACAACGAAAGTTAAGGAACATTAACGATTCTAGTGCCGCGGCAGAGGTCTGTCTTCTCCAATCGAGAAGGGGTACCAGCAAGCTGGGTCTATCGTGGGCAGGAGAAGGAAAAAGACTTGGCTATCTTGGAAGGGCCACTTGAGGGATCCCGAAGCAACCTAGCCCATGACCTGGCCGCTGCTTGCTGTCCAAAAAGTCTTCATCTACCTGCTGGTGGGGATCGCCTTCACGGCCCTCTGCCTTGGAGATCAGGCCCTGTCGCCGGCGGTTATCGCCCTCTGCTTGGCGGCGGGGGTGGGCAGTTGGTTCTGGGAGCCACCCCGAATTAGCTTTGCCCGCTATGCGCCCCTCTGGATGCCGCTGACGGTGAGCGTGTTGGTCAGCTTGGCGGCGTTGGTGCTCTCGGGCTTCCTGCAGCTTTCGGATGGGGCCATTGGCCTGGTGCTCTACCTAACGGGGGCCAAGTTGTTTCAGCGGGAGCGGGCAGCAGATTACATCCAGTTGGCGGTGTTGTCGCTGCTGTTGATGGCGATTGCCACCCTGTTCAACCAAGATATCAGCTTTGGACTCCTCTTCCTGCTTTACGTGGGGGTAGGGCTAGTTAACCTCACCCTTTATCATCTGCGCCTCCAAGCCGAGCAGCACCCGCAGGCGGCCAGCCAAGTCCGCAGGATCGACCTTGGCTTTCTGGGGTTTCTTGGATCCCTGGCCTTGCTGGCCATGGTCCTGTCAGTGGCTTTGTTTTTCCTGTTTCCGCGCGTCGGCTTGGGGATCTTAGGCCGGCAAGCCCGCTCCCCAGTGATGACCACTGGCTTTGCCGAAGAGGTCAGCCTGGGGGAGTTTGGCACCCTCAAGACTGACAACACCGTTGTCATGCGGGTGGAGTTGCCGGCAGGGGTGCCGCCCCAGGTGGAGTCTCTCTACTGGCGTGGCATGAGCTTTGATCGCTACGACGGGCGGGCTTGGTCGCGGACGCTGGATCGCTCGCTCTCGATTTTCCCCAACGCGGCAGGGGTTTTTGAGCTCTCGGCCTCCCCCTTGATCCCTGCTGCCTCCGACCTGCAGTTCTTTCCGCTGGAGCAGCTCATCTACCTAGAGCCGCTGGACACCAACACCGTTTTTGGGGTGGCGCCGCTGGTGGAGGTGGAATGGCTGGATCGAGGTGGGGCGATGACTCCACAGCAGAGGTGGCAATGGCAAAACCGCCGCCTGCTCCTGCGCGAGACTGGAGATGTCAGCCATTCTCTGCCCCCCCGGATGCCCTATCTCTACCGTGCCGTGAGCCGGATCCCACGGGATCTGGAACCCCGCCTGCGCCAGCTTGGCCGGGAGGAGCTGCTGAGCGCTCTTGACCCAGTCCAGCAACAAGCCTATCTGCAGTTGCCAGAAGATCTGGATCCGCGCATTCCCGCCTTGGCAGAGGAGATCACGGCTGGGATCCCCGATGTCTTTGGCAAGGTAACGGCTCTGCGGAACTACCTGCTAGAGAACTACGCCTACACCACCAATTTGCCGGATCCCGGTGCCGAGCCGCCTTTGGAGGCTTTTTTGTTTACCCATCGCCGCGGCCACTGCGAATACTTTGCCACCGCTCTGACGATACTGGCCCGCAGCCTTGGCATCCCGGCCCGGATGGTGAATGGCTTTTTGGGCGGTCGCTGGGTGGCGCAGGAGAAGTACTTGGCGGTGCGCAACGCCGATGCCCATTCTTGGACGGAGATCCCCTTTGGCCCCTATGGATGGATCATCTTCGATGCCACGCCGGCAGAGGCCAATGTTAGCCAGCGGCAAAGCGGGTGGGATCCCATCCTAGACTTCTACGACAGCCTGCGCTTTCGCTGGTTTAAGTATGTGATTCAGTACGACCTATTTACCCAGCGGCAGATCTGGCGGCAAATCCAAGAGCTGGCCAGCCGCGTGACTGCTCCCCAAAAGCAAGAGGATGTCGTCGCCGTCTTCCGCCGCAGCCTGGTGGGCTGGGGGCAAGCGCTGCAGCAAAACGGCCTGCCGCTGGTGGGGGTGATTTTAATCACCAGTTCCATGGCCTACTGGGGTCGCCGCCGCCGCTATCAGGCCCTGCGCTGGCAGGATGGGGGGTGGATTCTGTTGGCCACTGCCGCCAATGGGGTGGTGATGGGATCCCTGTGGCAGCCTCCGCCCCCCTGGCCCACCTGGATGGTTGGCCTCTTGCTGCCGAGTCTGGCCTTTGCCGGGATGCGCTGGATCCCGGCGGCTCTACCCAAGTCCCAGCGGCGCCGCCAGGTCATCTCAAGGCTTTATCTGCAACTGCGGGATCTGGCGACGGCGGTGGGGATCCCCGCCCACCTAGGGCCAGAAGCTTGCCTAGAACACTTGCGCCAGGCCGACTTGCCTCAGGTTGAACTGGCCATCCGGTTCCTGCAGCGCTACCTGGAAGTACGCTTTGGCGGGATCCCGCTGGAAGCCGGGGAACTGCAGCGTTGGCAACACCACCTTAGACAGCTTAGGCGGTCCTGGCAGGCCAAGAGTTCGACGCCTGCTCCCAAAAGAACAGCTTGACTGGAAGACGGCTATAAAGCTCTACGAGAAGCCTTGACGTTATGAGGCAGTTAAGAGATAGTTAACTCTAGGTATAGACCTCGCAACCTGCCCCGGCCAAGTAGTAGACCTGAGAGGCGGATTGTCGCTGCAGGTAAGTTCTGCAGGAGCATTTGCGCGCGCTCTTGCTAACTGTTCAAGGCTGTGTTACTTTCCTTGACGTTCAGCTTCGAACGAGCAAGGGCGTGTTAGCTATGCGTAGCTATTCTCTGAGGGCGGCTTTGGCTGCAACTTTGTGTCTGCTGTCCTCGTCAGTTTTTTCCTCTAGTGTGGCTCAAGCGGCGCCTAAGCCAACCGGCAACGGTGCAATCTTCTTTCGCCCAGATGGAACCTCAGCTTCCCACTGGGACATCACGCGCATTCTCTACTACGGCCCCGATGGCTTTCTGAACTGGGATCGTCTCCCCGTGATTGCCCCCTATCCGTGATTGCCCCCTATCGCGGGCACCATCTCGACCAGCTTGGGGGAAATTCCAACGGCGGAGCGGTGACCCATGCCACAGGAACCCGTGTCCACGCCAAGAGCTTTGGGTTGGATCCGGACGGCAAGGAGTACCCCTCTGCCAACGGCACCCTGAACACGATCATGGAAGAGGCTGTGGCGGCAGGCTTGGGTACGGCTCTGGTGCAAACGGGATCCATCATTGAGCCGGGGACGGCTGCCTTCGTTGCCGAAGTTGCCAAGCGCAGCGACTATGAGGAGATTGCCCTGCAGGTGGTGGAGTCAGGGGTAGACATCATCCTGGGGGGTGGCGAGGAATGGCTGCTACCGGAAGGTGTCCAGGGCCGCTTTGGCAAAGGGAAGCGCAAGGATGGCCGCAACCTGATTGAGGAGGCCAAGAAAAAGGGGTACGCCGTTGTCTACACCCACGACGAGCTGCTGAAGCTGCCGGCAAATGTCTCCAAGGTTTTGGGGGTGTTCAACGTCGAGGACACCTTCTACGACAAGCCTGAAGAAGAGTTGCGGAAAGAAAACTTGCCCAACTACATCGCCAGCGCCCCCACCATTGCCGAGATGACACAGTTTGCCCTGGCGCGGATCTCCCGCAATCCTAAGGGCTTCTTCGCCGTCATCGAAGAAGAGGGCACTGATAACATGTGCAACAACCTCAACGTTTCCGGCTGCCTGGAGGCCATGAAGCGGGCTGACGATGCCATTGGGGTGATTCTCAACTTCATCGAGAAGAATCCCAAGACCTTCATGATCACCACCAGCGACAGCAATGCTGGCGGGATGCAGCTGGTGGATGTCGAGTCTGCCGAGGAGCCGTTGCCCACTACTGACCCCGAAGGCAGTGGTGCCCCCATTGACGGGGTTGACGGCACCGGTAGCAAGCCGTTCATTTCCGCTCCCGACAAAAATGGCAAGCGCTTTCCCTTTGCCGTGGCTTGGGCTAGCGGAGATGACGTCGGCAGTGGAGTCATTGCTCGCGCTGCGGGCTTGAACGCTCGAGAGTTGGTGCCGACCACCGGGATCCTGAACACGGACATTTATCGGATTCTCTACTTCGTGCTCTTCGGGGAGCCCATCCCCAGCGAGCTAAGGCGGTAGTCTCAAGCAAGTGGGGATTGGCGGGGATCCCTCGGATCCCCTTTTTTATTGCTACGCAACGCTGTCGCAAACCTGCTGGCGGCGCGGAGCGCTTCTGGGAGTGACGAGGAGTCCTTGCCACGTCTTGTCAGATTGGAGTACCCCTGCTGCACCGCCTGGTAGCGCCGTTTGAACTCCTGCTGCTGCACCTTGTGATCCACGATGGGATCCGGGTAGCCGCAGCGCCGCCGCTCCTGCAGAGCCCAGGATCCCTTGGGATCATTCCCCACCCACAGCAAAGCTGGGGTATCCAGCCCCGCTAGCTCCGGCAGGTAGCGGCGGATATACTCCCCCTCTGGGTCGTAGCGGGCCGCCTGGGTGGCTGGGTTGAAGATGCGCAGGGGCCTGGGATCTGTGCCCACACCGGCGCTCCACTGCCAGCCGCCGTTGTTGGCAGCCAGATCCCCGTCTACAAGCTTTTGCATGAAGTAGCGCTCCCCCCAGCGCCAGTCGATGAGGAGATCCTTGGTTAAAAAGCTGGCCACGATCATGCGGCAGCGGTTGTGCATCCAGCCAGTTTCGTTGAGCTGGCGCATGGCCGCATCCACAATGGGGTAGCCCGTCTGGCCGGCGCACCAGGCCTGAAACCAGTCCTGGCGGTTGTCCCATTCCAGCGCATCAAAGGCTCGTTGGTAGGCTCCGCTTTCCACATGGGGCCAGTGGGCCAAGACATGCTTGTAAAACTCGCGCCAGCACAGCTCCTGCCGCCACGTGCGCAGGCTGCTCTCGGCCTCTTCGCTGCGGGCCTCCGCTTCCACTTCACAGGTGGCCTGCCACACCCGCCGAATGCCGATGGTTCCCCAGCAGAGGTGGGGACTAAGAAGAGAGGTGCCCTGCTCGGCGGGGAAGTCGCGGGCTCGCTCGTACTCGAAAATGCGCAGGCCCTGGCAGAAATCCTCTAGAAGCCTCTGAGCTACACTCTCACCCGCGGCCGGGATCCGCTGACCGCAGACAAAGCCCAGATCCGCCAAGCTGGGCAGAGGTTGGGCTTTCAGGCTGGACAACGGCTGCAGACCCTTGGGGATGGGGAAGGGATCCGGCTTGGGCAAGCTAGACCAGCGGCGCCAGAAAGGGGTAAAAACCGAGTAGGGCTCCCCCGCCTGGGTCAACACTTCCCCTGGCCCGTGCAGCAGCATATCTTGGTAAGAAAAAGACGGGATCCCAGCTTCCGCCAAGCTGGCCCGCACCCGACTCTCCTGCTGCCGAGCCCAGGGATCCAGATCCTCGTTCCAAAACACGGCCTGCGCTCCCAGCTCGGCGGCCAACTGCCGCAGCTCCACGGCTGGATCTCCCCGCCGCCACAGGAGTGGGATCCCCATCTGGGCGTAGCGCTCCTGCAGCTCCTGCAACGCCTGGAGCAGAAACGCCACCCGGGCTGGGGCCATGTCTGCCCGCTGCAGGAGTTGGGGGTCGAAAACGAAAACCGGCACTACCTGGGGGCTGCGCTGGGCTGCCCCATGGAGGGCTGTGTTGTCTCCTAGGCGCAGATCGCGGCGATGCCAGAGGAGAACCAGGGAAGTCATAGGAGGCCAAGCAACTGGATCCCATCTTGGCTGCTTTTCCTTCCTCTCTTCAATTCCCCTCAGGCTGCCGGCAGTGTCTATCTCCCAAAAGACGGCCAGGGCAGAGACTTCGCTGGCCATCGCTGTAGCCCATGGCGTAAGCTGTATCTCCCAGCATCACCACCACCTGAGTTAGCTTGAGGGCAAGTAGCGGATCGAGCGGCTCCGTTACATCGAGCATGAACTGCTCCACGGAGCGCCGCAGCGCCTCTGGGGTTTTGATCACCTTGTCTCCATCCATCGCTGGCTTTAGGTATTCCTACTCAGGAGAGGGTGGACATTGACCCAAAATAGAAGGGGAAGGAGAAGAGGCGCGTAGCATCTGCTACTGTTCTGAGAACATGGCGCAGAGAAGTCAGCACTCCCCAAGGGCCGAAGTTTGCAGAGGATAGGAACCTGAGGATCGAAAAATGGCAACAGAGCGACGGGTAGCCCGGGTAGCCGAGCAGATCAAGCGGGAGGTTAGCCAGATCCTGCTCTCGGAGATCAAGGATGCCCGCGTGGGGGCGGGCATGGTCAGCATTGTGGACGTAGAGGTTTCCAGCGACCTGCAAAACGCCCGCATCTTCGTCAGCATCTATGGTGACGAAGCAGCCCAGCGGCAAACAATGGAGGGTTTGGCCGCCGCCACTCCCTTCGTGCGGCGGGAGATTGGCCAGCGGCTGGGCCTGCGACGAGTGCCGACGGTGGTGTTTTTACAAGATCGCTCCTTGGAACGGGGGTCCCGAGTCTTGGCCCTACTCAACCAACTGAAACGGGAAGCCGAGGCTCGACAGCAGGGATCCTCCTCCAAAGACCAGGAAACGGTTGAAGAGGGGGATGGTGGCGAGGCCGAGGAGTTGGGCGGCCAGTAGCTGCACCATTTCAGCCCTTAACCATCGCGGGTTGCAGGAGGTAAGAGGAGACCCGTCCTGCTGCCTAAGAGGCCGCAACCGGTTGGTGAACCTTGCAGTCCAGCAGGGCGATAGCTCATCGGTTGCCTTTTGAGAGGTTAGCAACCGCAAAGTTCTAGGATTTGTTAGGCTTAAGGTGTCCTACAGCTCTTCCTCCAGTTATCTGCCCAGAGCCGGCACCACACCCGCCTCCTCCTAGGAGGTAAGGTTCTGCTTCCTTTGCTACCCAGTGCCTATGGCAGCACCCCAGCGGCTCCAGAAGCTTTTGGCTCGGCAGGGGCTAGCTTCCCGCCGCCAGGTGGAAGCCTGGATCCTGGCCGGGCGCATTCGGGTCAATGGGAAGGTGGTCACCGAGCTGGGCTTTAAAGCCGATCCGGAACGGGATTGCATCGAAGTGGATGGGCAGGCAATCTCCTGCGGGGATCCGGCCCGCTACGTTTTGCTCCTGCACAAGCCCCGGGGGGTCTTGTCTACCTGCAAGGATCCCTGGGGGCGCAAGACCGTCCTGGATCTGCTTCCGCCACCCTGGAACCGGCAGATCCGTCTCTATCCAGTGGGTCGGCTGGACGCTGACAGCAGTGGCGCTTTGCTGCTCACCAACGACGGCGACCTGACCCTGAAGCTGACCCACCCGCGCTATCATCTGCCCAAGACCTATCGGGTGCAGGTGCAGGGGCGCCCTAGCCAGGCCACGCTACAACGGTGGCGGGAGGGCGTCGATTTGGATGGGTCTACCACTCTGCCGGCAGTGGTGGAGTTTTGTGATCCGCCCCCTTTTGGAAATAGAAGAAACTCCAACTCCTCTTGGCTGAGGGTGGTCTTGTTTGAGGGCCGTAAGCGGCAAATTCGGCGGGTGGCCGAGCAACTGGGCCATCCTGTGCTCAGCTTACACCGGGAGGCGATTGGTCCGCTGCGCCTTGGCAACCTCAAGCCAGGTCAGTTTCGCCGGTTGGAGCCCCAGGAGGTTCAGGCTTTGCTGGCCTCGTTTGCTGACAATGCCCAAGCGCTCAGAGAGTAGGGGAGCGCGATCTGCATGAATCCCATCTTGGGGTACGTTACCATATGCGTGTCAGGCATCTCCCGTGAATTGGGGGGAGGATGTTACCTGAGTGTGCGTTCACAGGTAAGCGACGATGCAGGAACCAGCACACTCTCTAGAAGCTCTGGGATCCCTGTTGCGGCAAACACGGGAGGCACGGGGGCTGACGTTGACAGAGGTAGCTAACGATACCTTCATCCGCTCCCAATACCTGCAGGCCCTGGAGGAAGCCGACTTAAGCCGCTTGCCGGAGCCAGTCTACGTGCAAGGCTTCATTAAACGCTACGCTAACTACCTAGGGCTGGATGGCGAAAGGCTATCTCGGCAAGCGTTGCCGCTGCTATCGGCCAAAATGCCCTCTGCCTCACCTCCGCGAACTGCTGTTGGCGAACAGCCCGCCTTTGCTTTGCGACCCTTCCACCTCTGGGCTGCCTATGTGGGGCTAGTCGTGCTGGCGGTGGGAGGGCTGTCGGCTTTTTTGGAGAGCAGGGGCAATCCCTTTGGGCAGTGGCTGGCTAGCCGTTCGGTCGGTGAGGGATCCCAGCTACAGCCGCCGGCGGCCAACTCCTCTGAGCGCAAGCCAGACCCCGAGCCGACCCTTCGCCAGATGTTTCCTACCCTAGAGCAATGGACGCGCATCGAGGGGGTTTTCCCCGACGTCTTGGAAGCCCAGCAGCGCAAGCCAGTGCGCCTTGATATTCGCGTGGTGGAACATCCTTCTTGGCTGCGGGTTATTGTCGACGGAAAAACTGTTTTTGAGGCTACCCTACAGCCAGGGGCGGAGCTGAACTGGGAAGCCGAGCGATCGATCGTGCTGCGCACTGGCAATGCGGGCGGGGTGCTGGTGACCTTCAACGATCGCCCTCTGGGACTGATGGGACGGTTTGGAGAGGTGAAAGAGGTGAGGTTTGAGCCAGGGCTGGACCTTCGATCCCTGCAGTAGGGATCGGGCGCGAGCCTCCCTGGCTTGCAGGGGGTTGAGACTGGCCAGGGGCGATTGCCCAACCTTGGGATGCTAACTGCTGCAGCAGACGCCGGACTTTGTCTAGGTCTTTGTCGCCCGGCTGGCGTTCGACACCGCTGGAGAGATCGATGCCGGCAGGCTGAAGGTGGCTGAGCGCTTGCAGAACATTGTCTGGGTTGAGGCCACCAGCCAGAAGCCAGGGCAAGGGCAGAGAGCAGGAGGCCAGTTCCGACCAGTTGAGCGTTTGCCCAGTGCCACCTGCCCGTTGGGGGTGATAGGCATCCAGCAGTAAGGTCTCTACACAGTCGCGGTAGAGGTCGGCCACCTCCAGGTCTGCTGGGCACCGGATGCGCAGGGCCTTGATGCGGCGGATGCCGGGGAGCCACTCTCCCAGTTGCCGACACATCTCTGGAGATTCCTGGCCGTGAAGCTGAACAGCCGTGAGGCCAGCCGTTTCCACCCAGGTGGCGATGGTGCCGGGATCCTGATCCAGAAAAACCCCTACCTTTTCCACATGGCGGGGCAGGGATCCCACCCAGCGCGCTGCCGAAAGAGGCAAATAGCGCGGCGTGTTGGGCACGGCCACAAACCCTAGGGCGCTTACCCCCAGCGCCGCAATGGCCTCCGCCTGATCCTGCCGCGTGATGCCGCAGATTTTGACAAACAACCGGCCCATTGGGATTGATGCTACTTTTGTTCAGGCTGCATCAAAGGCTCTGACCTTTCGGGAGGGAGCTTGTTGATTCGGCGCACCATTTGCCACAGCCGCCCAAAGCTGCGCTGGTTAAAGCGCATTACTAGCCGCGGCAGATGGGCAATGTCTTCCTCAGCTTCCTCGGGCAGAGCCTCTGTTTGCTCAATCCGGCCCGACTCGAGAATGTCAGCAAACTCTTGGTTTAAAATTTCTAGGGCTTCCGGTGAAAGCTTGGTGTTTAAGCGCAAAACCAAAAGCTCCCCCACGTAGCGATTGCTGTGAAAGATGCGATAGAAATCGACAATCTGCTGACAGGCCTCCTCGACATCGTCAGTTAGGGAGTAAAGGTGGAGATCCTCGGAGCTGATTAGGCCGCGGCTGAGCAAGTGCTCTCGCACATATTCATCCCATTCTTTCCAGTAGCAGCCGCCTTGCCTGTCCACCAGCACCAGCGGCATCAGCTTGGTCTTCCCGGTCTGCATCAGGGTCAGACACTCAAAAGCCTCATCCTGGGTGCCAAAGCCGCCAGGAAACAGCACTAGGGCATCTGTTTCCTTGACAAAGAAAAGTTTGCGAGAAAAGAAGTACTTAAAGTTAATGACCCGGTCGCTGGCGGCAATGAAAGGGTTGGCTACCTGCTCAAAGGGCAGCTGAATATTCAGCCCAAACGAGTTTTCTTGCCCCGCCCCCCGGTTACCGGCTTCCATGATGCCGCCGCCGCCCCCTGTCAGCACCATGAAGCCTAGCTGACTAATGCGGTGGGCAAGTAGCTGCGCCTGCTGGTACTCGGGGCTGTCCTCCCCTAGACGCGCCGAGCCAAAGACTGTTACCTTGCGCCGATGGGTGTAGTTTTGGAAGGTGGCAAAACCCTGCTCCAGATCCTCAAGCGTAGCTGCCAGAATCTTGGCGTCCAGACGGCTGAGCTTCAGGGATCCCATCCGCTGCAGCGACCGCAAGATCCGCAACCAAGCTGTTCGGTTGGGGTGGTGTAACTGCTTGAGACGAGCTTCCGCACTGGAAAAAATCTCTTGCAGCAGCAAGGAAAGAGAATCCGTCAAGCTGGGATCCAGAATCCTCTGTCTACTTCTTTTACCCACTTTTACTGCAATAGGCTCCCCCGGCTGGAGGACTTGCCTTCTGGTGGAGAGCCGGCAAGATCCCTGGTCTTGGCCAAAACCTTAGCCCTCGGCAGAGGCTCCAAGGTGCTTTTCCAAAATCGTGGTCAGCGTTGCCTTGGGAACGGCGCCAACCACCACATCTACCTTTTGGCCACCTTTGAAGAGAATCAGGGTAGGAATACTCCGAACGCCGTACTGACTGGCAGTTTGGGGATTTTCGTCGGTATTGATTTTTACAACCTTGATTTTACCAGCATACTGCTCTGCTATCTCCTGCACCACAGGAGCTACCAGCCGGCATGGGCCGCACCAGGGTGCCCAAAAATCAACCAAAACTGGAATCTCACTGCGCAGCACCTCGGCTTCAAAGGTAGCATCAGCAATATCTATTGCCGCAGACATGCCTGGGGAACTCCTAAAACATCATCTAGTATCCTAGTTATCGTATCACAACTAGGGTCGCCACTGGGCTTTTCCCGAGCAGGGCAAGGTATCCTAGGAGGAACGTGAAAGGTTGCCGGGTGCCGATGGTGTTTGAGCTTGAACCAGACAACAACAGTCAGGTAACAGGCAGGGCAGTGACCGTGGATTTTGTTCGCCACGGCATAGCCGAAGAGCCCCAACCAGGGAAGGAGGATAGCCTGCGCGCCCTAACGGATAAAGGCCGCCAGCGCTGTCGCAAAATTGCCCGCCAGCTCAGGAGCATGGGCTGGAAGTGGGATTTCCTGCTCACCAGTCCTCTGGTCAGAGCGCGGCAGACGGCAGAGATCTTCTTGGACGAGAACTTGGCCGAAGCCCTGGAAGTGTTTGAGCCGTTGGCCCCCGGCGGCAGCTTTGCCGACTTGGTGCGCTGGCAGACGGAGCGGGATCCCTTCACCTCGCTGGCGGTAGTTGGCCACCAGCCGGATCTGAGCCTCTGGGTACAGGCAGCCATTGGGCTACAGCCAGCCCATCCCGAGGCCATTACCCTCAAGAAAGCAGGCCTGGCTCGCGTGCGCTTTGCTCAAGGGCGCATTGATTGTGGCCAGGGATCCCTGACGCTGTTGCTCTCTCCCAAGGTGATGCTGGGGTAGCGTGACCGCGCTCATACCGAGGTAAAAAGCAGGGGCTTGAGGACTCCCTCCGGAGAGAGGGCCAGCTCCTGCGGATTTCAATTGGCAGCTGCCTCCGGCTTTAGAAGGGAGGCAGTGGGGCAGAGATCAGCTAGGAAGCACTGCTGGCAGAGAGGCTGGCGGGCGGTGCAGATAGCTCGGCCATGCTCGATAAGGCGAAGGGACCAATTCTCCCAATCCACCTGCGGCAGCAGCTGCATGAGATCCCGCTCAATGCGCACGGGGTCCTCGTGCTCGGTAAGGCCAAGGCGGCGGCTGAGGCGCTTGACGTGGGTATCGACCGTTACGCCAGCGTTAATGCCAAAGGCATGGGCTAGTACCACGTTGGCCGTCTTGCGGGCCACTCCTGGCAGGGTGAGCAACTCCGGCATGGTGCGCGGCACCTGGCCGCCAAAGTCTGTCAAGATCTTGCGGCAGGCCTCTTGGATGTGTTTGGCCTTGTTGCGGTAGAAGCCGGTGGGCCGAATTAGAGCCTCAATCTCCTCCCGCGGGGCTGTGGCCAGAGCCTGGGCATCGGGGAAGCGGCGAAACAGCTCTGGGGTTACCTGGTTAACCCGCTCGTCAGTGCACTGGGCTGACAAAATCGTCGCCACCAGCAGTTGCAGCGGCGTCTGGTAGTGGAGAGTACACTTGGAGTTGGGGTAATGGCGCTTCAGGCGCAGCAAAATCTCCAAGGCTCTTTGGCGCAAAGCCCGCTTGCTGGTCATTGGCAACTAGCCCGACCCGGTGACAATGGCAAGAGTATCTTTGAAGATTAGGAACACTCCCAGCCCTAGGAGAAGCGCCAAGCCTGTCTGCATCACCCGCTCTTCGACCTCCTTGGGCAGCCGCTTGCCACGGATGGCTTCCAAGATCAAAAAGGCAATGTGGCCTCCATCCAAGCCAGGGAGGGGCAACAGGTTAAGGACGGCCAAGTTGATGCTAATCAAGGCAGTGAAATTCAACAAGCTGGCAACGTCATCCCGCGCTAGGTCTGCGCCAATCTTGACGATCCCCACCGGCCCGGATATCTGAGTAGCGGTGTTTTGGAAGTTCCGCAGCAGCTCCTGCAGGCCAGTGAGATTCATCATCACCAAGCGCTGGTAGGCGTTTCCAGCTTCCGTCAGGATCTCCCCCAGGTTTTGGGCTGGGCGCAGGTTCACCTCCTGATTGGGCGCTAGGCTAACCCCAATGGCTACCTTCTCCCCTTGCCGCTCCGGGATTACGGTAATCTCCAGCAGCGCTTCTTTTTCCCTTCGTCGCACCTGCAGGGGAACGGGTTGGTTTTCGCTACTGCGGATGAGCGTCTGAAAATCGTTGAGGGCCGCCAAGGCCGAGGCGGCATCGGCAAGGTCGCTGTAGTCGTGGTCAGCTGCCCGCAGCACCACATCTTCTGCCTGCAGGCCCGCCCGCTCTGCCGGGCTACCTGGCATTACCTGAGCAATGAGAATGCCGGGCTGGATGCGGGTAACCGAGGGGATCCCTAGCAGAGCAAACATCAGCACCAGCACCAGGTAGGCAAAGGCCAAGTTGGCCAGCACTCCGGCACTCATCACCACCAGGCGATCCGCAAGGGGGCGGTTTTTCAAGAGATTCGGGTCATCGGGGGGGTAGGGGGAGCGCTCGTCATCGTCAGGAAACCCTACGTAGCCTCCCAAGGGCAGGGCGCGAATGGCATACTCTGTTTCCTTGCCCTGGTAGCGCCACAGCACGGGGCCAAACCCCAGCGAAAAGCGGTTGACGTGGATCCCTTGCAGTTTGGCTGCTGCGAAGTGGCCCGCCTCGTGCACCAGAATGAGGAGGGCTAGGATGGCGATGGAGAGAAGAATCGGCATGTGCTGGCAACAACAAAAGAGGAGACAGCTACCCTCGCAAGAGAGGGGAATTCAGCCCAAAGTCCTCGGGGCAGGGATCCTCAGAACACCTGCTCCACTTCTAGGATGTCGGGGATCCTCTCCCGCAACTTGCGCTCAATGCCCATCTTCAGGGTTAGGGTAGAACTGGGGCAGGCGCCACAGGCCCCCTGCAGGCGCAGCTTCACCACTGGGCCATCGATCTCCACCAGCTCTACATTGCCGCCATCAGCTTGCAGATAGGGGCGCAGCTCGTTGAGGACCTTTTCCACATTTTCGGCAGTTAGTTCTAAGGTTTGGGCCATGGTTCCTTCTAGCTTGCTCAGACCTTGATTGGTGGCGTTAAGCTTGACTAGCACTTAAGCCAGCCAGGGATCGCCCTTTTTCAGCATAGCCTCCTTTTTCTAGAGTTTGGGGAGGAGATCCGCCTCCAGCCCGAAGACTAGAATAGGGGGCAGGTTTGCCCCTTGCTGACAGCTTGCCATTCCCAGCAGGGGCACTTTCCGCGCCATGTTGGACATTTTACTCATTGCCATCTTCATCTTAGCGGGCTCGGGCCTTGGGTTCTACGGCCTAGATCTGCTCCCCCCTGCTGCTCTTGAAGGAGCCAACGTCGAAGGGGCGCGCGTGGTTACTGGCGGCTTTGGGGCCTTGGCAGGTTTGGCGCTGGGATCCCTGGTGCGCTGGGGCTACCGCCGCTTCGAGGCCAACGTGCGCTCGCTGCCACCGGATGTGCTGATTAGCCGCTCGGTAGGATTGGTCATTGGCCTGGTGATTGCCAACTTGGCTATGGCTCCTGTCTATTTACTGCCCCTGCCCCAGGAGCTGAACAATTTTCTGGAACCCCTGGCCTCTGTCTTCTTTAGCCTCTCCTTTGCCTACTTGGGAGTGAGTTTGGCCGATACCCACGGCCCGGCGCTGTTGCGCCTATTCAACCCTAACTATGCCCTACAGGCGGCAGCAGAAGGGAGTGTGGTGGCAGCCAGCCCCAAGGTTTTGGATACCAGCTCCATCATTGACGGGCGCGTGGCTCAGTTGATTGAGAAGGGCTTTCTGGAGGGAACGCTAGTCGTTCCTCGCTTTGTGATTGCCGAGCTACAGGCCATTGCTGACAAGGCCGATCCCCAAAAACGGGAGCGGGGTCGGAGGGGGCTGGATACGCTGCAGGCCCTTCGCCAGGCCAACCCCAACTGCTTTGTTATCCACGAAGCCAACTACCCTGACCTAAACACCGTCGACGAGAAGCTGGTGCGCCTTGCCCAAAGTGTGGGCGGGATGCTGGTAACCACTGACTACAACCTAAAGAAGGTAGCTCTGCTGCAAGGGATCAAGGTGCTGAATGTCAACGAGCTGGCTGAGGCTTTGCGGCCTATCTACATCGCTGGGGATAGCTTCGACATCAAGATTACTCGTGAGGGCAAGGAGCCAGGCCAGGGGGTAGGCTATCTGGAAGATGGCACGATGGTGGTGGTGGAAGAGGGACAGCGGGCCGTAGGCAAAACTCGCTCGGTCGTGGTTACTGGCTCCATTCAGACCTCGGCAGGGCGAATGCTCTTTGCCCGCCTTGCCGACAGAGACTCCAACCCCACTACCTCAGCTTCCTCTGCAAAAACCTAAGTTCTGGATCCCAAGAGCTTGGTTTTTCAAAGCTCAAACAAGGTGGGTGTGCTTCGACCGGATCTCATCCTCTACACGCAGGATCGCCAGCAGCGCTTTCAAAGTTTTTACTGGGAAGGTGCTGAGAGCTACGGCATCTACCCGCAGCAGATTGTGGCTGCCCAGCAGAGGTGGGAGTTGGTGAACGGGGAGGAGTACCAAGCCAAGCTCAGCCAGGTGTTTGCGGCAGGGGAGCCCCTGCAGCACGAATGCCAAGTCCTCTCGCCCCGCTACAAGCTGCATTTGCACCTTTGCCTCAACCCCGTGCGGGATACAGAGGGGGAGGTAGTAGCTGTTGCGGTGGTGGGCAGGGTGCTGGGGGCAACGCCCTTCAACTTGGCTGGAGGGACAAGCAAGACTCCTAGGTCGCCCTATTCCTTCAGGGACGGTGAGCCGCTCCAGGCGGTTACAGCTCAGCTTCTGCGCAGCATTGGCCACTCGGCAGGTATCCGCGAGCTGTGCCAGCAGACGGTAGAACAGTTGGGGCAGTTGTTTGGGGTGGATCGGTGTCTACTTGCCCTCTACGAGGTGGGACAGGATTTCCTGACGGTTAACGCCGAGTACCGCCGCTATCCGGAAACTCCCTCGCTGCTCAACCAGACGCTGCGGCTAGGAGATCACCCCCATTTGCTCCAGGCCCTTAGACAGGAAGAGCCAGTGGTAACAGAACGCCACCTAGCCGTGGCCATGTGCTACCGCAGCTATCCCAACAGCTTGCTTTGGCTAGAAGTGCTGCCCCCCAAGACAGCTCCTGCCTGGCAGACCGGCCACTTCCAGCTGCTGCAGATTATTGCCACCTACTTGGGTACTGCCATTGCCCACGCCAGGTTGCTCGAACAAAGTCGCCAACTGGCCACCCGTCTGCAACTGGCTAACCAAACCTTGCTTCAGAAAAACAAAGAGCTAGAGCTGGCCCGCGCCCAAGCAGAATCGGCCAACCAACTCAAAAGCCAATTTCTGGCCAACACCTCCCACGAGCTGCGCACCCCTTTAAACAGCATCATCGGCTTCATTAGGCTGGTACTGGATGGAATGGCCGAAAGCCGGGAAGAGGAGCTGGACTTTTTGCAGGAAGCCTACCGCTCTGCCCTGCACCTATTGTCCTTAATCAACGACGTGCTGGATATTGCCAAAATTGAAGCCGGCAAACTGGAGTTGCAGTTTCAACCCTGCGACCTGCAAGCTCTCTTCAAGGATGTGGAGGCCAAAACCAGTTTGCAGGCCAGTCAAAAGGGATTGCAGCTCAGCTTTCACCTGCCCCCCAGGGCGGAGCCCATTGTGCTCTACGGCGACTACCAACGCCTGCTGCAGGTGATGCTGAATCTAGTGGGCAATGCCATCAAGTTTACCCCCAAGGGTTCGGTAACGGTGCGAGCAGACCTCCTGCCTGGCGAGCCAGGGATGGCCCGCATTCGCGTTATCGACACCGGGATCGGCGTGTCGTTGGAAAAGCAGCAAAAGCTGTTCCAGGCCTTTACCCAGGTAGATGGCTCCACCACTCGCCAGTACGGGGGCACCGGCCTAGGCTTGGCCATCAGCCAACGCCTGGTGCAGGCAATGGGGGGGGAGATCCATTTCTACAGCTTGGGAGAGGGATTGGGCTCCACCGTTACCTTTACCGTGCCGCTCTACCGCCAGCCTCTTCCAGGGAGGGATCCCGATCTGCCCCAGGAGAAGACGCCGGTCTCACCCTGATTCTCCAGCCGACAGCCCACCCATGCCCTATCCCCGCAAGCGCTTTGGCCAGCATTGGCTCAAAGATCCTGCTGTCCACGCGGCAATTGTGGAGGCCGCTCAGTTGCCACCACCCCAAGAGGGCAGGGATCCCCCCTGGGTGCTGGAGATTGGCCCAGGTACAGGGCAGTTAACACGGCGGCTGTTGGCCCAAGGCGCCCAGGTGGTGGCAGTGGAGATCGATCGGGATCTGTGCCAGTTGCTGCGCAAGCGCTTTGCCAACGAGTCCCGCTTTCAGCTATTGGAGGGAGATTTTCTGCGCCTGCCGCTCCCGCCTCAGCCCCGCCTGCTGGTGGCCAACATCCCCTACAACCTCACTGGCCCCATTTTGGAGAAAGTTCTGGGATCCCCAGCCCAGCCGGTGAGGCAGTTTGAGCGCATCGTCTTGATGGTGCAAAAAGAGCTGGCTGATCGCTTGCAGGCCAGCCCCGGCAGCAAAGCCTACGGCGCTTTGAGTGTACGGGTGCGTTACCTAGCTGAGTGCGAGCTCATCTGCCGCGTGCCCCCCAGCGCCTTCCAGCCTCCTCCCCAAGTGGAGTCAGCAGTGGTTCGCCTCACTCCCCGCCCTGCCCCCACCCCCGCCCACGATCCCCGCTGGTTCTCCCAACTGGTTTGCCAGGGCTTCTCTGCCCGCCGCAAGCAACTTGTCAACGCTCTAAGAGGGCTCGTGGATCGCGAGACCGTGGCCGCCGCTCTGGCCCAACTCCGCCTCAGCCCCACGGCGCGCGCCGAAGAGCTGGATCTGGGCGATTGGCTGGCCCTGAGCAATCTACTGCTGGAGCAGATGCCTAGGATGGCTGCCGTTTCCGGCAAGGGAAAACCGCGGTAGGGTGAGAGGGAGTTCTCGCCCAGAACAACCTATGCTCAACAACCAGGGCAAACAGATCCTTGTTACTGGAGGTACCGGTGGGCTGGGGCTGGGGGTAACCCCCGTGCTCCTGGACACAGGGGCAGCGTTGACCTTGACCTACCGCCAAGAAGAGGAGCTGGCTGCTTTGCGGCAGCGCCTGCCAGCCAATAGCCTGGATCGGGTGCGCTTTGTGCAGGTGGACTTGCTGAACGAAGCCGCTGTGGCCCGGCTCATTGACGATCTGCCCCGCGTCGATGGCTTGGTGCACCTGGTGGGTGGCTTTGCCATGGGCCCCACCCACGAGTACAGCCTAGAAGCTTGGCGGCGCGACTTCGACCTCAATCTCACCACCACTTTTTTGGCCTGCAAGCACAGCCTGCGCAAGATGTGGCAACAGGGTTATGGACGAATCGTAACGATAGCCTCCCGAGGGGCAGTAGAACCGGGATCTCAGCTGGCGGCCTACTGTGCCTCCAAAGCCGGGGTAGTGGCCCTCACCCGCACCATTGCCGCCGAGACCAGAGGCACCGACATCACCGCCAACGTCATCCTGCCCAGCATTATTGACACCCCCGCCAATCGCGCCGCCATGGGATCTGAGCAGGCAGAGCTGTGGGTGAAGCCGGAGTCGATTGGGCAGGTGATTGCCTTTTTGGTCTCGGAAGCAGCCCGCGATCTCAGAGGGGCAGCGATCCCGGTGTATGGCAATGTCTAATCCAGTTGGTTGACCCAGCCACCAAGCACCTTCCATGATAGGAGATATGGGCTTATTTTTGTGCCGTTCTTTACTATGCTGAAGCAATGGTTCTCGGGTGGTTTACGTCGGCAAATTGGCCGCATTGAGGTGGCGGGAGTTATCGATAGCAAAACCCGGGAGCGGGTTCTCAAAGCCTTGAAAGAGGTGGAAGAAAAACAGATCCCTGCCCTGGTGCTGCGCATCGACAGTCCTGGCGGGACGGTGGCGGACTCGCAGGAAATCTACAGCGCCCTTGTGCGCCTGCGGGAGCGAAAAGGTATCCCCATTGTGGCTAGCTTTGGCAACATCGCAGCCTCGGGGGGAGTTTACATTGCCATGGGAGCGGAAAAAATTGTCAGCAACCCTGGCACCATCACCGGCAGCATTGGTGTCATCATTCGCGGCAACAACCTTGAAAAGCTGCTAGACAAAATTGGGATCTCCTTTAAGGTAATTAAGTCCGGCCCCTACAAAGATATCCTCTCCTTTGATCGCGAGCTGACTCCCGAAGAGCGCAACATCCTCCAGGAGCTGATCGACATCACCTACAGCCAGTTCGTGCACACCGTTGCAGCGGCGCGACGGTTGAGCGTGAACGTGGTCAAAACCTTTGCCGATGGCCGCATTTTCAGTGGCGAGCAAGCGCTGCACTTGGGAGTAGTTGATCGCTTGGGAACGGAAGAAGATGCTCGCCTCTGGGCGGCTGAACTCGCAGGGCTGTCACCAGAGGCCAAGTTCTACGATCTGCTGCCCCGGCGTAGGGGGTGGGCCCGCTTCCTGCCCGTCGCAGAGGCCCTGGAACGGTTGCACTTTGAGGTCAGTACTTCTGGCTTGCCCCTGTGGCTTTACACCGGCCCTTGAAGGGCCCCTCTTAGCGGCCGCGTGAAAAGAGCCGCTGCTTACTCCTCTAGCTGCCAGGGATCTTGGGCCACCTCCTCATCGAAGATGCGAGGCGGACGTATGGCCATTAGCACTTGACCCAAGAGGGGAGAGGGGGGCAAGTCCTCGTCGATCCACTCCAGGGAGAGCCATCCCTCCCGATCCACTAGAAAAACCCCCGCTCTCCCTTCCCAGGTGCGAACGGCGCGATCGACCACTAGCAGGACGGGATCCCGCTCCTCCTCAGCGGCCACCGGCTGGTCCAAGAGGGATCCCAGGAGTTGATTTTCCACCTGCAGGGCCACGGGATCAGCGGCCCTCTGAAGGGCTGGCCAAGCGGGCAAAGCTATCCACATCTGTCCAGCGGCACTGCTGACCCAGCCAAAAGGCCCCTGCGGTGCAGCAGGAGGGATCCCTTCCCAAGTGGCGGTGGCTAGCGGCAGGGATCCGGCCACGGGCAACAAGCGAGGCAACTCCTCTTCCGGGCGAAATACCGACAGCCTGGGCAAGAGCTTGCGCCGGGAGCCGAGAGCCAGCGTCGTCAGGAGCTGCTCGATCTGGCGGCGGGCGGTTTCGCTGTGGACATACTGGAGAGCCCGGCCAATGGCCCGTGTCCGCTCCTGCAGATCGCGGCTTTGCTGGGCAGTCTTCCAGGCTTGATAGGCCACCGCATCGCCGGGGTGATCCGTAAACCCTTCCGGAAGCTGCTGCAGTTGGGCATAGCTTTTCACAGCCCGAGCAATCTCGTGGGCTTCCCCGGCACCTAGGTTGCGGCTGACCACCAGCTCCGCTACCCGGATGCGATCCTTGGGGGAGAGGATGCGCAGCTCGTAGAGGATGTCGCTACCTCGCTGGGCAAAGTGCTCCAAGAGGGCCGCGCTGGCGCCTGCCTTGGCCATTCCCTCGTAGACTTGGGCGGCAACAACCATCTGGTTTTGTTGGGCAGGCTCAAGCCCCGTGGCCTCAAAGATGGCCTGGGGGGTCATTTTCTGGTGCTGCAAGCTTTGGCAGGCCTTGGCCCAGTCCAACCACCCCCCCTCCCTGCGCCGCAGCTGCTCCAGCAACCCGCTGGGGGAGGGTTCAGGCAAATGCTGACTCATGGCAAAGCTTCCTCCGCAACCACTACCAGAAAGCAGGGCAAAGATCCACTGGAATCCCAAAGGGCGGCAGCTGGCCACGCCGAGGCCAGGTTAGAGTACGATTTTAAGGACTTTCCCTGGGCCAAGTTAGTCCAAGGGAATTACTCGGGCAGCATGGCCCTCCCCTGGCAACTGGTTGAAATCCAATTGCCACAGCTCAAAGCGCTGCAGCTCCCCGGCCTTGGGCACCTGCAGCCAGACCCGTCCCTTTTTTCCCACCTGCAACACCTTGGAGGCGGCAGGCACGGCCACCTGGGCCAAGGGATCCCCCCCCTTGCTGTACAGCCAGAGGGACAAGAACCCCTCCCCCTCCTGACACAGCAGCAGCACGCCCCAAGGGGCCTTGGCCATCTGGACAGGCCACCCTTTTAAAAACCAGCGGCGCAGGCGCAGCGGGTTGAGCTGGACTACGCCAAGGTGGGGGCAGCCGCCCTGTCTCTCGCCCTCGCTAGGGGCGAATAGCAGCCGTTCTCCCAAGCTGAGCACCTCCCCTCGGGGATCTAGCGGCAGGCGATAGCAAAGCGGCTGCACTCCCGTCTGCCCAACTCCTGGATAGGGCAACACGGTCATGTCCACCCATTGCCGTCCCCGCCCTACTAGCAGCACCAGCTGCTCCGAGAGGGCTAGTAAACGGGGCAGGGATCCCGTTGGCACCTGCCAAGGCCAGCGGAAGTAGCAGTGGAACTCGGGAAAAGGTTGAGCTGCAGTTGGCCCAGTTGGCAGCCATTGCACTGCCCCAATTTCCTTGGCAGTGGCCCAGATGAGCTCCTGGCGCTTCTCTAGCCAGGTGGCTTGCCACCTCTCCTCAAAACTCAGGAGGGTGCGGATGCGGGTGGGACTGAGGTGCAGAAGGCTACTTTTGGAAACAGCCAGGGCTTCTGGAAAAGTCCCCAGGAACACCACCTCCTGCAGGGGCTCGGCCAAGGGAAAACAGGCTAGAGGCGGCGCCCCCAGGGCAAGGGTCTGGAGTTCCAGCCACTCTAAGCTCTGGGGGGTAACTCGCAGCAGCAGGGGGGAACGGCAGCCGCTGGGATCCTCACAGACATAAAACTTCTGCAAGCCGCCGTTGGCTGGCAGATCCCAAACCTGAACCCCGGGGGGGGACTGGCGCAGCAGGCGCGGGCCAACCCAACAGGCAGCTGGCTCTTGCCACTTCTGGGCAACCGCCGCCAGGGCCGAACGCATCTGCGCTGCTGTGCGGAACCGCCGCAGGGGCAGCTTGCGCAAAGCCACCTCTAGCACCTCCTGCAAAGGCGCCGGGATCCCCTCCGGACAGACAAACCGCTGGTTGAGGTGGGCGTGCATCAACTGGGGGGGAGATCCGGAAAAGGGCCGCCGGCCCGTCAACAGCTCCAGCAGGATGATTCCCACCGCATAGAGATCCGAGGCAGGGCTAAACTGACCGTAGAACCGCTCGGGAGCCATGTAGGCCGGTGAGCCGGTAGCAGCGCTCTCCCGAGGAACTGGCTGCGGCTGGCGGGCAATGCCAAAATCGGTCAACTTCAGTTGCCAGCCCTGGGGCGTGGGCTTGAGCAAAATGTTCTCGGGCTTTACATCGCAGTGAATGACTCCCTGCCCATGGGCATGGTCTAGGCCAGCCAGGATCTGATCCACAAAGCCCAAAACCAGCTTAACGGGCAGCCACAGCCCCTGCTCCACCTGGTTGATCAGCTCCCGCAGGGTACCTCCCTCGCAGTACTCCAACACCAGATAGCGCCCCTCGCGGGCATGTTCCAGGGCGTAACAGCGGGTGATGTTGGGGTGGTTTAACGTCAACAGATAGCGCAGCTCCCGCAATAGGTTAGGGGTGGGAAAGCGCTCCAGCGGCAGCTCCTTGAGAGCCACCAGCTTCCCTCCTTGGCGGGGCCGGGCGCAGAAGACTCGCCCATACTGTCCTTGTCCAGCCAAGCCTAGGATTTGGTAGCTGTCGTGGATTGACTTGGTGGTGCGGGTGCGCCGGGACACAGCTCTAGCCCAAGGGGAATCGCTTTCCTTGCTTGGGGCGGGATCCACCAGCAAAAACTCTGCTGAGCTCCAAAGGCTAGGAGCCGGTTAGCTGCTTGAGCAGTTCTGCCGCGTGGGTTTCCACCTTGACCTTAGTGATAATGGCCTCGATCTTCCCCTCCGGGTCGATAACGAAGGTGGTGCGGTGGACGCCGTTGTAGACTTTGCCCATGAACTTTTTCGGGCCGTAGACCCCGTAGGCAGTGGCTACCTTAGCCCCCTCATCCACCAACAGCGGAAAGGGCAGTTGCAGCTTCTGGGCAAACTTTTGGTGGGAGCGGGCATCGTCGGGGCTCACCCCCAGGATCTGAATCCCGTGGGCTCGATAGTCGGCATAGGTGTCCCGAAAGCCGCAGGCTTCTTTGGTGCAGCCGGGAGTGTTGTCCCCTGGGTAGAAGTAGAGCACCACCCGCTGGCCCCGCAGTTGGTTGAGGCTAATCGGCCTACCCTCGGCATCCGGCAGGGTAAACTCCGGGGCAGGATCCCCAACAGCAAGGGGCATGGGCAAGATCCCTCCTCAGGTTGATTTTTTAGGAGCAGGTTTAGGAGCAAGGATCATCGTAATGTTCCGACCCTCCTTCTGGGGAGGCTGCTGCATTTCCGCCACCTCTTGTAAGTCTCTGAACAAGCGGTGCAGTAACTCTTCCCCCAGCTCGGCGTGCTGTGCCTCGCGGCCACGGAACATTACCGTAGCCTTCACCTTGTCTCCCTCCCCCAGGAACTGTTGGGCACTCCGCAGGCGCACGTGGTAGTCGTGCTCGCCGATGTTGTAACGAAACTTCACTTCCTTGATCTCGGCAGTGTGTTGTTTTTTGCGGGCCTCCCGTTCTTTTTTCTCTTTCTCAAACTTGAACTTGCCGTAGTCCATAATGCGGCAGACAGGAGGATCCGCTTTGTCACTCACCAAGACCAAGTCCAGATCCTTTTCCTCTGCTATGCGCAGCGCTTCCTGAGGACTCATGATCCCCAGCTGGGTGCCATCGGTATCGATGAGACGGATTTTGGGGAAGCGAATCCGCTCATTGATAGCGGGCAGCTCTGCGCGCTGCTTGGGGGAAGAGGGGTCAAGTGGACGTTCGACGGACAAGTTCTCCTCTCTCTGAACGAACAACAGAATTTGGTTTACTTTGCGCCGCTGCCGGCCAATGGGCAAAAAACCCTGTTATTGGCCAGAAGGGCAGAAGCTTCTGCACCTATACTAGCCGGTATTTCCTGTTTCTTTCTAGAAGCTTTGGGCTTGCCCACGGGAAAAATACTGCTGGATTGGGGTAACAACTGCGGTAGGATAGCCAGGTGGCAGCCCTGCTGGCAAAGAGGGTGGGGCAAAGTTAGCCTTCTAGTTTACAGGGAGGGCAAAAGCGGTGCAACTGGGTTTAACGGAACGAGAACTGAAAGAGCTGGCTCAAAAGTCCGTCCAACTGATCCTCAGCCCCCGCGAAGGCGACAGCGAGGCGTTGGCCCAGTATAAGACTTCGGCAGAGTTTCGGGCGGCAGTTCACTTGGCCTGTGCAGCCATGGTGCTGGTCTTGGCGGAAAACAACGAGCGCCTCAGCCAGCAGTTGGCTGCTTTGCAGGAAAAGGGATCCAACCCCGCCAGCTAAGCCAGCCAAATGGCCATGCCTTCACAGGTGCGCAGCGAACGAGACTCGATGGGGGAGTGGCAACTGCCCCAGTCGGTGTACTACGGCATTCAAACGGCCCGCGCCCTGGAGAATTTTCCCATCAGCGGCCTCAAGCCGCTGCCAGAGTACGTGGAAGCCTGCGTGCTGATTAAAAAGGCGGCGGCGGAGGTCAACGGCGAGCTAGGCTGCATTCCAGTGGAGGTGGCCAGGGCCATTGTTCAAGCAGCCGATGAGATCCTGCAGGGATCCCTGCGGGATCAGTTTGTGGTGGATGTGTACCAGGCCGGGGCAGGCACCTCCCACCACATGAACGTCAACGAGGTGCTGGCCAACCGGGCTTTGGAGATCCTAGGGGAGCCCAAGGGCAAGTACGAGCGGGTCAGCCCCAACGACCATGTCAACTACGGCCAATCCACCAACGATGTCATTCCCACCGCCATTCGCCTAGCGGCCTTGCTGCGGGTGCGGCGGGATCTTTTGGGCACGCTGGACAACCTGGTGGCGGCGCTGGAGCAAAAGGCCCAGGAGTTTCGCGACATCCTCAAGGCGGGCCGCACCCATTTGCAGGATGCCGTGCCGGTGCGCCTGGGAGACAGCTTCGGCGCCTACGCAGCCATCTTTGCCCAACATCGTCAGTGGATCGAGGAGGCCAGCCAAGCCCTGTGCAGCTTGGGGCTAGGGGGAAGCGCCGTGGGCACCGGCCTCAACACCCACCCCCAGTACCGGCAGAAGGTGGTGCAGCGGCTGGCAGAGTACACCCAGTTGCCCCTCACACCGGCTCCCCATCCCATGGCGGCTATGCAGAGCATGGCTCCCTTTGTGCACCTGTCGGGATCCCTGCGCAACCTGGCCCAAGACGGCATCAAAGTGGCCAACGACCTACGCCTGATGGACTCTGGCCCCAAAACTGGCCTCAAAGAGATCCAACTGCCACCCGTGCAGCCTGGCTCCTCCATCATGCCTGGCAAGTACAACCCGGTGATAGCTGAGATGCTGAACATGGTCTGCTTTCAGGTAATCGGGCTAGACACCGCCATCACCTTGGCAGCTCAGGCAGGGCAATTTGAGCTCAACGTGATGATGCCGCTGATTGCCTATAACCTCCTGCATAGCTTGCAGATCCTCAACAACAGCCTGCGCGTCTTTACTGAGCGCTGCGTCCGCGGCATCAAGGCCCAGGCAGATCGCTGTCGCAGCTATGCCGAGGGAACCCTGGCTTTGGTGACTGCCCTCAATCCCTACATTGGCTACCTGCAGGCGGCAGAGGTGGCCAAGATCTCCCTGGAAACCGGGAAGCCCATCCGCCAGATCCTGTTGGAGCGCAACTTGATGAGCCCGGAAGAAGTGGCCAAGGTACTGGATCTGGAGGCGATGAGCCAGATGCAGGCCTGACCCATTGCTAGAGTGGAGGTGTACTGCTTCCGCCTGACCATGACCGTTACCCCTTATCGCTGGCCCACCCAGCACGACCTGCCCGACACAGACGACACTCCCTTGGACAACGAGGATCAAGGCCGCCAATACCCCCTGCTGCGGGAACCGCTGCTGCTGCACTGGTCAGACCGGCAAGACTTTTTTGTGGCTTGCAATATGGGCCTTTACTACGCCCTACCCCGGCAGGTCGTTGTTCCAGATTTGTTTCTAGTGCTGGGGGTTCCTCGTTGGCGGGATGGCACTGCCCGCAAAAGCTATGTGGTTTGGGATGAAGGGAATATCTTGCCTGTCCTCATCTTGGAGATCATTTGCAACGACCTGGGGGAAGAAAAACCCGGACAGGCCAAGTTCCAGCTCTATGAAAGGCGGCTGCGGATCCCTTACTACGTCACCTTCGAGCTAGAGACCAATGAGTTGAACGTTTATCAGCTCCAAGGCGGACACTATGAGCTGCTCCCCGGCTCAGGCGCTGGGGAACATCCCCCAATTCTGTTGCCCGATTTGGACTTGAGCATCGGTCGGTGGTGGGGATCCTACGAGGGGCGAGAACGCTTTTGGGTGCGCTGGTACGACAGAGCAGGGCGACTGTTGCCCACGGCAGCGGAGTTAGAGCGGCAACGGGCAGAGTTGGAACGGCAAAGAGCAGAAAGGGAACGGGAACGGGCAGAAATGGAGCGGCAGCGGGCAGACCTAGAACGCTCCCGGGCCGAACGACTGGCCCAGCGGCTCCGAGAGTTGGGAGAAGACCCTGAGCTTTAAAGGGATCCCCATACCCCCTACACTGGAATCCTGGCATTCCAGGGGGGATGATGACCAGACAACAACTCAGCCTGCAGACAAAGCTGGCCTACGGGGTGGGGGATCTGGGCACGGGCATGACGGCCAGTATCCTCATTTTTTTCCTGCTGCCCTTTCTCACCAACACCGTCGGCATGGCAGCAGGGTTGGCCGGCAGCATCTCCGCCCTCACCCGCTTTTGGGATGCCATCAACGATCCCATCATCGGCCTCCTCAGCGACCGCACTCGCAGCCGTTGGGGTCGCCGCCGCCCCTGGCTCCTGTTTTCAGCCATCCCTTTTGGCCTAACCTTTGTAGCGCAGTGGTGGATCCCTTTTCCTGGTCGAACTGGGCTTCTGTTTGCCTACTACCTGGCGGTGTCGCTGCTGTTTAACGCCTTCTACTCGGCTGCCAACATCCCCTATGCCTCCCTGACGGCGGAGCTGACCCAGGATTACGACGAGCGCACCCAGCTTAACCAATTCCGCTTTGCTTTCTCGGTGGGGGGCAGCATGGTTGCGGTGGCCACCTTTCCCCTCTTGGTTAACCTGCTGCCGGATCGAGCTAGTGGGCATTTGCTGGCAGGGAGCTGTTTTGGGGTGATCTCCACTCTGCCTCTAGTGCTTTGCTTTTGGGGGGTGCGGGAACGGCATCAGTCCTGGCGGGATCCGCTGCCTTTGCTCCAGCAGTTGGGGGTGGCCCTCAGCAACCGCCCCTATCTATTTGTAAGCGGCATCTACCTATGTTCCTGGCTAGCATTTCAGTTTACGGCCACCATCATCCCCTACTTCATCGTTTTCTGGATGGACTTGCCCGAGGTGTGGATTTCCCTGGTGGTGCTGGCGGTTCAGAGCGTTGCCGTGCTGACCCTGTTTGCCTGGACGCGACTGAGCGCCCGGCTAGGCAAGCGCGCCATGTACCTGATCGGGGCGGGGTTCTGGTTGATCGCGCAGGCAGGCCTGTTCTTCCTACAACCCGGCCAGGAGCAGCTCATGATTGCGCTGGCGTTGTTGGCAGGAGCAGGGGTTTCAGCCACGGCCTACCTTGGCCCCTGGTCGATGTTGCCAGATGTCATTGACCTGGACGAGCTGCAAACCGGGGAGCGGCGGGAAGGGATCTTCTATGCCTTGATGGTGTTCCTGCAAAAAGTAGGCCTGGGGCTGGGGCTGTTTTTCCTGGGACAAGTTCTAGACTGGGCTGGCTTTATCCCTTCGGTAGCCGGAGAGCCTCTGCCTTCCCAGCCGGAGTCAGCCTTGCTGGCCATCCGCCTCGCCATCGGCCCCCTGCCGGCAGTGGCTTTGATTGGCGGCATTTGTCTAGTGTGGCTTTACCCCATTACCCGGCAGCGCCATCGGCAGATCCTGCAGGAACTAGAAGCAAGACGGGCTGGACGCTCCTCGCCTCTTAGTTGAGGATAATGCGCAGGCCACTGCCGGAGGACTGCCCTGGCCCAGGGTTGGGCAAAATCCGCAGGCCGCTGCCGGTGGGCCGGATCACGTTGTCGGCAAAGAGGGTGTTGGGGCGGCCATCCCGCTCGTACACCACCACATCGCGGGGGTTGAACTGGGATCGGCAGAGGATGGGAGAGTTGTCGGCAGCAGTAGCGGCGCTGCAGCGATAGCCAGGGGCAGAGACCACTTGGCCCTCTGCATCGATGGAAAAAGGAACTCTCCCGGGTGGGATCGGAGCAAAAAGCGGCTGGTTGGGAATGAGCAGGCCACCTGGGCTGGGTTCAACCACAATCCCGCGCTCGTCGGTAACAATCCGCTGTGCCTGGGCAGGAGCGCCAGTCCCCAAGAGCAAAGCCAGGCTCAGGCTAAGTTGGAGGGGAAGAAACAGCTTCATCAAACACCTCCTTTGGCCCGAGGCCATCCCACTGTTCATCCCAGCGGGATCCCTGGCTTGATCTTGGCCCAGACAGCGGGGGCAATCTAGGGCAGAAACCGTCACCTCGGTTGCCAGAATGGGCACCTTAGCTTGACTACCATAGCCCTGAGCGGCCCAACGCCAGCCCCACCACCAGCATGCCCAACACCAAAAAAGGCTGAGCACTGGCCTGGTATTTCACGTCGTTCTTCAGCGGATCCCGCAGCAGGTACATGTCTTGGAAGGTGATCTGGGGGAGAATGAGCAGCACCAAAATCGCAGCGTAGAGCTTTAGACCAGCTCCCAGCAAAAACGCGGCCATGCCAAGCTGAAACAGGTCGATCATCAGCGCCGCGATCCAGGCCGCCCCCATGGCGCCAAACATCACTGGCAGCGAGGCCAGGCCAAACTGCCGATCTCCCTCCATGCTCTTGAAGTCGTTGACCACGGCAATCCCCAGGCCCGCCAAGCTGTAGAGGAGGGTTAGGATGCAGACCGTCCAGTTCAGCTCACCAAATAGAGCGTGGCCCGTCCACCAGGGCAGGGCGATGTAACTAGCGCCCAGGGCGTAGTTGCCCAGCCAGCCGTTGCGCTTCAGCTTCAGGGGCGGCGCCGAGTAGATGTAGGCCAGCAAGGCTCCCCCCAGGGCAATGCTGGTAATCACCGGGAAGGGGTGGCCAGTATACCAGTCGAGGGCATAGGCCAGCGCCAGTCCCAGGATCAGCAGCACCCAGATTTGGATGACCACCCGCCGCAGGGAAATGGCCCCGGAAGGGATGGGGCGGTAGGGCTCGTTGATGGCGTCGATGTCGCGGTCATAGTACTCGTTCAGAGTTTGCGTGTAACCTGCCATCAGAGGGCCGGCTAGGACCATGCCCGCCAAGACTAGCGCCACGTTCTCCCAAGTCCAGGTGAAGTGGCCAGAGGAAGCCGCTCCCGGGATCAAGCCCCACATCAACGGGATCCAGGTAACCGGCTTCATCAGTTGCAGGTGAACTTGCCAGATGGAGCGAGACTCTACCTCTGCCCCCTTCATGCCCAGCAATTGGCGGAGACGGCGGCCAAGGGATCCCTTTTCAGAGCCCGCGGCAGTTTTGGGAGCAGCAGGATCCCCAGCAGGGGCCGCTGTGGCTGGATCGTAGGAAGTCGTTTCGTTCATGGTGAGGTGCGCAAGCAAACTTAAGCGGGGATAGCCATCCCTATTCTGCAGCATTTCCCCCCTTCCCTCAAAAGACCTCAAGGAACGTCTTAGTCTGGCAAGCGGGCAAGTCTAACGCCTGGGTAGTAGTAGGCCAAAATTTGGCGGTAGCTCCAGCCCCGGCGGGCCAATTCCTGGGCACCCCACTGGCTCATGCCAATGCCATGGCCAAACTTGGGGTAGGGACTAAAGTCCGGCAGGCTCTGCAGGTAAGGGATCCCGTCCACTCCCACAGTTCGGCTTCCGGCACTGGCGCTGTACATGGCATTGACAAACTTTCCTCCATACACCAAGACCACGCCGCGGGTAGCCCGTGTTGCCTCTAGGGCGGCTGCCGAGCGCTGCGAGAGGCCGCGGTACACCTGGGAGCGGGTGTCGCTAAACACATCAAACCAGCGCCGGGAATTGCGGTGGTAGAGGACATAAGTGCGAGCAGCTACCGCCTGCGCCTTCAGGGCCTCCGGCAAGAAGCGGGCTCCCATTTCAGCTTCCACTACACTGGCCACATAGTCCTCGAGGTGAACGTAATTGATGGCTTGCACGCGGTTGTAGCCCATCAAGAGCACCTTGCCGGAATACCAACGGCCGTTGACTGCCACAAGACCCCCCTCCGGCGGCTCGATGAACAGCACTGGGCTCACAGCCTCGTGCAGGTGTACTCCCCGGCGGCTGGGGCGGGCCCAAAACCCCCGTAGGGGCGGCAGATCTGCCAACACCTCTCCGCGACCATTGGTCAGCCGGGCAGGCAGAGAAACCCCCACCACCAAAGGAGTGGTGGTATCAGCCAACTGAACCCGCACCGTTACCGCCCAAGCGCCTTCCACCTCTCCCCCCCAGAGGCCCAGCAGCAGGGATCCGAGGAAGGCAAGCCAACGCCGTGCTTTCATCTAGCTAGGGTTTCTCCAGCCACCTCAGCTTAGGATAGGGCAAGGGACGGGGAAAATTAGCGGGATCCCGCTGAGGGGACTTGTCTTGCCACCTGTAGCGATCCGGCTCCCAACCTAGAGCAAAGCGCAGGGAGGAGACCAGCTTACCGTTGCAGAAGCAGACAAAACAGACCCAAGAGGCAAAGGCCAGGAGAGCGGCGTAGCCAAACGGGATTCGATAGCTAGACCCAACCGCCAGGGTGCCGAGAATGGGCCCTGCCAGGCCCACGCCCAAGTCAAACCCACACATCACCAGGCTAAACAGGCGCCCGCGCTCTGCTGGCTCAGAGCGGTCGGCTACAAGGGCAGAGATGAGCGGGATCAGGGTGCCAAAGCTCGATCCCACCCCAATCCCAGCAGCCAGAAAGGCCCAAGCGCTGTTGGCTACAAGCAGCACTCCCATAACCAGCGCATAGGTGGCCAAGCTGAGAGCGATAAACGGCCCCCGCCCGTAGCAATCGGAAGCGGGACCCGTGAGCAGGCGCACGCCAAAGCTGGCAAAGGCCACTGCCGTGTAGAAAAGACCTGGATTCAAGGGAACTCCAGCCTCCTGCATTAACAGAGACACAAAAGTTGTTTGGGTGCCGAAGGCCAACCCCACCAGCAGCATCACTCCCGTGAGGGAGCACACCTTTGGGTGAAGCAAAAGGCTCCAGAAGGCCCCCTTGCAGGCCAGGGATCCCCCTTGTCCCCGCCGCTGCTCTTGGACGGCGCAGGTACAGAGAAAGCCCACCCCTCCCAGCAAAGCAGCGAAGAAAAATAGGGGCCCATAGCCAGCCAGTTCCTGCAAGAAGCCCCCCAAAGCGGGACCAATGGCAATACCCAGAGGATTGACCAAACTCATGAAGCTTAGGATCTCGCCGCGTCTTTCCTCGGGGGCAAGATCTGCAACCAGAGCCACGTAGGCAGTGGCAAAAGCAGCAATGCTAATTCCATGGAAGGCCCGCACCAGCGCTACCCATGGGATCCAGTCCGAAAGCCAGTACCCCAAGGGAGCCACTGCTGCTGCCCCCATGCCGATAAGAAGCACAATCTGACGGCTGTAGCCATCTGCCAGGCGCCCCAACCAAGGCCGAAAGGCTAGCAGCCCAACGGAGAAGGATCCCATCACCAAGCCCACCTGTTGGCTAGTGCCGCCGGCATCCCGGACATAGAGGGGCAGGGTGGGTAGCAGCGAGGACAAACTGGCCCAAAAGAGCAAGCCGGCTACGAACAGGACGCCCAAGTTGCGTCGCTGCGCCGACGGTAGCTGCCCAACTTTCCTCACATGCACTCCTGCTAAACCTAGAGGGGCACCCCTGGAGACTTCTGCACCAACGGCAAGCCTCCCTTGAGGCTCAGGCCCAGACAATTCTTTGGGTGCTGACTTTACTTATCTTAATATCCAGGCTAGAGGCGGGCTGGGAGATTGAAGTACAGGGATCCCCGTCAGGCCAACCTCAAACTGCCCCTCGAGGAGGTAGGTGGCAGCCTTCTTAAGGCTGGTCTCGGAGAGGTCAGGCAGCTCAAGCCGGGCCCGAATACGATTGAAGTTCCGCTGTAGGCCGTGCTGGTAGGTGGGGTCGTAGTGCTGCAGCAGCAGCTCCCGGACAAACTGCGGCCAGTCTTGGGCGTCGATGAGCTCAAACCAGCGCTGCAGACGCGCTTGGCCATAGCGGGCTTTTAGGGGCAGCAACTTCTCCTTGAGCGCCTGGGGATGGGCTATCCAGTGGGGATAGTGGGCAATCAACCCCTTCACGCGCTCTTCTAGGGGCAACTGCACCTCGATGCAGTCGGCTTGGGTGAGGGCTTGCCAAAGGGCAGGGGGCAGGTGGAGTTGGCCCACTTTGGCGCTCTCTGCCTCCACCCAAACTGGCTTAGCGGGATCCCACTTGAGGAAGACCTGGACCAACTGGCTTTCAAAGCTCTTCTGGCTGGGCTGGGGCTTCCCCCACTCGGCCCCCAGAAGGGATCCCCGATGGCAGGCCAGCTCTTCCAGATCCAGGACTTGGGCCCCCTGCTGATGGAGATAGTGGAGCAACAAGGTTTTGCCGCTCCCCGTTGGCCCGCAGAGCACTCGGTAGGTAAACTGCTGGGGCAAGGTCTGTAGTTGCCGACGCACCCAGGCGCGGTAGGTTTTGTACCCGCCTTGCAAGACGGTTACTTGCCAGCCCACCTGGGACAACACCAAGGCCAAGCTGGCCGAACGCTGCCCTCCCCGCCAGCAGTAGATCAGGGGGTGGTAGTCCCGGTCCTTGTCAGCAAAGTGGGTTTGCAGGTGACGGGCGATGTTCTGGGCCACCAGGCTGGCCCCCCGCTTGCGGGCTGTGAAGGGATCCACCTGCTTGTAGAGCGTGCCCACCTCCGCCCGTTCCGCGTCGTCAAGCACAGGCAGGTTAATGGCCCCTGGCCAATGGTCTTCAGCATACTCTGCTGGCGAGCGCACGTCGATAATCTCGCTGTAGGTGTGCAGCCAGGGCTCGGCGGTAACGTGAATGGGAGCAGCCACGGGCGTGAGATTCTCTCTTGCTCGATCCTGACAGATTTCTGCCTACGGGAGCAGTAGAATACTTCCTTTTGCAGGGATCCCTTGCGTCCGCCATAATAAAGCTCTTGGTCTAGCGTGTCGCTGGCAGGGAGGGGGAGATGGTGCAACAGGCTGGCTATGGATCCTGGCGGTCCCCGATTAGCGCGGATTTGGTGGTAGCCGGATCCCTGCGCCTGGGACAACCGGTTTGGGAAGGGGGGGCTCTCTACTGGATCGAGGGCCGGCCCCAGGAAAAAGGACGCAACGTCCTGAGGCGGCGCTTGGCTAACGGAAAGGTGGAGGAGCTGACACCGGAGCCTTTTAACGTGCGCACGCGAGTCCACGAGTACGGCGGCGGCGCCTACTGGGTCTCTGAGGGAGTGGTGTATTTCTGCAACTTTGCCGATCAACGGCTGTACTGCCTGTCTCCAGCGGGGGAGATCCGGCCCCTCACCGAAGCTGGCCCCTACCGCTATGCCGACGGGGTGGTGGACAGGAGGCACCGGCGCATTCTCTGTGTGCGCGAGGATCATAGCCGGCAGGGAGAGCCAGAAAACACGCTGGTTGCCATTGACCTTGAAAGCGGAGCTCAGCAGGTTCTGGCTAGGGGCCACGATTTCTACGCCAGCCCGCGGCTCAGCCCAGACGGTCAAGCCCTGGTGTGGCTGACCTGGGATCACCCCCAGATGCCCTGGGACGGCACGGAGCTGTGGCGGGCTGAGGTTGCCCCCGACGGCAGTTTGGGAGAGCCCCAGAAACTGGCTGGCGGCCCGGCTGAGTCCATCTTCCAGCCCCAGTGGTCGCCGCAGGGGGAGCTTTACTTGGTTTCTGACCGCAGCGGCTGGTGGAACCTCTACCGCTGGGATCCCCAGGGCCCCCTTCCCCTCTGCCCTATGGAAGCCGAGTTTGGAGAACCCCAGTGGGTGTTTGGCTTGAGCACTTACGGCTTTTGTGAGGACGGGCGGATCCTGGCCATCTATCGCCAAGAGGGGCTCTGCCACCTGGCGCTTTTGGATCCCCGTTCAGGAGAGCTTCAGGAGATCCCCTTGTCCTACACCGAGCTGCACAACCTCCAAGTTAGCGGCGAAAAAGCTGCCTTTCTGGCCGCCTCCCCTAGCGAAGCCCCTGCCCTAGTCTGCTTGCATTTGCCGTCTGGACAGCTGGAGGTGGTGGCCCGCTCCAGCCATGTGGCAGTCGATCCAGAGTATTTGTCGATCCCCGAGCCCATCGCCTTTCCCACCTCAGGCGGGGCAGTGGCCTACGGCTTCTTCTATCCCCCCAAGAACCGCGACTTCGTGGCCCCTGCCGGCGAGAAGCCGCCTCTTTTGGTCAAGAGCCACGGTGGGCCCACAGGGGCAACGGCAGCCGTACTCGATCTCGGGATCCAGTACTGGACCAGTCGCGGGATTGCCGTTTTGGATGTCAACTACCGCGGCAGCAGCGGCTATGGACGGGCCTATCGGGAGGCCCTCAAGGGCCAATGGGGCGTGGTGGACGTGGAAGATTGCATCGCCGGGGCCAAGTTTCTGGCCCAACAAGGCCGGGTGGACGGGGAGCGATTGCTCATTCGCGGCGGCAGCGCTGGCGGCTATACCACCCTGGCGGCTTTGACGTTTCACAACGTCTTTAAGGCCGGCGCTAGCTACTATGGCATCAGCGACCTGGAAGCTTTGGCCAAAGAGACCCACAAGTTCGAGTCGCACTACCTCGACAGCCTCATCGGTCCTTACCCGGAGCGGCAGGATCTCTACCGGGAACGCTCTCCCATCTACCACCTAGAGGACCTCAATTGCCCGGTTATCTTCTTTCAGGGCCTGGAAGACGCTATCGTCCCTCCCAACCAGGCGGAGAGGATGGTGGCTGCCCTACAGGCCAAAGGGATCCCAGTGGCCTACGTGCCTTTTGCTGGAGAGCAGCACGGCTTTCGCCAGGCAGCCAACCTCAAACGGGCCCTGGAGGCAGAGCTTTACTTCTATGCCCAGATCCTGGGGTTTCCCCTGGTAGAGCCCATCGAGCCAGTTGCGATCAAAAACTGGAGCGCTTCCCCTTGAGGACCGGCTCCCAGCCGGTAAGGAGCTCGAGACTTTGCCGTTGAGTATCGTAAAGGCATGGGGATCCCAATGAGCAACCGAGGACGCTGGCGGCGATGGGTTGTTGGCGCTTTGGCAGCAGGCGGAGCGCTGAGCGGTGCCCTTTGGGGCTTTTACACCTGGGCAGAACCTGTCGAGATGGCGGCAGTGCCTCCAGCACCCCTGAGCTCGACTGCTGGCGCGGCCTTTTTGCGCGCCTACAAAGCCTTGCAGGCCGGCCAAGCCCAAGCGGCCCTGGAGGACTTGCAAGGCTTGGAAGAGAAGCTACCCGTTCTAACCGATGAGATTTGGAAGCTCAGGGCCCAGGCCTACGAAAAGCTGGGGGATCGAGAAACTGCTCAGAGGGTCTGGTGGCCCAAGATTTTGCAGGAGTACCCCCACAGTCCTGTAGCCGCCTATGCTCTTTGGGGAATAGGCCAGGTGGAGCAACTGCGGCAGCAATTTCCCACCCACCCCTTGACTGCTCGCGCCCTCAAGCACTTGCTGGAGCAGGATCCCAACCGCTATGACCTGCTGCGGGATTTGGCCCAACATCACCCGCAAACCCCTGGGTTAACCCCCCTCCTGGATCGCTGGCGGCAAGCCCAAGAGGGATCCCTTACGGCCTCCGACTGGCAGATCCTGGCTGATGCCTACTGGGAGCAACGGGAGTACGGCAAAGCCGCCCGCGCCTACAGGTACGCCCCTGCCACCCCCCAGAACCTCTACCGCTGGGGCCGCAGCCACCAGATCTCGCGGGAGTTTCCCCAGGCCAGGGCCGCCTACCAAGCGCTACTGGCGCAATTTCCCAACGCTGCAGAGGCCTCCCTCACCCGGCGTCGCCTGGCCGAGCTGAGCGACCTGCCGACGGCAATCCAGTTACTTCGCCAGGTGGGATCCGGCTCGGATCCAGAGGCCCCAGAGGCTCTCCTCAGCCTCAGCCAGCTTCATGAGCGCAACAACAGCCCCCAGTTGGCCCAAGCGGTGCGGCAGGCTCTTTGGGAGCGCTTCCCGGCCAGCGAAGCAGCAGCCAACGCCGCCTGGACAGTGGCTTGGCGCCAGGCGCAGGCGGGCAACCTGAGGGCAGCTATTGCTGTGGCCCAGCAGATTGGCTTGGCGCAGCGGGATACGGAAATGGGGGCGCAACTACTTTACTGGGCAGGCAAATGGCGGGAACGACTGGGGGACATGGCGGCGGCGCGGCAAACCTATCAGCAGGTGCTGCAGCGATTTCCTCGCACCTACTACGGCTGGCGGGCGGCGGCGCAACTGGGCTGGCCAGTAGGAGATTTCTCCAGCGGGCGCCAAAGGGTTGAAGTGGATTTCCAGCCGGTTCGCCAACCTCTGCCTGCTGTTTCCGAGGCTACCCAGACCCTGCATTTGCTCGGCGCTAGCCAACTGGCCTGGGAGCGCTGGCAGGGGGAAATGGCTTTGCAGAAACGGGATGCGGGCCAGATGAGTGTGGCCGAGCGCTTTGCAAGTGGCATTTTGCGCAACAACGCCGGTGAGCACCTGCGGGGCATCAACCAGGTGGCTGCCCTGCGCTTTAGCACCGAGGCGGATCCGCTGCTGGAGAGTTTAAGGCAACGGCAAGACTTCTGGCAGGCCCTCTACCCGCTGCACTACTACGCCAGCCCCGAGAACAGGTGGGAGAGGGATCCCCATGCCCAGCCTGGCCTGGCCCACTGGGCGCAACAGTTTAGCCTCAATCCCCTGATGGTGGCGGCCTTGATTCGCCAGGAATCCCGTTTTGAGCCGGAGATCGTCTCGGCCTCAGGAGCGCTGGGCTTGATGCAGGTGATGCCTGCCACCGGCCGCTGGATTGCCCAAAAAATTGGCCTAGCCCAGTACAGCCTCACCAACCCTGCCGACAACCTTCGCCTGGGATCCTGGTACTTCGACTACACCCACCGCGCCTATCAAGACAACACCCTGCTGGCCCTGGCCAGCTACAACGGCGGCCCCGGCAACGTCGCCAAGTGGCTGAGCCAATTTGGCTTTGAGGATCCCGACGAGTTTGTGGAGCAGATCCCCTTTGCCGAAACCCGCGGCTATGTCAAGGCGGTGTTCGGCAACTACTGGAACTACTGGCAGCTCTACACGCGGGAAGGACGCACCCTGGCCAGCGCGCTCCAGCTAGAGGCTAGACCGGTGCCGGGAAGAGGTCAGCCGCTCCCTCAGCAGTTGCACCGAGTAGGCCGCCAGCCCCAAGCCTACCATGACAAACATGAAGGCAACTAGAGAAACGGAGCCCACCAACAGGTAGCGCACCAAAATGCCGACTCCCCGTGCCAGGGATCCGCTGTCTAGATCAACAGGCGGCAGCTTGGCCAGCATTGAGAGCAGCAATTGCAGGAAACCGTAGCCTAGGCCGGCAGCAAAGGTGGCCCCCAAGAGAGCGCTGAGGGGATGGGGGGATCCCGGAGAGGAGGAAGACATGGGGCAACACGGGAGAGCTCACCCTTATTGTAGGCTCCAGCGTAGAATGTGAAGGTTTGCTAGCGGAAGACGATGGGGAGCGGATTGGAAGCGGTTTCCCACTACGAGGTTTTGGGAGTCTCCATGCAGGCGACGGCAGCCGAGATCAAGCGGGCCTACCGCCGCTTGGTCAAGTACTACCACCCCGATAGTCTGCTAGCCAAAAAGGATCAGGCCGCTGCTGAGCGGATCCGCCAGATCAACGCCGCTTACGCCGTGCTCCGGGATCCCCAAGCCCGCCGCGAATACGACCGGCAACTGCTTGCCAGCCAGACCTGGCGCCGCTCTCAGCCGATAGCCTCCCCGCCGCCGACGGTCAGCCAAGAAGCCCTCCTCCGCGAAGCCTGGATTCGGCAGGTTTACACCCCCCTGAACCGACTCTTGGGATCTCTGTTGGCTTCCCTAAAACCCCAGCTAAACGCTCTGTCCGCCGATCCCTTCGATCCCGAGTTGCTGGCGGCCTTTGGCCTATACCTAGAGGAATGCGCGCAGAAATTGGCCCAAGCTCAGCAGATCTTTCGCCGTCTTCCCAACCCCAGCAGCTTGGGGAAAGTGGCTTCCTGCCTCTACTACGCCCTCAACCACCTGGAAGATGCTCTGGAGGAGCTGAGCCATTTTCCGCTTAACTTCGACGACCGCCACCTGCACACCGGGCAAGAGCTGTTTCGACGGGCCCAAGAGCTGCGCCGAGAGGCTGGCCAGGCCTATGCCAAGATCTCCCTCTAGCGGGATCGAGCCCATGCTGGCTTGCCTTCGCGATAGCGGTGCCGCCGGACCCTGGACCCGCGCACCTGCGCCCACAACGGCTTGGCCGGCGTCCTGCAGCAAGCTAGCTGCCTCGACAAACAGCAGCAACTGAGGGATCCGGGCGTGGGCAAGACCCTCTCAATCGGCCTCTTCGCCCTGCTGAGGATCCGCAGAGGATGACGCTCCTAGTGACTTGGCCTGGGCAGCCGCAGGGGCAGGCTTGTGCCAGTGCAGGCCAATTAGGGCGTCGTAGAGAAAGCTCCAAAACTCACCCTTTCGCCAAATGCCCAGAGTTTGGTGGCAGTTGCGAGCGTCCAGCTCTGGCTTAGCCACCCAGTAGGCCGCCTGATACTTGTACCAGGGAACCGAAGGCCAGAGGTGGTGGATGAGATGGTAGTTCTGTCCCAACAGGAGGATGTTGGCTAGCCGGCTAGGGTAGACCCTGGCGTTGTACCACCGCTCCTGAGATTGAAAGGGGCGATGGGGCAGGTAGTCGAAAAACAAGCCCAATAGAAGCCCCATGATAAAAGCAGGGGGCAGCCAGTAGTTCAGGAGGTAGTCGGTGTAGCCGAAGTGGAAGGCCAAGGCAAAGGTCAAGACCACGACTAGCCGACTCAAAGCCCACTCCAGCAGGTCCCAGCGGCCTTTGCGCCAGAGCTGCCGCTTGAAGAAAAACACCTCGTGGTAGAAAAAGCGCGGCGCAATGAGCCACAGCGGCCCCCCCGTGGAGACGTAGTGATCCGGATCGTTCTCAGGATGGTTGACGTGGGCATGGTGTTGCATATGCACCCGCTTAAAGACAGGGTAGGCAAAGCCCTGCAACAGAGCAGATCCATGCCCCATAGCCTCGTTCAAAAAGCGGTTGCGGTGGGCTGAGCCATGGGAGGCATCGTGGATTACCGTGCCCAGCACATAGAGGGCGACAAAGTTTAGCCAGAACACCAACCAGCGGGGCCAATGCCAAAAGGCATACCCACAAAAGCAGGCGGCTGACAGCGCCACGGACCCTAGAAACATCAATAGGGTGGGATTCCAAAATTCTGGCGGCGGCCCCAGCAGCTCACGAGGTAAGGTAAAAGGCCTGGAGTCCGGTTGCGGAGTCACAGCAGCAGTCATCGGCAGCCATCCTCGAGTGTGCACAGCGCAGACGGTGGGGATGGTTTAAGGCAACCCGCCAAACCCCAGCAAGCGGCAGGGATAAACTTTGTTAACTTTCGTTAGTATACGGCACAGAACCGCTCAGCTTGTCCCGTCAGGCCTGATTTTCCCGCCAACCCCAACTGCCGCCGACAGGGATCCCGGCAAGAACTGTTGTGAGGTTTTGTTGCGGCCTCTATTGCAATTCATGTGAAGATCGCGGGGGGATCCCTCTAAGTCTTGCAAAACAGGGGTAATCTAGGGGGCGGTTAACCTAAGCCAAGGAGGAAAACCATGCTGCTCCTTGTTGCGCCGCTAGCTATAACCGCTCACACCAGCCCCTGGTCTCCCCTAAGCGCGGTGATCATTCTGCTCTGCACAGGACTGGCATACCTGAGCTTCAAGTCCTCTTCGGGGGTCGCTTCAGAAACTGGACCGGTGTTGGGGATGACCTGGCCAGAAGTCCTGGGAGTTGCCAGCTTTGGTCATCTGCTGGGGGTAGGAGTAATCTTGGGCCTCTCCAACATGGGGGTTCTCTAGGTTGCATGGCAACGCAAGCCCTGGCCTTCGTGCCAAGCGCTCTGCACTGCTGCCGCGACCGAGGACAAGTCGCCTTGTGCTAGCCTAGTTATGGCTCTGCCAGTAAGGTGGCGACGCAGCTTCTTGAAAGCACTCCTGCCCTCAGGGTTCTCCTCTAGTCCTTGATTCACCGGACCTAACTAGCCTTCTGCCTTGACGTAGATGGGCTGAGCTAGTAGGCTAGCAGGTACATCTTCTTGGGTAGGCGTTTTGCCTAGGCTAAAGTTGGCTCCGTCTTTAGCCTGTGTGCTCGATCAAGAGCAAGGAGCAACTACCTGCAGCTCGCGGGGAAGTGACGCCTGTGGAGATCCCTCTGGCGGGGTAGCAGAGGTGAACTCTACTACTAGCTACGGGTCGTGGAAGCAGGAAGAAAGCCTCAACGCCGAGCGAAAGTCTGCTTTTGCCCGGGGTTGAATAAGTCTTTCAGAGCGGTTCAGGAAAACTGCGACCCAGCCAAGATCTGGAGCCAATAGGAAAATCCCTAACGAACTCGTTTCTCTAGTCCCACTTCCTTCCTGGTGAGGTTTGGTGTCATGCCTGTAACGATGCTCCTGGCTGCTTTGCCAGAAGGCTATGAACTGTTCGACCCACTGGTCGATATTTTGCCGATCATCCCCGTTCTGTTTTTCCTGCTTGCCTTTGTCTGGCAGGCGGCGGTGGGCTTTAAGTAAAGTCCCAGTCGGCTGGAATCGGTAGCTCCGGCTCGCCCCTCTTGCAGTCGCGGAGGGGTTAGTTGTCTTTGCAGAATGCTCTGCCCCAGGCTAGTAGCTCTTCTAGAGGAGTCAGAGATCGCGGTCAAGGACACCGGTAATCCAGAGCACTCCTGCCAAGCAGACAAAGTGGGCGAAGGTGACGTTGATATTGGCAGCCAAGAGCAGTACTCCTGTTACCTGGTTGGCCTGGGTGCGGGCGAAAATGCGTGCCAATAGCTCGCCGACTTGGGCTTCCATGCCAATCAAAGCCAGGAACGCTCCAATGAGGCTGACGTAGGTAACCAACTGCAATTGCTTGGGCAAATCGAATTGGCCTGAGGCAGTAGCGGAAGCTGAGCGGCGCTCTGCGTGCAGCAAGTAGCGCCAGTTGAGGAAGAGGCCGGCTGCTAGAGTGAGTAAAGTCAGCAGAGTAAACCAGAAGGCGATAGTAGCCCCCAGCGAGTCATCTCGATAGACGGTATTCTGGCCAATTAAAAAACCAAGCCACAGCAGCAGGGCCGTTGCCCCCAGAACCCCCTGAAACCAGAACCCAAAGCGGCGCGTCAAGCGCAAGCGAGACCGCATGCGCTCAACCGTCGCCCCTCCTAGCTGCGACATGGGTCCGCTCATCCTTCTTCCCCCGCTCTCTATCCGCTTCCAGCCTATCCCCATCCTCTGCCCCCCGTCACCGCAAGGCGCGGCGCAGAAGCCTCTACCTCAAGCCGTGGGGTCATCTAGAAGGCTAGGGCTTGCGATGGGAGTCCCTGCTTTGCAGGCGCAGGATTTCCGCCTCGATGCGTTGTTTGAGCTCTTTTCCTTCTTCAGAGCGAATCCACAAGGTGATGCGGTTATATTCCGGCACGGTCATGCCATGGCGGGTGATGATCTCCGTGGCGGTGCGAATGAACTCCCGCCGGATTTGATCCTTGGTGGCCGGATCCTCGGTAGCCTGAGAGCGCTGCTGGGCTTCCTGCCGGTGGGGCTCCATCTCCAAGACGATGCGGGCATACTTGGTAACCTGTTCATCGCTTAGAGCTAGGGGAGTGGCAGGGGTTTGGGCTACAGCCAGGGAAACACCCACCAGCGGGATCCAGGTACAAACCCAGATCAAGCCCACCAGCCCTTTCTGGGCCACGCTTGCCAGCGAGAGTGCCGCTCCTCCTTTCCGACCTGCTTGACCAAACACCGCTACTATCTCCCCACCCAATCACTGCGTTGCCGGTGTCGCTGGGATCTTCTCCTAGGTGTAGCTTTTGTCTGCAACCCGCTTCAAGCTACCCCAGGCAAGCCACCGCTAGTTGTCGCCGGCGCCTACTTCTTTTGACCAAAAAGTGGCCCTGAGGTTCCTGCTGGGGCCTTGAACAGCCCAGAAGGGGGATAATGAGGGTGGATTGCTGGTTGTAGCTTTATGAACTTGGAACGTCGCCCGGTTTTCCCTTTCACGGCCATTGTTGGCCAGGAAGAAATGAAGCTGGCCCTGCTCCTCAACGTTATCGATCCCCGCATCGGCGGCGTGCTGATCATGGGGGATCGGGGCACGGGCAAATCCACCACCATCCGCGCCTTGGCCGATCTCCTTCCCAAAATTGAGGTCGTCAAAGGGGATCCCTTCAACAGCCATCCGCGGCAGCGGGATCTGATGAGCGATCAGGTGTGGGAGCGCCTGCAGGCAGGAGAAACCCTGGAAACCACCTGGATCCAGGTGCCGATGGTGGACTTGCCCTTAGGGGCCACCGAAGACCGGGTCTGCGGCACCCTGGATATCGAGCGGGCTCTCTCTCAAGGGGTGAAGGCCTTTGAGCCGGGGCTTCTGGCCAAGGCCAACCGCGGCATCCTCTATGTGGACGAGGTCAACCTCCTGGACGACCACCTAGTGGACGTGCTGCTGGATGCGGCGGCCTCCGGCTGGAACACCGTCGAGCGGGAGGGGATCTCCATTCGCCACCCAGCCCGCTTTGTGCTCGTGGGATCCGGCAACCCCGAGGAAGGGGAGCTGCGCCCCCAGCTTCTGGATCGCTTCGGCATGTTTGTCCGCATCGAAACGGTGCGGGATCCGGCCCTGCGAGTGCAGATTGTGGAAGAGCGCAGCCAGTTCGACGCCGATCCCCAGGCTTTCTTAGCCAAATACGCCGATGCCCAGCAGCGCCTGCGGGAGCGCATTGAAAAAGCCCAACACCTATTGCCGCAGGTGGGGATTGATCCCGAATTGCGCTTGAAGATCTCTGGCGTGTGTGCGGCCTTGGAAGTCGACGGGCTGCGGGGAGATATCGTCACCAACCGGGCGGCCAAGGCCCTAGCGGCTCTAGAAGGGCGTACGGAAGTTACTGTTGCCGACATTCGCCGGGTGATTAGCTTGTGCTTGCGCCACCGCCTGCGCAAGGATCCTCTGGAAACCATCGACTCCGGCTACAAGGTCGAGAAGGCCTTTAGCGAGGTGTTTCAGGTGAGCCTGGAGAGCGCTGCCTAGCCCTTGCTCCCAACCCCTCCTCCAGGGGGGGAGTTAGGCAAACAGGGTTTCTAGTTTGTTGGCGATGGCAGCAATCCAGGCTTGCTCCTGGCGGCTGAAGCTGCGCGGCCTGTCACTGCCCAAGATAAGGCATCCCTTTTGGCCAATGGGCTGGCAGAGAACCGCCTGGGATCCGGCCGGCAACAGGCCCTCGAACTCGGCGCGGGCGGGGAAAAATCGCAGATCCCCTAGGTAAACCGGCTGCCCCGTCTTCAACACCTGCTGCAGAGTGCCTTGGGGCTGTAGGGAGGGCAACTGGCCAGGGCTAGCTAGGATCCCTCGCTGCAGCAGAGTGCGTCCCTCCACCCAGATCACCACGGTGCGGGCGGCGGTAGTGCTAAGGAGAGTGTGGGAGGCCCAGGCCAGCTCCAGTTTTTCGCGTTCAGACAGCTCAGGATGCCAATCGCAACCTGGACTCCCCTGCAGGGGAGCGGCCTGGGGAGGACGGGGCTGAACCTGCTGCCACAAAAGGCCAGTTAGGATTAAGACGGCGCTGAGGAGGATCCCCAAGGCGTCAGAGCGGGATTGACTGGCCAGCAGTTCTGGCGTAAAGGCCAGCCGGTTGATGACTAGGAGAATGCTGCCCAAAACGCCTGCCACCAAAGGCAGTCGCCGCAGCCAGCGGTTGGGATCTCGCTTGACCCTCAAAGCAGGAAGAGACGTCTAGCGCTAAGTCCAGTCTAGAGCTACCCAAGGTCTTAGAGGCGGCTCCAGATGCCGAGGTGCTCTTGGCGAGCTCTTTTTTCCAGGCCGCGGAAGTAGCTGTCGTACTTGATGTTGTGGGTGTAGGGGGCGATGCGAGCCAAGCCGTTGCGCACCATCAGGGCGTTCATCTGCTGGCCCTCCAGCCAGACATAGGCTTCCACCAAGCCAGTGGCATCGACGTTGCGCAGCAGCTTATCCCCTTCCAGCTTGACCGTGCGGCGGAGGATGCGCTCACGCATTAGCTCAAGCGCCTGCTGATAAAAAGGATCCTCCTGGGGGCTAAGGCCCTGGATCCCGGCCAGCCGGATCAAGCGCAATTTCTGTTCCCCTTCAATCTGCGCCACCAGCGTGTCGCCATTGACCACGCCCACCACCACTGCCTCGGGGTAGCGATCAAAGTAGTGGTTGTCGAAGTAGAAGGGGGTGTCAGGCACAACCCGCCGCTCCCCAAACCCGTGGCCGGGAAGAACAGGCAGGGCTAGGAGCCATCCCAACACCGCCCAGCCAAAAGCCATACGCCGGAACATGCTCTTCCCCCAGGGACACCTAAGGCGTAATGGTAGCGGCAACTCTCAGCTAGGCAACCCCTTGCCAGCCAAGGTTCTCTCATGAATAGGGATTTTGGGTGAGGAACTCCCGATCTAGCGGTAGGGGAGCCACTGGCTGGGTAAGGGTAAACTGACCGCTGGCAATCCACTGTTTGAGAATCTCGGCAACTTGCATCGAGCGGCGCAGGCTGACTAGGGGGGCAGTGCGCACCTTGCGGCCGTTGAGGACAATGTAGCCGGATTTGAGCTGGGCATAGCTCACCAGGCCAAAGGTGGGCCGCACCCGCCGGGGGATAGAAAAGTCAATCACGGGCGCCACCAAATCTTTGTCCCGGATGGCAATGGGCTCCAAATCGCTGGGGGAAAGGATGGGGATGGGGATCCCAACCCCTAACATCAAGCTGGGGCCGTAGTTGCGGAAGTAGCAGCCTCGCACCCATTCGGCTTGCATCTGTTTGGCGTCGCCAATCAAGGCCAGGGTGGCTGCGGGGCCAATGGGAGTTTGGTTGGGCAGCCGCTTTTGCAGCGGAAAGTGTTGGGTACCTTCCCAAGCTATATAGCCGATGCCGCCCCCCAGAAAGATGCGGCTGCCAATCCCCACCCGGCGCAGGAGGGGATCATTCAGCAGGGGGCATAGCTCGCCGGGATTGGAATAGATGGCGTTGCCCAGGTTGGGCTCCAACAGGCCCAAGTAGGTGTACAGCGGCCGATCGCCGCCATTGACGCCGACAATGAAGTTTTGGTAGGCGTTGCGGGGGTTGAACAGGTAGAACTGGTTAAGCTGATCCCGCGTCAGCAAGGTCTCGTAGTCGGCGCGGGGATAGCAGTCGGTTACTTGGCCAATGGCCCGCAGGTGCACCCGCTTGCCGGCAACCAGATCGGCGATGACATGGCCCCCTCCATAGGGCTGATCAGCTTGCTCGCTGGGCTGGGCTGCCCCGATGTAGAGATCGACAGCCCCAAAGCCGGCATAGGCGGGCACACCATTTAACCAGGCCTGGCGAATCTTGATTGGGGGATCCGTGTGCCCTAGGTTGAGGATCGCTCCCGAGGACTCCATCGGCTCAAAGGTACCGGTGGTTACCACGTCCACCTGCTGGAAGGCCTCCTCAAGGCTAAGGGTAGCTAGCTTGGCCTTGGCCTCCTGAGCCGTCCACACCCGCACCTGGCCTTGGAGAATCCGCCGGTTAATTTCGTCTAGAGTTCTTTCCATATAACTGCAGGCAGTCCGCGTTCCTTTGGGGCAGCGCTCTCGAATGGCTATCAATAGCTTAGATGGGCAAGAAGGCCTCAGGGAGGCAAGCTGCTAGCGGTGGCGGTAGGGCGTCCCTGGGCAGGGTAGGCCAGGCGGGCCGCCAAACTATCGGGCTTCTTGAGGATCTGGCTAGGCAGCGCGGCTTCTTTCCTCTCCCTCCAGGTGGACTTGCCCTTCCAGCAAAGCCAGGGTTAGCCGGTCAAGGGCCTCCAGATCCAATTCGTCGTAGAACCGTTCTTGGAGGAGATAGCAGATTTGGGATTCTTGTTCGCGGGTGAGGCAGGCACTCTGGAGAACTGATTCGACAATTAGGCGAATGGACATGGGGCAGCGCTCTAACTCAACTACCCCTATGAAATTCAGAAGGAGGAGGAGACAGCCGTGATCCAAGTCAAATGGCCATCCTCAGCCAGGGCCTAGCCAAGCAAGCCCACTGCCGGCAGGGGCAACTCTGCCGCCGCTGCCGCATCCAGCAGCCACAGCAGCCGCCCTCTAGGGTTGACGCTCTGACAGGGCAGGTGGGCCTCCGTCGTCAGCGCCTTTTTGACAATCTCGGCTTTGCTAGCTCCGGCAACCAAAAACACCACCTGGGCCGCCTGGTTTAGGACAGGATAGGTCAGGGTCAGGCGCGGCTCCTCTCCTTTCTGCCCCACGGTTACCCAGCGGTGTTGCACCTGCAGGGCGGCTGTGCCGGGGAACAAGGAAGCCGTATGGCCGTCCTCCCCCACTCCCAGCCAGATGAGATCAAAGGCAGGACATTCGTTGCCGAAAACCCGCCGCAGGGTTGCCTCGTATTCCGCTGCATCCCGCAAGGGATCCCCTGCCTGGGTAGGCATGGGAAAGACCTGCGAGGCAGGAACCCCGACCGTCTCCAGCAGGATCCGCCGTACCATGCCGTAGTTGCTCTCGGGGTGATCCGGGGGAACGTAGCGCTCATCCCCCCAGAACAACCAGGTTTGCTGCCAAGGGATCCCTGGCGTCTGGGTTAAAGCGGCATACAACTTTCGCGGGGTGTTTCCTCCTGCCAAAGCTACCGTAAAGCGACCCCGTTGACGAATGGCCGCCGCAGCCTGCTCCTGCCAGATCTCCACTGCCCGGCGGAAAAGAGCTGCCCCCTCCGGCCAGATTTCCAACTGGAACCCTTGCATCGGTGCCTTCTACTGCCTTAGCCGGGCCAAAGGGATCCCCCTAAGAAGCGACCGCCATCTTCTTAGTTTCCTCTTGGATTTTCTCGTAGAGGGATCGCAGCTTTAGGCCCACAATGACCTGGATGAGCCCGGAGCCGTTGCGGGATCCCGGATATTCGGGGTGCTTGCGCAGAAGCTCTGTCAGCTCGCCGTAATAGCGGGTCGACAGATTGCTCAGGTGGTTCTCGATGTAGATGACCTCCTCCAGCTTGTCGAAGCTGCCGTCAATTTCCAACACCGAGACCGGATGGTCGAAATAGGTGGAGGGGCCGTAGTGCAGGCGAATGCCGGGATAGGAGCAGGTTAGCTTCTTGCCGCACGGGATCCAGTCAATGGTGGAGCCTTCGTCAAACAAATAGACGTGGTCGAAGTACTTCACCCCTTCGCGCTGGATCAGGCGCACCCGCAACACCTTGTGCTCCGGATCCAGCTCTGGCAGGAGCTTGGTGGGCAGCACCTCAATCACCACATCGGCATAGCGCTTCTGCACATCGACGTAGGCCTCGAAATCCGGGCGGCGGGCCTCGATGGAGCGCAGCACATCCTCATAGGTGTGGCCCCGCTCTGCCATGTCCCGCTTAACCTTCCAGGCAACCTTAATTTCCGGCGCCAGATCCAGATAGATCTTAAAGTCCAGCAACTCCCGCACCCGCTCGTCGTACATGGGGTGAAGGCCCTCCAAGACGATGATGGGGCTGGGATCCACCCGCTCAGGGGGGTCGATGGTCCCCGTCTCGTGGTTGTAGATGGGCTTCATCACGCTCTGGCCATTTTTGAGGGCCTTGGCCTGCTCGTACATGAGGTCGAAGTTGTTAGCGCGGGGATCCAGCGCCGTAATGCCCTTTTCCTTGCGCTGTTGGCGATCCAAGGAGTGGTAGTCATCTAGACAAATGGTGGTGATGAGATCCCGGCCAAACAAGTCACTCAGCCGCTGCAAAAACGTGGACTTGCCACAGCCAGAATCTCCAGCAACACCAATCATCACAATGCGTTCGGGACTGCTTGCCATGGGAACTCCTTGGGGATAGGCGGGGCAAAACTGCAAGGAGGCTGCTAAAACTTTATGGCTTTGCATATTACCACAAGACGCTCCACCGCAAGCGAGCCTGAGGCTGGAAAAGCTGGCGCTGGCAGAAGACAAACCATTTTCTGGGCAGTGCAGGCGTTTTTCTGGATGGGCAAGGGAGACGCCGCCAGTTGACAGGACAAGTTCCCTTCCGCAAAGGCAGCCTGCTAAGGTGTTTGCTGTAGCTACCACTGCCAGGAGCAGTCCCAGTCATGGTTGCCAGCGCCCAAAAACGAGAAGTTGTGGTCAATCTCTACCGCCCCAATGCCCCTCTAGTTGGCCAATGTTTGGAAACCTACTCCCTTGTCGAGGAAGGGGCACCCGGCCTAACCAAGCACATTGTGCTTAGCCTGCCCGATCCCAACTTCCGCTACCTGGAGGGCCAGAGCGTTGGCATTATTCCTCCTGGCGTCGATGCCCAAGGCAAGCCCCACAAGCCCCGCCTCTACTCGATAGCCTCCACCCGCTATGGCGACGATGGCGAGGGGCGCACGGTTTCCTTGAGCGTGAAGCGGGCCGAATACGTGGATAAGGAAACCGGCCAGCCGGGAGTGGGAGTCTGCTCGGGCTTCCTCACCGATCTCCGAGCTGGGGATGAGGTGATGATCACGGGGCCGGCTGGGAAGACGTTCCTCCTGCCGGAGGATCCAAACGCCAACCTGATCTTGATTGCCACTGGCACGGGCATTGCTCCTTTTCGGGCCTTCATCAAGCATTTGCTCGAGGAGGATCCCAACTACCAAGGCAAGATCTGGCTGTTTTTTGGGGTACCCACCACTTCCAGCCTGCTGTATCGGGGCGACCTGGAAGCCTGGAAAGCTGAGCATGGGGATCGCTTTCGCGTCGACTACGCCATCAGCCGCGAGCAGCAAACCCCCGATGGCAAAAAGATGTATGTGCAAAACCGCATGGCCGAGTACGGCGCCGAGCTGTGGGAGATGCTGCAAAAACCTAACACCTACGTCTACATCTGTGGTCTCAAGGGGATGGAAGATGGCATCAACAGCGTCATGGCTGCCGTAGCCCAACAAGCAGGCCAAGACTGGAGCAGCTTCCAGAAGGAGCTCAAGAAAGCTAGCCGCTGGAACGAGGAAACCTACTAGGGGGTCCTGGAGGTTTCTGGAGCGGCCAAAGCATGCCAAAATGCTGGTATCTAGGCTCCCCAGAGGCAAAAGGTTTTCCAGGAGTCCTAAGCTGTGGACGCGCGCTACAATCCCCAGGCCATTGAAAGGAAATGGCAGGCCCACTGGCGTGAAATTGGGTTGGATCGCACGCCAGAGCTAACAGCAGAAAGCCGCAAGTTCTACGCCCTGTCGATGTTCCCCTACCCCAGCGGCAGCCTGCACATGGGGCATGTGCGCAATTACACCATCACGGATGTCATTGCCCGCCACAAGCGGATGCAGGGGTATGCGGTGCTGCACCCCATGGGGTGGGACGCTTTTGGCTTGCCGGCAGAGAACGCCGCCATTGACCGGGGGATCCCGCCGGCCAAGTGGACCTACCAGAACATTGCCCAGATGCGGGATCAACTGCAGCGGCTGGGGCTTTCCTACGACTGGGAGCGGGAGATCACCACCTGCGCCCCCGACTACTACAAATGGACGCAGTGGCTGTTCCTGCAGTTTTTCAAGGCAGGCCTGGCCTACCAAAAGGAAGCGCCGGTGAACTGGGATCCCGTGGATCAGACCGTCCTGGCCAACGAGCAGGTGGATGCGGAAGGGAGATCCTGGAGATCTGGGGCTCGGGTAGAAAAGCGCCTCCTCAAGCAGTGGTTTCTCAAGATCACGGCCTATGCCGACCAACTCCTGGCTGACCTGGAGAAGCTCTCCGGCTGGCCAGAGCGGGTGCGCACCATGCAGGAGAACTGGATTGGCCAGTCGGTAGGGGCTAGAGTTCTCTTCAAAACCGAAACAGGGGAAGAGCTGCCGGTGTTTACCACCCGGCCTGATACCCTCTGGGGAGCCACCTTTATGGTGCTGGCGCCGGAGCATCCTTTGGTGGAGAAGCTCACCACCCCCGAGCAGCAGGCTGCCGTCAAAGCCTACCAGGCCGAGGCTGCTGCCCGCAGCGAGATCGAGCGCAGCGCTGAGGATCGGGAAAAGACGGGCGTCTGGACGGGCTCCTACGCCATCAACCCCGTCAACCAAGAGCGTATCCCCATCTGGATTGCCGACTACGTGTTGATGGGCTATGGCACAGGGGCCATCATGGCCGTGCCGGCCCACGACCAGCGGGACTTTGAGTTTGCCCGCAAGTTTGGCCTGCCCATCAAGCTGGTGGTGCAGCCGCCTCAGGGTGGGGTGGAGACTGCTGAAGATCTGCAGGCGGCCTGGACAGGGGAGGGGGTGTTGATAAACTCCGGCCCCTTGAACGGAATCCCGGTGGGCAAGGGCCCAGGGCAAAGTGTGGAAAGGGCCATCGCCTGGCTGGAGGAGCAGGGGCTAGGGGAACGGCAGGTCAACTACCGCCTGCGCGACTGGCTCATCTCGCGGCAGCGCTACTGGGGCTGCCCCATCCCGGTCATCCACTGCCCCCATTGCGGCATTGTGCCAGTGCCGGAAGAAGATCTGCCAGTGCTCTTGCCAGAAGATGTAGAGCTGACGGGGCGAGGCGGATCCCCATTAGCCCAACTGGAGGAGTGGGTGAAGGTGAAATGCCCCACCTGTGGCGCAGAGGCCCGCCGGGAAACGGACACCATGGACACCTTCATCTGCTCGTCCTGGTATTTCCTGCGCTTTAGCGATCCCCGCAACGACCGCGAGATCTTCCGCAAGGATCTGGTCAACGCCTGGCTGCCGGTGGATCAGTACGTGGGCGGCATCGAGCACGCTATCTTGCACCTGCTCTACGCCCGCTTTTTCACCAAAGTGCTGCGGGATCTGGGGTTGCTGAATTTCGATGAGCCCTTCTCCCGCCTGCTCACCCAGGGGATGGTACAGGCGCGCACCTACTACAACCCCAACAAGTCCGGCAAGGATCGCTGGATCCCTACAGCGCTGGTTAAGGATCCCAACGATCCGCGGGATCCCGAAACCGGTGAGCCCCTGCAGGTTATCTACGCTACGATGTCCAAATCCAAGGGCAACGGCGTGGATCCGGAAGAGGTGCTGGCCAACTACGGGGCAGACACGGCCCGCATGTTCATCCTCTTCAAGGCGCCGCCGGAAAAGGACTTGGAATGGGACGATGCCGACGTGGAAGGGCAGTTTCGCTTTCTCAACCGCGTCTGGCGGCAGGTGTACGACTTTGTCAGTCGCGGTGGCGGGACGGCGTCCTTGCAGGCCAAAGTCGAGGCGGGATCCCTGACCAAGGCGGAAAGGGATCTGCGCCGTGCCGTCCACACGGCCATCAAGGAAGTCAGTGAGGATCTGGAGGAGTACCAGTTCAACACTGCCATTGCCGAGCTGATGAAGCTGAGCAATGCCCTAGCCGAGGCGGGGATCCCAGACTCGCCAGTTTATGCAGAAGGGATCCGCACCCTGGTCTTGCTCCTGGCGCCCTTTGCCCCCCACATTGCCGAAGAGCTGTGGCAGGCCCTAGGCGGTACCGACTCGGTGCATCGCCAGTCTTGGCCCAGCTACGACCCGGCGGCGCTGGTGGCCGATACGGTCACGATTGTGGTGCAGGTCAACGGCAAGCTGCGCGGCTCCTTTGAAGCCCCTGCCGATGTCACGCCGGAGGAGCAGGAGCGGCTAGCTCTGCAGTCGGAAGCGGCCCAGAAGTATCTCCAAGGGGCGACGCCGAAGAAGGTCGTCGTGGTGCCGAAGAAGCTGGTCAACGTGGTTGTCTAGCTCTCCGTTTGCTCAGGTAACCTCCCCCCCTGCATAGGCAAGACCCAGGAGCAGGGCTTAGGATACTGCCTTGGGGTTTAGTTCTTGTCTGCCTATGCGCAAGCGATGGGTTCTCAAGCCGCAGCAGCTTCCTCTCCTGTGGGTGGCCATTCAGCTAGCGGTCGGGATCCCTGCCCTGGCCCACCCCAGCAGCAGCTCTGCCAATCCTCCGGCTGCCCTTGAGGCTGCCACCCAGCGAGTTACCGAAATCCACGGGGGTGCTGGCCCCTGGGCGGTGGTGGGTTATCGCATGGGGATGCGGGATCTCAAGGAGCTGGGCTTGGCAAGTCCCCTCCCCCCCACCTCCCCAAGTCGCTTTGTGGTGGAAGTCATTCACGAGTCGCCGCTCCAGATTCCCTTTGCCTGCATCGTGGATGGGTTGCACGCCGCCACTGGAGCCAGCTTGGGCAAGCTGAACTTAAAGCTGGTGGAGGTGGACTCCCTGGACAAAATGCGCAGTGTTGTCATCCATCGAGAAACTGGCAAGCGGGTGGAGTTTCAAGTCTTGCCTGGGTTTATTGCTAAGTACCGAGAGCTGCCCCCAGAACGGCTTATGGCAGCGGGGCAGGAAGTTCTTCAAATGGCCGACGAGGCTCTTTTCCGTCTCACGATTAGACCCTAGCGCCGATCCCCCCAGCAGGATGGGAACTCCAGGGCGGGAGAGATATGATGCCTAGCACGGCTTTTTCCAGAAGGACTAAGGAGAAAGCTGTGCCGCTAGGTTGCTCTGGGGATCAGCCAGGGCAAGCAATGGGGAAAGTCCGGTGCAAATCCGGCGCTGTGCCGCAACTGTGATGGCAGGATGCCCGCCTGCGGCTTCAGCTCAGGGCTCAGAGCCCTTCCGCATTGCACGGAGCAAGGAGCTGACATGAAAAAGACAGTTCTAGTGAAAAAGACAGTTCTAGGTCTCAGCCTTGGGCTGGGAAGTTGGGTTTTGGGGATCCCAGCCTGGGCGCAAGCAGTCTTGGATACCGGCCTCAGCGCCGAGATTTTGAATCAACCCGTCACCACCCCGTTTCGCCGTCCTGGCCTCTTGCGAGAGTCTTCCCGCCCCGTCTATGTCATCACCCGCCAGCAGATGCGCGAGCAAGGGGCAAGAACCGTGCAGGAAGCCCTGCGCTATCTGCCCGGCATCCTCAGCGATGGCACAGCCGGCACCCAGTTGGGGGCTCTCAGCTCTCAGTTCATGCGAGGGGCGCGAACGGCCCAGGTGCTGGTGCTGTTGGATGGCCGCCCCCTCAACGATCTGGGTTTTTTCGGGGGGTTTGACCTCTCGCAAATCACCACCGATGTCGTCGAGCGAATTGAAGTCTCCCCCGGCGGCGGCTCTACCCTGTACGGCTCAGACGCTGTTGGCGGCGTCATCAACATCGTCACGGTGGAGCCCCAGCCAGAAACGGAGACGGTGGTGGAAGCGGCGGTCGGCAGCTATGGCCTCAATGAGCAAGGGATCCAAAGCCGCGGCCAAGGGCAGGAGCTGGGCTGGGTGCTCAGCTACCGTCGCCTGCAGAGCAACAACGACTTTCCCTTTACCATCCGGCGGCTGGGCAAGTCAGGCAGGCGGGAAAACTCGGCGGTGGAGTACCACAACTTGCAGGCCAAGCTCACCTGGCAACTGGCCGAAGACCAAGTCCTAACGGCAAACGCCCTCTACCTCAACAAAACCTTCCGCGTGCCCGGTAGCGTAGACTTTCCTTCTCCCGATGCCGAGCAAACCACCAACGACCTGCTGCTGGATCTCAGGTGGCTGTGGACTCAGGAAACAGGCTCCCTGCAAGCTCGGCTCTTTTTGGACGATCTCAACTACCGCTTCAGCGCCCCGCAAAGCCAGGGCTCCCGCGACCTCATCCTGCGCGATAGCTGGGGATCCCAGCTCCAGTATGCTTGGAAAGCCGGCGAAAACCTAGAAGGAGTCCTGGGGGCAGATTATCGCTCCATCTCAGCCCGCAATACAACTTTTTCGTTTGCCAGGGGTTCTACCAATATCAACTACGACGATACGGTTAACCAGGGAGCCCTGTTTGCCCGCCTGGATTACAGCCCAGATCCCCGTTTCCACCTCGACTTAGGCATCCGCCAGGACTTCAGCAGTTTGGCCAGCGGCTCGGCTACCTCGCCTGCTCTAGGGATCCGCTGGGCTTTGGCGGAAGGCACCACCTTGAGGGCCAGCTATGCCGGCAGCTTTCGCACTCCCTTGATCTCGGAATTGTTCTTCCGGCTGCGCGGCTTTTTTGAAGTGGATGGCAACCCCAATCTCCGCCCAGAGCGAGGGGAAAGCTTTGACATTGGCTTAGATCAAGCCTTGGGAGATTTTGGCCTGCTGCGCTTGACTTTTGCCCACAACCGCATCCGCGATGGCATCACCTTTGTCAGCCTTGGGCCGCGCCGGGGAACCTATGAAAATATTGGGCTGGTTGAATATACCGGCCTGGAGGCAGCCTTAGATGTGCGGCTAGGGGAAAACTGGACGCTTTTTGCCAACTACACCCTCAATGATCCCATCATCCGCGCTGCCCTTGACTCAGCCACAGTTGGCAAGCAGCTAGCCTTTGTGGGAGCCGATAGCCTGAACTTAGGCCTGACCTACCGTCACGAGCAAGGCTGGTACAGCTCAATTTTAGTCCATCACATTGGGAGCTTTTTTACCAACAACACCAACACGGAATCCCTACCAGGCTACACCACCGTAGCTTGGCGAGGAGGGATCCCGTTGACTGAGGACCTAAGCCTAGAGATGGGGATCGACAACCTGCTGGATGAGCAGTATGAAGTCTTCCCCGGCTATCCCGGCGTTGGTCGCACGTTGAGGGTGAACTTGCGGGGGCAATTTTAGCAACATCTCAGGTTGTTTTTGAATTCTGGCTAACCATTTGTGGGGTGCTTCTAGTTTGGAAGCAACTGTATGACGATCTCAACCAGAATCTCGACTCAAGCTGAGGCCAAACATTACCTTTGGGTTTGTACCACCTGCGGATCTCGCTGGGTCAACGGCCAAAAAGAAGGGACTAGCAAAGGAGAAATGCTTCTAGCCGCCTTGCAATCGCAGGTGCTCAATCCTCAATTGCAGCTTAAGCCAGTTGCCTGTATGAGCGGCTGCAGCCATGCCTGCGTGATTGCCCTGGCAGCCCCTGGAAAGATGACCTACGTGTTTGGAGATCTCGATCCCCAAGACGTGGAGCCAATCTTGCAGACAGCGGAGCTGTATTTGACAAAGCCCGATGGCGTCCTGCCCTGGGCAGAGCGCCCTCTTAAAAAGGGGGTGATTGCCCGCATTCCACCAGTCCAATAGGAGCAACCTATGGCCGCTTTCAGTCCCTGGATTACGCCCTTAAACCAAAGTTGGCAGGAGATTTCCCCCACTGGCTGGATAACTCTCTACGAAGGGATCCCGGCTCACATCGACTGTCTTGGGCCGCTCCTCTATGAGCTCTTCCAGGAGCACTGGGCTGAGATCCAAGTGGGCTGTGTGGCGGAGGGGGGAGTGCTGGAAGCGGCCTTTACCAGTCCTCCTGCTCTCTGTGTGCTCTACGACGGCTACTTGACCGTGGCTACCGAAACTTGGCATTTGCATCTGTGTCTAGAGGAGCACCGAGGCGGCCCCTATGGCCGAACCCCCCTAGAACTGCGCCGCAAAAGATTGGTCAGCCGCGCCGCCCTCTATCGCCGCCTCAATCCGCAGCGCCAGCCTCGCCAATGGGGAATTCAATTTTGGAACGGGGCAGAGGAATCTCTGCTGCAGATCTTCTTGCCCAGTCCCTTTTTAGGGCCAGGAGAAGACTACCTGCCCGAAAGCCAAGCCAACTACCAAAAGCTCTCCCTCTATGAACGCCTGCGAGCCATTTATGTAGAGGGAAAAGAGCGGATCCCTTACGAAGATAACCCTCTCAAGCGGCCCTACTTGGCGGTTTGCCGCTCCAGCCGCTGCTATCCTTCCCGCAACTATCAACCGGTTGTGGAAGCCCTGCAATCTGCCCTGCAAGAAGCGAATTTAGATATTCGGGTCATTACTTCCGGATGTCTAGAAGTCTGTCAGGAAGGCCCTGTGGTTTTCTACTCTGGCGACCGCACTTGGTACAAGCGGGTTACACCTCCAGTAGCGCGGCAAATTGTCCAGGAGCATCTGCTAAAGAACTGCCCCCTGAAAGCTCACCTTTTTCCCGGAGATTAGCCTATGGTCAGTCTGCAATCCCTTGTGCAGTCCATCCCCAAACCTCGCCCCTGGATCCCGGTTGCCATTTGGCTACGGGCTGCCCAAGACTTGGCCTGTGGCCGATTTTGGCCCAGTCTATTTACCACCATTGGCTGCCTTAGCAACATTGCCTATACCTGTACGCTTCCTTTTGTAACCGTTGGCATCATTGCGGGCACCACGTTAACTCGCCAAAGGGCAATAGTTAGCGCCTCGATGATTTGGCTAGCCAACCAAATCTTTGGCTATGTCTGGCACAACTATCCCCGCACGCCTGACTCTTTTGCCTGGGGGGTGGTCTTGGGGATCGGCACGGTGGGGGTGGCCCTGCTAGCCAGCTACCGCCCTCTTTTCTTCCAGCCCCACCCTCTCCGAGCTGGACGATGGCTGTGGAATTATCTTTGGATTGCAGCCATGCTCATCCTAGGTTTTCTTGCTTTTGAAGGGCTGATCTTGGCAGCCGGCCTAGTTTTGGGAGGGACAGAGGGTTTGACCCTACCTGTTCTCGGCAAGATCTGGCTGGATAACTGGCTGTGGACGAGCTTTTGGCTTGGGATTCATACTCTTTTGGTGTGGGACAGGGCACTTGACATTCTCCCTGCCATAAAAGGCAGGGATTCTTTCTCAGACAGCAGGATGGCTCCTACCGGCTGAGCTACACAGAGCATGAGGCTGAAACCTCAACCCTGTGGGGGATGCCATAACCCCAACTACTAGGCCAGAGCCCAGATACGTTCTGCGAAGGTTGAGTGCTCCCACCCCGTCGCGATGAAACTCAAACCCACACCCACACCTATACACACGGCCTTGAGGACTCCGTCCCGCTGACGCGAACGGCTTGTTCCTCTTGTTGCAAGCAGGACAGGTTTGAGAGCTGTACCGCTCATCCAGCAGCACAACTTTCATTCCCAGTCGTTCAGCCTTGTAGGTGATGTGGTGCCGAGTTTGGCCATGCAACATCTGGTGGAGCTTTTGGTTCAACCTTGTGCTGTAATCAGCAGACACCCTGATATTCCGAATGTCCCCAATTACAACGGTCTGGACGCCCCTTGCATACAGCGTCGAGACAAGCCTTGTAGTTTGCTTGTGCAAAATATCTCGAATTTGGTGATTTAACCTCGCCAGCTGCTTTCGCCCAGAAGCTAAAACTCTCCTGTAACGCCTTGAGCCACGCCTCTTTCTGGCAAGCAGCCTTGACAGAGTAGATTTCAGCTTGTTCTGGTAGCGGCGCTTGGAACGCAGCAGCCTGCCATTGGCGATGTAGGTGTTTCCCCATCATGGGCAACGGCCAGGTGAGCCTCACCCAGATCCACACCGGCAACACCGCTTTCTTTCCTCTCTTCTTTGGGGCGCGCATCACTCAATTTGTAGCAAGCCCTTAGCTCGTATTGCCTGCCGTCCCAGCCAATTTCTACCCAGACAGGCGTATCCCAAGCCCAAGGAATGACCAAAGGCTCGTTGCCTTTTCCGTTGGACAACCGCAACTTTCCATTTACGACTTTGATGGCTGAAGCTTTCCATTGGATTTTGTAATAGTACCGTCGGCGTCGAGGTGGGCGAGCATTGGGATCCGTTTTGCGGCGTTCTCGCCACGACTTTAGGGAGGCAAAGAAACTTTGGACAACAGCATCCGCACTGTAGGCGTGAAGTCTGTTTTCAGGATCACTGGGAAACCAACGCATAAGCGTGGCAGGCTTCAACCACAGCCCTTTCTTGCGGACGACGCGCCAAAAACTGACGAGTGTCTGGGAGTACAGCTCGCCTGCCGCCCTGCTCAAAAGTTGTAGTTGTTCCGAGACTCCCAGCTTGAGCTTGCGGACAAAGTACATGCAAAAAATTGTCTTTCTGCTATCTAGAGCATTATACAAAAAGCCGCTCCCAAGGTCGGGGCTTGAAACCCAGTTTTATTGGTCACTTAGGTTTTCCGCACTAACCCAAATGTTCCAAGCTCAACCTCAGGAAGCTGTGAGACTTCTCTCAATGCCGCCGGCGCCTCAGACCAATTGAGAGTGTTTTTCCGTGCAGCCCTATCGTTTTCAAGCTGTCGAAGGGCGCCGCACTATGGCTGTCGGAGCAGGCTGCCGACGAGGGCCGGGCGAAGAACCGCCTCTTAGTGGAGCTGGCTAGCGGCAAAATCCTCTAAGACCTTCGGGCTTTGGAGCACGCCTGTGTAGCCAAGAAATCTGGACACCGCTGCGATGGCGAACTAGCCTAGAGGCAACTTCTCTTTCCATGCTGTTTCGTGGGGCGGGATCCATGCTTAGGCCCAGTCTTTTGCTTTCCGGATCGGCCCTGGTGGGCTTGCTGTCTTGGCTGTGTTTGAACGGCGAATGTGGCTGGCTGGCCTCGCTGCGCAAGGGGCAGACCACGGAAGGTCTCTCTGTGCCCCTCTTGCAGGAAGCTCAGTTGCCGCGATTTAAAGACAAGCCAGGTCCTGAACCTTTGCTTCGGCGGCAAGCTCAATGGCAAGCCCGGGCACGAGAGCTTGAACAGCGCTCCCAGGCTCATCAACTGCTCCTGCAGCTAGGGCAATTCATCGAGCAGGAGCCAGGAAATGCGCGGCTCTATCTCCAGCGGGCCCAGTACCTCTGGGAGTATTCGCAGGTGGGCGAGCCAGAGCAGCCAGCGGCCGACCATCTAGTGCTCAGGGCTCTGCGGGATCTGGACATTGCCATTGCTTTGGATCCCTATTTGCCTGAGGCTTATTTGCTCAAGGCCAGGATTCAGCGCGAGCATTTTGGAGAGCTGGAGCAGGCTTTGGCAACCTTGTCTCCCTTGGATCGCATTGCCTATCGCAACCCCCAACTCCACTTGTTGCGCTCCCGCATTTGGGCCGAGCAAGGGCATTTGGAATCGGCATTTGATGTAGCTAACCTGGCTATTGAACTAGCCAAACAAAATCAAAACATCGCCGATCTCTTCGATGCCTACCTTCATCGCGGCCTGATGTGGGCGAGCATCTGCAATTTCCAACTGGCCGTTGCCGATTTCAGCCGGGCGATTGAGCTGCAGCCGCAGCGGGCTGAAGGGTACTACCACCGGGGCATGGCGCGCGCCTACCAGGGAGAAGACAAGGCTGGCGCTGCTGCGGATCTGGACAGCGCCTTGAGTCTGTGGCGGTCTGCGGGCACGGGATCCCCAAAACTGCTGCAGTATGTGGAGGCGGTGCGGCAAGACCTCTTGCAACAGCCGTAGCCCCGCTTAGCTTGCGACTAGAGAGGGTAAAAAGTTCGGCTGAGGAGGAGAACGGCTTCGCTCCATTTGAGGGAGGGGAGTTGCTGACTTTTTTGGACCTGGGGGTGCCCCTGCGGGGAGCATCTTAGAGGGTTCCTTGCCCTCTCCTGCCAGTGGCTCTGGGGAAGCCGACCTCCTGACGCAGTCAGACGGTTCTGAGAAATTGCCGCGGCTGGCCGAACGTAGTCCTCGATGAGGCGGCTTGGCTCACTCGGATAGCGCCCAAGATCCCGGCCTCAGCCTTCCCCAGGCCCAGTCTTGGCTGGGTCGAGAGAAGCTGCCGGATCTTGCCGATCTCGCTCAGATAGCGGCTCAGAGAGATCCAGAGGGTTGAAGCGGTTCATCGCCGCCCTCAATCCTTCTTGCAAGCAACACTCCACTGCCTCCACTGCTGCCCTTAGAACCCGCTCCAGCACTGCCTGCTCAGTAGGTTCAAACCTTCCCAAAACATGCCCAACCATGTCTTGGTTGCCCTTGGGCCTGCCCACGCCCAGGCGCAAGCGAGGGAAGGCTTCGCTGCCCAGGTGCTGAATGACAGACTTCATGCCGTTATGCCCGCCGGCGGAGCCAGATCCCCGCAGTCGCAGGCGACCCAGGGGCAAGTCCACATCATCGTAGACCACCAGCACCGACCTGGGATCCAACTTGTACCAATCCAGGACTGCCCGCACTGCCTCGCCAGAGCGATTCATATAAGTCGCCGGCTTGAGCAGGCGCCGCTTGCCCCCTAGGGCAAAACCTTCTCCGTAGCTGCCTTGGAACTGCTTTTCCAGAGCTAATGGGATCCCCCAGCGCTCTGCCAACTGATCCACCACCATAAAGCCGCAGTTGTGGCGGGTGTTGGCATACTGTGGGCCAGGATTGCCTAGGCCAACGATGAGCTGGAGGGCAACCTCATCTGGCGGCTGGGTCTTGACCTGGGTCACAGCGTCTCTCGCTTCCACAGGTAAAGTAGGGTAGCAGAGTTACTTTGGATTGGCGACCCCCAGCCTCCCAACTTGGAGCAGGGGCAGGATCCCTGCTAGCGCTCCAATCCCGCTTCCTTTGGAACACTCGTAACCCACTGGAGGATAAGGTTATGTCCCATGGGCCTTCCGCCTTCGATCTCTCTCTTGCTCTTGGCGAAGCCGAATTTGAGGCTGCTGCTGCCTTGCGCCTGAGTCAGCGGCTGATCCAAGTGGGGATCGCCCTTTCTTCGGAAACGGATTTAAGGCGCCTGCTGGAACTGATTGTCGCCCAAGCCCGCGAGCTGACCTGCTGTGATGGCGCTAGCCTGTTCATCCGGGAGGGAGAAGAGTTGCGCTTTTTCGTGGTCAACCGCAACGAGGAGCTGCAGGATCTGCGCCTGCCCCTTGCTCCTTCCAGCATTGTGGGCTATGTGGTGCTCACGGGGGAGAGCTTGAATCTGCCGGACGTCTATCGCTTGCCAGCGGGCTTGCCCTATGCCTTTAACTCCCAAGTCGATCAGCAGACCGGCTACCGCACCCGCTCTTTGCTCACGGTGCCGATGCGGGATCCCTCAGGAAATATCCTTGGCGCCCTGCAACTCTTGAACCGTCTCAGGCCGGATTGCCCTGCCAACCTAGCGCCCAACCAGGTGGCTAACTGGAGCCAGCCGTTTTCTGAGCTGGAAGTCCGGGTGGCAGAAGCCCTGGCTTCCCAGGCGGCGGTTGCCTACCAAAATGTGCGCTTGCGGGAAGAGCTGAAAGCCGCTCACCTGGAAACGATTTTCTGTCTAGCCCAAGCCGCCGAATACCGGGATCAGGACACCTCTTTTCACCTCAAGCGGATGAGCCACTACTCCCGCATCATTGCCAAACAGTTGGGCCTCTCCAGCCATGAACAAGAGCTGATCTTCTATGCCAGCCCCCTGCACGATGTGGGCAAAATCGGGATCCCGGATGCCATCTTGCGGAAGCCAGGCCCCCTCACCCCCGAAGAGCGTCTAATTATGAACCGCCACCCCGAGATTGGCTACGAGATCCTCAGTAAATCGGACTCGGAGCTGATGAAAAAAAGCGCCATCATTGCCCTCACCCACCACGAGAAGTTCGACGGCAGCGGCTACCCGCGGGGCCTTAAGGGAGAAGAGATCCCGCTAGAAGGGCGGATTGTGGCCTTGGCCGACGTGTTCGACGCTTTAGCTAGCCGCCGCCCCTACAAAGAAGCTTGGGATCTGTCAGATATCTTTCGCTTCGTGGAAAGCCAAAGCGGTAGCCACTTCGATCCTCAAGTGGTGGCAGCTTTTAACCGTGGCCGCAGTGAAATTCTAGAGATCTACCACCGCTACCAAGAGCCTCGCTAAGCTCAGATCGCTTCAGCCCCTGGGGTTGGGACAGCTCCCTTGTCTGTCCGTAAAAACCGCAAAAAAGAGCCTCTTTCCGTATAACTCCGGGCAGAACTGTAGCCAGGAAACCAGATCCCAAGTCAAACTAAAGGTAACCAGCACCACTGCTGCTAGGCCTTTGAAAAGCAGAGCAGAGGCAGGTCCTTATTGTCCTCTGTACATTACTTTGTCTCTACCCAGCCTGTGCTGAGGATCCCTAGGATGACTACCCTGACGAATCCGCCCACTCCCACCCTATCGATCCACACCAAGCTGCGCGATCTGGCGCTAGTGGACTTTCAGGTAGGTGAGTCCACCCCCTGCGAGAACGTGGTGCGCCGCCTGGAAGACGACCCCACCCTTTCAGGGGTAGTCGTGTTGGACGGGCAGTCGCAGCTGCGGGGGATGCTGACTCGGCGTGCCATTTTGGAGTGGATGCTGAGCAAACCCTATGGCCTGGAGGTGTTTTCGAAGCGGCCCATCAGCTCCCTAGCAGAGTTCCAGGGCCAGGGTTTTCTCCTTTTGCCCGGCGACTGCGATGTCATTGAGGCGGCCAGCCAGGCTTTCCGGCGGCCCCAGGAGACTATCTACGACCCGGTGGTGGTAGAAGTCGGCCCCCAAGACTATCGCCTTTTGGATGTGCCGGTGTTGTTGGTGGCTCAGTCCCAGGTACATCTAGCCACCCAGCGGAAGCTCGAAGAACAGCAGGAGGAGATGAAACGGATCCTGGCCGAGCTGGAGCAGGAGAAAAACCGCAGCCTCCAGTATGCCCGCGATCTGGAGCGGCAGAAAGCCGAGATCCTCAGCCAGAACATTGCTTTGGAGCAAGAGCGGCGCCGGGCCCAGCAGCGCTCGGAAGAACTGGTCCGCCTCAACGCTCGCCTCATCCAGATCAGCTCGGTGCTCTCGGAGAAGAGCAAATCCACCTTTGCCGCCACCTTTGCTGGGGTAGAGGCGGTGCGCCGCCTATTTCAGGAAATTGCCGACAGCAATCAGGAGCTATCCCGCGAGCTCAAAGAAATCAACACCATCGTCGACGTGATCGTAGAGGTGGCGGGCTACATTCGTCTGCTCTCCTTTAACGCGGCTGTAGAGGCCAACCGCAGCGGTGGGGGCGGGGGTTTTGGCGCCATTGCCCAGGAGATCCGCAAGTTGGCGGGGCGCACTACCGAGGCCAGCAACCGCATCCGCGGCCTGGCAGATCGCATCCAACGCCAAAGCCAAGCCACCCTGCAATCGGCCCAGGCCAGCGCCGAGGTGGTGCAATCCCTCTACCAGCAAGCCCAGTCGGCCCAGGTGGCCCTGGAGGAGTTGCAAGCTTTGTTGGAGCAAGCTCGGATTTAGTCTGAATACGATAGATAGCTACCTCCTTCTGGAGGTCGGGAAGTTAAGATGAGATTCTGGACGGGGTCCAAAAGTATGAGACAGTGTTCGTAAACCTATGGAACTGGCCGAGCTGAAACGCAGCCTAGAAGCGCTCACCGCGCGCCTGAGCACTGCTCAGGACTACCTTTGACCTGCCTTACCTGGAACAGCAGATCGCCATTCTGGAGCAGGAAGCCTCCCAGCCGCAATTTTGGAACGATGTGGAGGCAGCTCGTCGCCACCTAAAGCAGCTCAACAGCCTCAAGGCCTCCTGGGAGCAGGTCCACCGCTGGAAAGCCCGCCTGGAAGAGGTTGCCACTGCCCTGGAGCTCCTGCAAGAAGAAGCCGATTCGGAGCTCTTGGCCGAGACAGCGGGATCTCTAGCCGCGGTGGAGCGAGAGTTAAGCCAATGGGAGCTGCAGCAACTGCTTTCAGGACCCTACGACAAAAACGGCGCCGTCCTCACCATCACTGCTGGAGCCGGAGGAACCGATGCCCAGGACTGGGCGGCGATGCTGCTGAGGATGTACACCCGCTGGGCAGAGAACCAGGGCTACAAGGTTACCCTTTCGGACTACTCGGAAGGGGCAGAGGCGGGCATCAAGTCAGCCACGCTGTTGATTGAGGGGCCCTATGCCTACGGGTATCTTTCCGCGGAGAAGGGCAACCACCGCATGGAGCGCATCAGCCCCTTCAACGCCAACGGCAAGCGCCAGACCAGCTTTGCCGGCGTTGAGGTCATGCCCATCCTGGAGGAAGAGAACGAGTTTGAGCTGCGGATGGAGGATCTGGAGTTCGAGACCTGCCGTTCGGGAGGGGCAGGAGGCCAAAACGTCAACAAGGTGGAAACGGCGGTGCGGGTTATCCACAAGCCCACCGGCATTGCCGTGCGCTGCAGCGAGGAGCGCTCCCAACTGCAAAACAAGGAGCGGGCCATCCAGATCCTCAAGGCAAAGCTCCTCGAAATCGAGGAGGAAAAGCGCCGGCAAAAGTTGGCCGAGATCCGCGGCGAGATCGTGACCCAGGGCTTTGGGGGTCGGATTCGCACCTACACCTTCGATCCCTACAAGTTAATCAAAGACCACCGCACCAACGCCGAAACCACCAACGTCGAGGCGTTTATGAACGGCGAGCCGGAGGAGCTGATGCACTTCATCCAGGCCTACCTACGGCAGGAACACGCCAAGCAAGCCGCCGCAGTCTAGGGCTGGCTGTGGCGCTCCCACACCGCTTGCATCCAAGCGGCCCGCTCGTGGGGCGAGAGCTTGAGCAGGTCCAGGGGATCCCCCTCCTGGAAAAGCACCCCCCCCCCCCCACCCCCCGCCCCGGGGGCGGGGGGTTTTTGTTGCAGGGGTGCGGGCCAAGCTAGGCCCAGCCCAGCGCCCCATGGGGTTTGTAGGGGGGATGGGACCCCCCGAGCCTGGGGGGT
>NZ_JANSIT010000008.1:0-110703 GCF_047462215.1 Synechococcus sp. O70.1 | reverse complement strand
CTCGTGGAACCAAGAACGAGAATCCCCGGCCTACGGCCCGCTGTCGCGAATGCCCTTTAGGGCGGGGAGTATGTCAATCCAGGCTAGCCAGCCGTTTGCGCTTGGAGGGTAAGGAACTCAGGCAGTTTGCACCTGGCGCACCAGCCCCGTTGCCGCCAAAGCAGCCAAGGCGCGATCCCGGTAACGACCATAGCGCTCTTGTTTGCTGCGAACCTTTTGCCCCTCCAGCTCCGGCAAGAGGCCAAAATTGGCTGGCATGGGCTGGAAGTACTTGGGATCGGCGCTGCTGATGAACTGAAACAGGGATCCCATCATCGTCTCCGGCGGCAACGTGATCAAAGGCAGCCCCAGAGCCAGGCGGGCGGCGTTCTGTCCGGCCAGCCACCCCCCCGCCACGGCGCAGGCGTAGCCTTCAGTGCCCACCAACTGGCCGGCAGCCAACAGGGTCGGACGGCGGCGAAATTGCAACGTAGGCAGCAAAAGCTGCGGCGAGTTCAAAAAGGTATTGCGGTGCATCACGCCAAAGCGGACAAACTCCGCTGCTTCCAGGCCGGGGATGAGGCGAAAGACCCGCTGCTGTTCTCCCCACTTCAAATTGGTCTGAAAGCCCACCAGGTTCCACAGCTTGCCTGCTCTGTCCTCCTGGCGTAGCTGCACCACCGCATAGGGCCGGGATCCCGTGCGGGGATCCACCAGCCCCACCGGCTTCAAGGGTCCAAAGCGGAGGGTGTCTTTGCCGCGGCGGGCCATTTCTTCAATGGGCAGGCAGCCCTCGAAGAACTTGCGCTCCTCTTTTTCAAAATCCTTAAGGGGCACCTGTTCTGCCTCCACCAGCGCCTGCCAGAAGCGCTCGTACTCCACCTCTGTCATAGGGCAGTTGAGGTAGGCCGCCTCTCCTCTGTCGTAGCGAGAAGCCTGAAACACCACTGTGCGGTTGAGGGAATCCCCGGTAACAATGGGGCTGGAAGCGTCAAAAAAGCTCAGGTACTCCAGGCCGGTGAAGGCTTGCAGCGCCTTGGCTAGGGGCTTGCTGGTCAGGGGGCCGGTGCAGAGGACGGCTATCCCTTCTGGGATCTCGGTCACCTCCTCCCGGCGCAGGGTGATGAGAGGATGGTTGGCAATGGCTTCTGTTAGGGCCTGGCTAAAGCGAGCCCGATCCACAGCTAGGGCCCCCCCTGCCGGCACAGCGTGGCGATCCGCGGTGGCGATCACCAGAGATCCCAGTTGGCGCAGCTCTTCCTTAAGCAGCCCTGCCGCTCGATCGCTGGCTATGGCCCCGAAGGAATTGCTGCACACCAGCTCTCCCAGTAGATCCGTATGGTGGGCCGGGCTTTGCCGCACAGGGCGCATCTCCGAGAGGATAACAGGCACCCCCAGTTGGGCGATTTGCCAGGCGGCTTCTGTCCCTGCCAGCCCCCCGCCCACCACATGGATGGGGGCCACGGTTGGCGATGGATGCGCGGGATGGTGCATCACAGCCTCCAGAGAAAACGCTCAGCCAGTTAGGTACTCCCCGCTAGCAGCTCCCTCAGGCGGCAAAGTGAATGCGCAGGTAGTCCTCTTCCATTTTGGCTCGTGCCGGCTTCATGGCCGCTAGAGCCTGGGGCAACACCAGGTTGCGGCGGTGGTTGCCAATGCGGATGTTGAGCTCGTCGCCAGTTTTGCTCAGCTCCACCTGCTCTTTGGGGATCCCGGGCAAGTAGAGGTCTAGGCGGTACTGGCCGTTGTCGGTAACCACCTGCATTGTCTGCTCAGCGTAGAACACCTCCGCCGGGTTGCGGTCTCCCCAGAGATCCTTTTTCAGGCGGGCCAGGGCGTCCCACCCCACCAGCTCCTCGGGGTAAAGCGGGATCTCCACCACCGGTAGAGGAGCAAAGTCCTCGTGGATCTGCTGGCGATACTTCTGCTGGGCAGCCTTCCAGGCGGCAAAGTAGGGATCCACCACCCCTTCTGGCAAAATGCGGTTGGCGATCACCAAATCGGTGGCGACGCCGTAGAGGCTAAGGTAGGCATGCGCCCGCAGGGACTCCTTGATCACCATTTTTTCGGGGTTGGTTACCAGGCGCACTGAGGTGATGCGGTTGTCGGTAAGGATGCGCTCTAGCCGCTCGATCTTCTGGTAGAACTCGTAGGGGGCATCCAGCACCTGGTCATCTGGCAGGGGGATCCCGGTTAGCCCTTTAACAATCGGCTCGGCAATGGGGCGCAGCACCCGCGCCAGCCCCTGTAAAGGTTTGTAGAACTTGCGCATGTACCAGCCGGAAACATCGGGCAAGCTGAGGAGGCGCAAAGCCGTGCCAGTAGGGGCTGAGTCGATGATGAGCACATCGAACTTGCCTTCGTCGTAGTGGCGGTTGACCCGCACCAGGGCAAAGATCTCGTCCATCCCTGGCAGCACCGCCAGCTCCTGCGCCTGCACGCCGTCCAGCCCGCGGGCCTGCAACACCTGCGTGATGTAGGCCTTGACGGATCCCCAGTTCAGTTCCAGCTCCTGCAGGGCATCCAGCTCCGCTCCCCAGAGGTTGGGTTTGACCTCCACCGGCTCGTGGCCCAAGGGTTGGTCGAAACTGTCGGCCAGGGAGTGGGCCGGATCGGTGCTCAGCACCAGGGTTTTTAGGCCAAGCTCGGCACAACGCCAGCCGGTCGCCGCTGCCATCGAGGTCTTGCCGACCCCTCCCTTGCCAGTCATGAGGATGATGCGTTGCATGGGAGCGCCGTTTACATTCTTTTACAGTTCTAGGCTAACCGATTTGCTCTTTTCTCCTCCGAGCGGCCAAGGGCTGGAGGGCAGTCAACAGGTACACTATATGGTTGCTGAGAAAGTAATGGCCAAGAGTCAAGCCGGTGAAGACAGGTGGGAGGTGGAGGATGATGCGTCGCTGGCGCAGTTTGCTGCTACTTGCCATCCTAACGTTGGGCCTGTGGCTGGGATCCCTTCCTGTCCAGGCGGCTGCCGCCTTGCCCCGAGAGCTACAGCAGCTAGAGCAACACGTAGAGCGGCTGCAGAGCCTGGTGGACGCTGAGGATTGGCTGGAGATCCGCTCCTACATTCACGGGCCGATGGGCCTGACCCGCAAGACCCTAACCAGCCTGGCAAACACCTTGCCCCAGCAGCAAAAGCGGGAGATGCTGCGCTTGGCCAAGGAAATGGGCCGCAGCTTGGAAGAACTGGACTTTGCCGCCAAAGCCTACGACCAACCAGAGGTGGAAGCTGCCCAGGCCAAGGTGAGAAAGACGTTGCAAGAGCTCAAGGCCCTGTTTTCGTAGTTGGGGACAGAGCGGATCAAGTTAAGGGGAAACGCTCCCGCAGATCTTGAGCCACCGGCGGGGGTACCAGGTGGTCAATGGGGCCGCCTAGCTTGGCCACTTCCTTAACTAAGCTGCTACTGACAAAGCTGTGCTCGCTAGCAGTAGCAAGGAAAAGGGTTTCCAACTCAGGAGCCAGGAGCTTGTTGGTGTGGGCCATCTGCAGCTCGACATCAAAGTCAGATAGCACCCGCAAGCCGCGCACAATGACTTTTGCCCCTCGCTGGCGGGCGTAGGCCACCGTCAGGCCGGAAAAGGTGTCGACCTCAACGTTTTTTAGGTGGGCAACAGAGAGGAGGATCTGGGCTTGCCGCTGCTCAGGAGTAAACAGAGGCGTTTTGTTGGGGTTTCTCAGGACTGCAACGATGACTTTGGAAAACAGACGGCTGGCCCGCTCGATGATGTCGAGGTGCCCAAAGGTGATGGGGTCGAAGCTGCCGGGGTAGAGGGCAATCATGCTAGAGAGGGTACCGCTCTTCTTAGCCTACCTGCTCTCGGGCCCACGCCAGATAGGTAGCGCTTACCTGAGCAGCCGGCAGAGCCAGGATCTCCGGCTCCTGGTAGGGGTGGAGCTCCCGCAGCCGCTGTTCCAGGCGGGGATAAGCACTGCTGGGCAACTTAAGCAGCAGCAAGTATTCTTTCTCTGTCTGCAGGGATCCCTGCCAGCGGTAGTAGGAGGTAATCGGGGGCAGCACCTGGGCACAGGCCACGTAGCGCTCGGCCACTAAGGTGTGGGCCAGGCGATGGGCGTCGGCTTCGGAGCCCACGGTGGTCATGACCACGGAGAGGGTTTCTAGGGCGGTCTTGTCGTCCATTAAAGCTGGCTGTAGGCATTCCTCTCCCCCATCCTACCCTTCAGGCTCCGCAAGAAAAAGGGCAGAGCTAGGCCAGCTCCTCAATAGCCCCACCCAGCCGGGAGGGAGCACCGCCTTCTACCTGAGGACGGGTAGTTTACAATAGAACTCTGCCCGGCTCAGGTCGGGCTTGTATCTTGTCGTTATCTAGGGAGAAACAAGCCTTGCCGAAATTTGCCCTAAAAGCTTTGTGGCTGCAAAACGATTTGGCCATTGCAGTGGATCAAGTAGTGGCCAAAAACCGCAGTCCTCTCACCCGCTACTTCTTCTGGCCCCGAGATGATGCTTGGGAACAGCTTAAGGCTGAACTGGAAAGCAAAAGCTGGATTAGTGAAGAAGATCGCATCAACTTGCTCAACCAAGCCACTGAGCTCATCAACTACTGGCAAAATGGTGGGCGCGACCGCCCCATTAGCGAAGCCCAAGCCCAGTTTCCTGACATCCTCATCAGCGACAGTTCGTGAGTGTTCCCTGCTTCCGCCTGCTATCTCTGCATCCAGGCCATCTTGCTGAGGCTGCCGCCTTTGGGCTAGATTAGCACTCGAGGTTCCAGAGTGCTAACTCTTGACCTAGCCAAGGGAAGGGATCGCTGTCGACCTCGCAGGATCCCGCTCTGCCCGGTAGCACTTAGAACAAGTGGCCTAGTTGCTAGTTGAGATAGCGAGGATCAGGGATTCTATGGCAAAGCAGATTTTGTTTAAGGAAGAGGCTCGCAAGGCTCTAGAAGAGGGCATCAATCAAGTAGCAAACGCAGTCAAGGTTACGATTGGCCCTAAGGGGCGCAATGTGGTTCTAGAGAAGAAATTTGGCGCTCCTCAGATTGTTAACGACGGAGTAACAATTGCTAAAGAAATTGAGTTGGCCAATCCCTTGAAAAATGCCGGTGCCCAGTTGATGCGGGAGGTGGCCAGCAAAACCAACGACGCGGCCGGGGATGGCACCAGTACAGCCACCATCCTGGCCCAGAGCATGATCCAGGAGGGGCTAAAGCACGTTGCGGCAGGAGCTAACCCTGTAGCCCTGCGGCGCGGCATTGAAAAGACCACCGCCTACCTGGTGGAGAAGATTGCCGCCCAGGCCAAACGGGTGGAGGATCGCAAGACCATCACCGAGGTGGCCACTATCTCTGCCGGTAACGACAGCGAGGTAGGCGAGATGATCGCCAAGGCCATGGATGCGGTGGGGCGAGAGGGGGTGATCACGGTCGAAGAGTCCAAGTCGATGGAAACCCAGTTGGAAGTAGTGGAGGGAATGCAGTTTGACCGCGGCTACATCTCTCCCTACTTCATCACCGATACCGAGCGGATGGTAGCGGAATACGAAAACGCCTATCTGCTCATCACGAGCAACAAGCTCTCCAACGTGCAGGAGCTGGTGCCTCTGCTGGAGCGGCTGGCCCGGGAGGGGCGGCCCTTACTGGTGATTGCCGAAGATGTGGAGGGAGAAGCCCTGGCTACTCTAGTGGTCAACAAGCTGCGGGGAGTGTTGAATGCGGTGGCGGTGAAGGCTCCCTCCTTTGGGGAGCGGCGCAAGGCCATGCTGGAGGACATTGCCATCCTCACCGGGGGCCGGCTCATCTCGGAGGAAATTGGCGTCAAGATGGAGAATGTCACTCTGGACATGCTGGGGTCGGCCCGCAAGATCACGGTTACCCGCGACAAGACCACCATTGTTACCGATGGCAGTACTAAGGCAGCCGTAGAGAAGCGGGTAGCTCAGCTCCGCAAGCAGCTGGAGACCACCGATTCTGAGTACGACCGCGAGAAGTTGCAGGAGCGAATTGCCAAGCTGGTTGGCGGAGTGGCGGTCATCAAGGTGGGAGCTGCCACCGAGACCGAGCTCAAAGACCGCAAGCTGCGCATTGAAGATGCTCTCAACGCCACGCGAGCAGCCGTGGAGGAAGGGATCGTCCCTGGCGGGGGGGTGACACTGCTCCACCTTTCCAAGGGGATCCCAGACTTTAAGGCCAAGTTGAATGCCGAAGAGCAGGTGGGGGCAGACATCGTCTACCAGGCCGTGCGGGCGCCGCTCTATCAGATTGCCCACAACGCTGGGCTGGAGGGATCAATAGCGGTGGAAAAGGTTCTGGAGCAAGAGATGCCCTACGGCCTCGACGCCCTGACCGCCGAGTATGTGGACATGTTTGCCCGCGGGATTGTAGACCCGGCCAAGGTGGTGCGCTTGGCCCTGCAAAATGCGGCTTCCATTGCCGCCATGTACCTCACCACGGAGGCCGTGGTCGTCGAGAAGCCGGAGCCCAAGCCGGCCAAAGGCCGCCCGAGCAAGCCGGGAATGATGTAATGATGTAAAGCCCTTCTGCAAGCCTAGGCCCCTATTCGGGGGCTTTTTCTTGGGCGGAGCTTTCGGGCCGCAGCAGGGGAAAGGCAATGACATCCCGAATGCTGGGAGCATCGCACAGCAGCATCGCCAGGCGGTCAATGCCTAGGCCAAGACCGCCCGTGGGAGGAAGGCCATATTCCAGAGCCGTGAGGAAGTCTTCGTCAAGAAAGTGGGCTTCTTCCTTGCCAGCTGCCTTTAGGGCTGCCTGGGCCTCCAGCCGCCGCCGCTGATCCACCGGATCGGTGAGCTCCGAGTAGGCGTTGGCGGTCTCCCGCCCAACAATGAACAGCTCAAAGCGCTCGGCCAGCCCTGCCTTGCTGCGGTGAGGCTTGGTGAGCGGACATACCTCCAGGGGATAGTCCAGGACAAAGGTGGGTTGGCGTAGGCGGCTTTCACAGCAGTGCTCAAAGGCCTTGACCAGCAACTGGCCAGGAGAGTCCTGGGGTGAGAGATTGGGGATCCCTTGCGCGGCCAAGGCGGGCAAGAGCTCCTCAGAGCACTCTTTTTCTACATCGATGAAGATGCCAGTGGCCTCTTCCACCAGCTCTTGCATCGTCACCCGTCGCCAGGGGGGGGTGAGGTCGATGGCTTCCCCTTGGTAGGTAAGCTGCAGGGATCCCCGCACAGCCAGGGCGGCGTTGCACACCAAGGTTTCGGTGAGCTCCATCATCGTGTGATAGTCAGCAAAGGCTTGGTAGGCCTCCAGGGAGGTAAATTCCGGGTTGTGGCGGGTGGAGATCCCCTCATTGCGAAAGACCCGCCCAATTTCGTAAACCCGCTCGATCCCGCCCACCACCAGCCGCTTCAGGTGCAGCTCGGTGGCAATACGGAGGTAGAGATCTAGATTCAGGGCGTTGTGGTGGGTTACAAAAGGCCGCGCCTCTGCCCCCCCGGGGATAACCTGCAACACCGGCGTTTCAATTTCCACAAAGCCTCGCTCTTCCAGGGTCTGCCGCAGGGAGCGGATGATCTTGGCGCGGTCGAGCAGGGTCTGTTTGACCTCGGGGTTGACGATGAGATCGACGTAGCGCTGGCGGTAGCGTTTTTCCACATCCCGCAGGCCGTGCCACTTGTCAGGCAGAGGCAGCAGGGCCTTGGTCAGGATCTGGTATTCGTCCACCCACACCGACAGCTCCCCTTTTTCGGTGCGCTTGAGGCAGCCCCTGGCCCCCAGCCAGTCGCCCACGTCGATGAGCTTGTCTAGGTTCTTGAAAGCCACCTCCCCCATGCGCTCTGTTAGCCGCTGCTTCTCCAGGTAAAGCTGGATGGTGCCAGAGCGATCTTGCAGAGTCAAGAAAGCGAGTTTACCCATCACTCGCCGCGCCCGGATTCGCCCAGCCACGGCCACCTGGACATCCTCCCGCTCCCCGCCAGGCTCCAGGTCAGCAAATTGCGCCTGCAACTCGGCAGCTAGGTGGGTAACGGGAAAAGAATAGGCATAGGGCAGGATCCCTTGCTCCTGCAGGTGGCGGACCTTTTCTAGGCGGGCAGCCCGTTGAGCGGCTTCGCTGCTAGTGGAAGGGGTGGACATAAGTAAAAACTGCTGAAACCAACAAGCGAGGAAGAGGATCCCGGCTTTGCCCCCGCGCTCCCTAGAAGGCGCTTAGGCTCTAGGACAGGCTTAAGGCTTATCCCTGGGCAAGGCCAGCCAAGAGGGCCTGCACCTGCTGGAGGTGAGCCCAGGCGCTGGAGCTCCCTTCTTGGTACCGACTCAGCTCCGCCTCCAATTGCCCCAGATACCCTGCCCACTCTGCCCAGCGCTCCTGCTCAGCAGCAAGCGCAGCTTGCAGTTGGTTGAGGCGCCCCCAGGTTTCGGCCATTGCCTGGGCCCGGGCCCGCAGGGCCTCCTCCTCTTGCTCTAGGTGTTGCCACTCCTGCTCCAGGTCCTGCTGTTGGCGGGCCAGTTGCTCCTGTTGAGCTGAGAGAGAAGCTTCCAGTTGGTGGACAAGCGTTTGCAGGCGGTCTTTTTCCTGGAGCAGCTCCTGCTTTTGCTCGGCCATCTGTTCCAGGAGGGGGCCAATATCCACTCGAACCGGAGCGGCAGCCTGATTCTGTAGCTGCTTGAGGCGAGCCTCGTGGCGGGCTAGTTCCTCGTACTCCCGCTGCAGGTTTTTCTCTTGGGGCAGCAGAGCTTCTTCTAGGGCGCTACAGGCAGCCTGGGCGTAGTCGATCTCCATTTCGAGGTCAAACCGTTCCTCGGGAGAGGCGGTGGCCAGCCGCGCTTGTAACCCCTGTAAGGTTTGCCGGTTCTGCTCCAGCTCAGCCCGCTGCTGGCTAACCTGGGCCGCCCGCTGCTCGTAGTCCCGGCGCATTTGGCTAACCAAAGCCGCCAGCTCCTCCACTGAGACCGCCACCTCCTCCCCTCCGTTGCGGCTACCGTCAACGATGAAGTCGTACTCCTGAACCAAACGGTAGGCTTTTTGCTGGAGGCTCTCCTGAGAGTGCAACTGCTGGAGGATCCTCTGCAGTTGCTCTTGGTAAAGCTGCAGGGATCGCTGCTGAACCTGCCAGCTAGCCTGGCTTTGCTCGAGGGCATGGCGGGATCCCCACCAGGCAGCGCGGCGCTCCCGCCAGGCTTGGTAGTCCCGCTCCAGCCCCTCTTGGCCAATTTGGGCTTGCTGTCGCTCCTGCTCCAGTTGGGCCATCTGGTGGTGGAAGTGCTCCTGCTGCTGCTGAACCTGGCTTTTCAAGCTTTGCAGAAGATCCAGGGGCGCCGTAGGGAAACTTAAATGTTCCTGAACTTCTTGCAACAAAGCCCGGAGCTGGGCTGCTTCGGCTTCTCTAAGGCGGCTGGAGCGAGCTTCCAGTTCCTGCCGCTGTCGGTTGAGAGCTTCTCGCTGCTCTCCAATCAGGCGCTGTTGCTCAGCCAGATAGGCTTGCTGGTTGGTCAGCTCCTCTTTGAGACTCTCCAGAAGTTTGCGCTCCTCCTCGACCGCTTTGTATTGCTCGTACAGCCGCTGCACCTCCTCTTCTTGGGCAGCCAGCTCCATCTCGCGGCGGGTGAGCTCTTGGGCCTGAAAGGTGAGGGACTTGCGCCAATTCTCGATCTCTTCCTCTTGGCTGCGGACTTTTTGCTGAAGTTGGCTGAAACTTTGCAGGTAGGTTACCACTTGGCGAGCAGCTTCGCTGATGCGAGTTACCTGGCGGTTGCCAGAGACCTCTGCTAGCACCAGCGCCCCATCCTTGAAGCGCCCGGCTTCTTGAGCAATGCGGCCATCCAGGGTGATGGATTCTTCGTTGACGGCCACCCAGGTGTTGTCCTGCTGTTGCTTAGCTAGTAGTTGCAGAGACGACTTGGCAAATCCAAGTGGCTTGGAGAGCTCTGCTAGGTACAGCACGCCTAACCCCCTCAAACGTGGACCGCAATAACCTCAATCCTGCTTTAGGGCCGCCGCTCGACTTGCAGGTTAACCCGCCATCTCGGTTGCTGATCCCAACCTCAACGATAGGGTAAAAAAAACGCCTTTGCCAGAGGCTGCTTGGGGAAACCTGGAGTAGCTATTCAAACTGGCCGCTTAGCCCTAGAGTGATCTAGGGTGAGGTGAAAGGTTCTGGTCAGGGGCGATATGGAGCTGCAGAGTGAACCGCTTGCTATTCGTCGGCGTTCCCCTGCCCCAGCGGTGGTGGTCGCCTCGCAGGTCTACCAGATAGCAGCGCCCGAGGCTGAGCCGCGCCACATTTTGGAAGCCATTGTCTGGCACAAAGAGCAGGAGGTGGAGCGCCAGCGGGAGCAGCTTCCTCTCAAGGAATTGCAACGGCAACTGGAGCAGGCTCCCCCCGTGCGGGATTTCGTGGCCGCTCTCACCCAATCCCCCCACCCCGTCTCTCTCATTGCTGAGGTGAAAAGGGCCTCTCCTAGCCGCGGCATCCTCCGGGATCCCTTTGACCCAGTGGCCATTGCCCGCAGCTATGAAGCAGGGGGGGCCAGTTGCCTATCGGTGCTTACAGATGAGCGGTTTTTTCAGGGCAGCGGCGAGTACCTGCGCCAGATCCGCCAGGCAGTAGGGATCCCCATCCTCTGCAAGGAGTTCATCCTCTACCCCTACCAAATCCTCTGGGCCCGCAGCCTAGGAGCGGATGCGGTGCTGCTGATTGCCGCCATTCTCTCGGATGCCGACTTGGGCTACTTCCTCAAGCTCGTTCAGCGGTTGGGCATGGCGGCTGTGCTGGAGGTGCATACCGCTCAGGAGCTGGAGCGAGTCTTAGCCTTGCCGCAACTGCAACAGGCCAAGGGGCGGGTGTTGATTGGCATCAACAATCGCGACTTGAGAACCTTTACAGTCGACTTAAGGACGACACGCAACCTCCTGGCCGCCTACCGGGATCGCCTGGGGGATCTGCCGGTGGTCAGCGAGTCTGGCATCCACACCTTCGCCGATCTGCAGCAGTTGCAAGCCTGGGGGGTGCGCGCCGTGCTGGTGGGGGAAGCCCTGGTCACGCAGCTAGATCCTGGCCAAGCGGTGCGCTCCCTGTTGTCCCCGTAAACTTTTCGCCAGCCACCAAGATGGATCCCTTCTAGATCGATGAAACGGATTCCGGTGCCAGCCCACATCCACTATGAGTTTCTGCTGCGGGTTTTGGAGCGGCAGACGTTTCCGGCAGTCGAGGAACAGGATTTTGGCAACCGCGGCCGCACGCAAGAGCTGATCACCTCTTTGCGCAAGGCCCTCACCCAACAGTTGCAACTGGAAGAAGAGTGGCGCCAGCGGGGCTACCAAGTGGACTACCGCTGGAACCTGGACGATCCGCCTCCCTCCCCTTGACCTTCTAGCCCCCTGCAAGGCTTAGCATCGAGCTATGGAGGTGTAGAGGCTTTTCAGGATGCAGGTTGTTTTGACGGTGCCCAAGCTGGCCTGCTCGGCTTGTGTGGAGACCATTGCCCAGGCGGTGCGGCAACGGGATCCCCAGGCCCAAGTGGAAGCGGATCCCAAGACTAAGCAGGTGCGGATTCTCTCCGCGCAGACAGACACGGACTGGCGGCAGGTTCTTGCCCAAGTGGGCTATCCGCCGGCGTAGCGACGTCGGCAGGACAGAGCTCCCGGCTGGGGTTTTCCTCATTGTTGGGAGGAAGGAGGCTTTGGCGTTGCTTTTACTCGGAGGGCAGAGCCATGTCTGATTCTGGTATCCCCAACCCCTCTGCCCCATCTGCTGCCGGCACTTGGCGCTTGGCCATCCAGGGTATGAGCTGTGCCTCCTGCGCTGTCAGCATTGAACGGGCGCTTGGCCAGGTGCCAGGGGTGACGGCGCAAACGGTGAACTTTGCCAGCGAACAGGCGATTGTTCAAGGGGATCCCCGGCTGGTGAGCCCCCAAGCCTTAATCCGGGCAGTGGAGCAGGCGGGGTATCGGGCCCACCTCCTCCAAGACGATTGGCAACTGCTGGAGCCGACGGATCCCGAGCGGATTGCCCAACGGGCGGCAGAACGGGAGTGGAAGCTGAAGGCGGCAATAGGAGCAGGCATCAGCACGGCGCTGCTAGTGGGATCGTTGCCGATGATGCTGGGGAGGGAGATCCCCGGCTTGCCCCTGCAGGATCCGTGGCTGCAGTTGCTGCTGACAATACCGGTGCAGTTTTGGGTGGGCCAGCCGTTTTATCGCGGCGCCTGGGCGGCTTGGCGGCGGCGAACGGCCGATATGAACACCCTGGTGGCCTTGGGAACCAGTGCCGCCTTCTTCCATTCCCTTTTTGCCACCCTCTTTCCCGACTTCTTCCACCGGCAAGGGCTGCACCCCGAGGTGTACTACGAAGTAGCGGCCGTGGTCGTCACGCTGGTGCTGGTGGGCAAGTGGATGGAGCAGCGGGCCAAAGCCCAAACCTCCGAGGCCATCCACAAGCTGATGGGGCTGCAGCCCAAAACCGCAAGGGTAATTCGCCAGGGAGTGGAACAGGAGATCCCAATTGGGGAGGTGCAAGTAGGAGATTGCATCCGCGTGCGCCCCGGCGAGAAGGTGCCGGTGGACGGTGTAATCCTGGAAGGTTCCTCGGCGATAGATGAGTCGATGGCAACCGGGGAAAGCCTGCCTGTCGTCAAATCGGTGGGGGATGAGGTTATCGCGGCCACTCTCAACCAGACAGGCAGCTTTGTCATGAAGGCCCAGCGGGTAGGCAAAGATACGCTTTTGGCCCAGATCGTGCGCCTGGTGCAGGAAGCTCAGGGATCCAAAGCTCCCATTCAGCAGGTGGCAGATCGAGTGACCTCGTGGTTTGTGCCGGCGGTCATTGGAGTGGCGGCGGTAACGTTTGGGCTCTGGTGGGGGCTGGCGGGCAAGCCAACGTTGGCTTTGGTCAATGCCGTTGGGGTGCTGGTCATTGCCTGCCCTTGTGCCTTGGGTTTGGCCACCCCCACCTCGATCCAGGTGGCCATAGGGCGAGGAGCAGAGCTGGGGATCCTGGTGAAGCGGCCTGAGAGCTTGGAGGTTTTGGCCCATCGCCTCGCCACCGTGGTCTTGGACAAAACCGGCACTCTCACCGCTGGCCGTCCCGCTGTTACCGATATCTGGACTCCAGCCTCCTCTCCCCTAGGGCTGTTGCGTCTAGCGGCTGCGGCAGAACAGTACTCAGAACATCCGCTAGCCCGGGCAGTGGTGCAAAAAGCCGAAGCAGAAGGGATCGCGCTCCCGCCAGCCCAGCACTTCCAGGCAAGAGTAGGCGAGGGGATAGAAGCCTGGGTAGAGGGACAGCCGGTGCGTGTTGGTCGGCTGAGCTGGCTGCAGGCGATGGGGATCCCTTGCCATCCCGCCAGCAAGGAGCGGGCTCAAGCTTGGGAGAACGAGGGCAAAACGGTCATTGGCGTGGCTCAAGGGGAGAGTTTTCTGGGACTGCTGGCCATTGCCGATCCGCTAAAGCCCACTTCCGCTGAAGCTGTGCAGCAGCTGCACCAGATGGGGCTGGAGGTGGTTATGCTGACTGGCGACAACCCCACCACTGCCCAAGCCATTGCCCGGCAGGTCGGGATCCGGCGAGTCATTGCCCAAGTCCGTCCTGAGCAGAAGGCAGCCTTGATTCGCCAGCTTAGGCGGCCTCAGGGGCGGGTGGTGATGGTGGGAGACGGCCTTAACGATGCGCCGGCCCTGGCTGAGGCCGATGTGGGGATCGCCATGGGGACGGGCACGGACGTGGCCATGGCCACCGGCGACATTACCCTGGTATCGGGCGATTTGCGGGGTGTGGCTGCCGCCATCCAACTTAGCCGGGCTACCCTTGCCAACATTCGCCAAAACCTCTTCTTTGCCTTTATCTACAACGTCCTGGGGATCCCCATTGCTGCCGGGGCGCTCTATCCCTTCACCGGCTGGCTGCTCAACCCCATGTTGGCGGGGGCAGCCATGGCCTTCAGCTCTGTCTCGGTGGTGGCCAATGCCCTGCGCCTGCGGCACTTTCAGCCCTCACCCCCAGCCCCTCTTGCTCGGAGAGGAGGGAGTTAGGGATCAGGACAAGGGTTTGGAATTATCTCCCCGGAGGCGGCAATCCCCCTGGGGGGCCTTGGTGAACAACTAGCGGCAGGCTAGCCTAAAAGGCCCAGGCAGGCTGGGGAAAGTGGGGCGCCAATCCGCTCCCTCAGCGAAAACACTCACCTGCTTTTTCCTGGACCTTTGCAATTCCCAAGGAACGGAGTTTTCGTGTTGAATACCCTCAGTTTTTCTCCTTCCTCTACCGTTGGGCAGTCCCCTTCTGCGTCCTTGCCCTTGTTGCTCATTGGCCACGGATCCCGTGACCCAGAGGGACAGCAAGCCTTCCTGGAGCTGGCCCAGACCTACCAAGCTCTCACGCCCCATCGGCCGGTGATCCCTTGCTTTCTGGAGCTGGCCCAGCCGACCATTGCCCAAGGGGTGGAACACTGCTTGGCCCAGGGGTGGCAGGAGATCGTGGCTCTGCCGCTATTGCTGTTTGGGGCGCGCCACAACAAGTTCGACGTGACCACAGAGCTGGATCGCCTCCAGGCCCTCCACCCGCAGTTGCGCGTCCACTACGGCGCGCCGCTGGGGATCCGCGTTGAGATCTTGCAAATGCTGCGGGAGCGAATGGCCACTTTGCTGGCCGCCCAGCCGCAGCGGATCCCGGAAGCGGAGACGGTGCTGCTCTTTGTCGGCCGCGGCTCCAGTGATCCCGAAGCCAACGCCGAAGCCTGTAAGCTGGCTCGACTGCTCTGGGAAGGGTCTGGGTTTGCGGCCGTGGAGACTTGCTTTATCGGCATTACCCATCCGCGCCTGCCCGTGGGGTTGCAGCGAGCCCTCTCTTGGCAGCCGCGCCGGGTTCTCGTGTTGCCCTATTTTCTCTTTACAGGGGTACTGGTGAAAAGAATCGAGGCGGCAGTGCAGGAGCAGCGGCGCTGCCACCCCGAGATTGACTGGCTGATGCTGCCAGAATTGGGCATAGTGGATACGGTGCTGCACACCCTGCAGCAACTGGAGCAGGAGGCTCTCCAGGGCCAAACTCCAGTGAACTGCCACCTCTGCAAGTTTCGCCTGGCGGTGAGCGCAGAGCTGGGAGCAGGACATTCCCATCCTCATCCCCACGACCATGACCATCACTCCCATGGGCACGGTCCTCACCACCATCACTCTGAACACCACCATGCCCCCGCAGGGGCAGCGGATCCCTGGGCCTCCTTGGAGAGCTATCACCAACGAGCTTGGCAGGTGCCCTAGCAAGAGCGACGGGATAAACTGGGGGGTGGCAGGCGTTGTGTGGGCCCCTTAGGGCTTTGGTTTCTTGGCCTACCCGATGACGAGGCTTGTCCGCTCCTTTTGGATCTCCGGTGCTGCTGCTGCAGGGAGCGGGCTCCTCGTCTTCGCCGGGGTGGTGGCTCTGCTGGATCAGATCCTGCCGACTCTGCCCAAGATTTCCCTCTCCTTGGCTGGGATCCCTGGCCTAGTGGCTGGGCTGGGGGCTGCCTATGGGGTTTGGTGGCTGGCCCGGCTGGCGTTGCAGTCGACCTCTTGGGGCAGCTTCCGAGAAGCGCTGCTAGAAGCTCTATCTCCGTTTGATCCTGCCGATCACGGCGGCCAGCCGCGACTACGACCCAAGCCTAGCCCAGAGCAAGCGCTGCGCCAGCTGCAATCCCAAGTTGCTGCCCTGGAGGCAGAATTGGAACGCCAAGGGATCCAACTACAGCAGGCAAAAGCAGAGCAAGCCCAGCTCCAGCAGCGGCAGCAGCAACTCGAGCGCCTTCTACAGTGCACAAAATGGGAAAACCAAAAGCTGCACTCTCAACAAGAGGAATGGGCCCGGCAACTGGAACAGTCCCAAGAGAAGTTGCAGGCGTTGCAAGCGTCCTACCGGGCCCTGGAGACCCTCTGGGAGATCAGCTTCGCTCTCATCGAGAAAACGCGAGGTGAAGACCCCCGGCTTTAGCTGTGGGGTAGTGCGTCTCCCGCTAGCTACTTTCGCCCACCCGCCTGAGCACGAAGAGACTCCCTTGGCTGCCACGGCCAATCCTCAGATCCTCGTCCAAATAGGTGATATCCAGCCAGCCCGTTGGCTTGCGACAACCCAGGTCAATCTTGATAGCCGGGAGCCGGTCGGGATCCCGTTCGAGCAGATAGAGAAAACTCTCGATCTCGTAGCTCATCAACGCCTGGAGTCCCACAAGCAGCCGCTCGAACAGCACCTTGACCCGCCGTTCCGATGCCGGATAGAAGCGGGCTGCCACCGCCAAGATCCCCCGCGGCAGCCAGCCGGATCCCTGGATTTCGGCCACGTTAAAGACTTGGCCCTTCTGGGCTCGAATGCACTGATAGATCTCGCCGGTGGTCAAAAGGGGCAAAGGGGCCAGCCGCAACAAAGCGGCGCTAGTGGTGAACAGGTTCAGCCAAGTCCCCTCCAACCGTTCAGGAGCTGCTAGGGGGTTAGGGGTAGGGTTGAGGACTTCTAGGGCGGCAATGTGAGCCAGAATCTGGTTTTTTTGGCTAGGGGAAACCCTGCGGCCCCGGTCGGTCGTCTCCAAAAGCTGCAACAGCGCCGACTTTTTTTCAGCTAAGGTTTCAGGCATGGGACCATACCGGCAGGACGACCCTATTCTAGGAGCAAGCAGCTAGGCGGAAAACCCAGGGCCTGTGCCTCAATTGCCCGGCTCTTTTGCCCACTGCAGATCCGCCACCTGCTTGTAGCCCAGCCCGGCCCGCACCAGCAGCGGCTCCGGCCCTGTGAGATCGATGACGGTCGAGACCTGGGCCCGATAGGGAGCCTCGTCATCCACTATCAGATCCACTTGCTTCTCCAACTGGCGCATTTCCTCGGCGGTAAAGATTCCCCCTTCCTCCCAATCCGCTGCCGGATCAAAGCCCACCTCCAACGAGCCGATGGGATCCCTGCCCAGCTTGGCCGAGGTGGAGACGATGGGGTTACCCAACTCGGCCAACAGCGCCTGACAGATGGCCGAATCGGGCACGCGGATGCCAGTGGTCTTTCGCTTGGGCTCCATCACCAACCGAGGCACCAGCTTGGTGGCTGGCAACAAAAACGTAAACGGGCCAGGGATCAGCCGCCGCATCAGCCGATAGGCGGGATCGCTCACCTGGGCATACTGAGCAATCTGGGAAAGCGAAGGGCACAGAAAGGTAAGAGGCTTGTCGTTAGAAAGCCGCTTGATGTGCCGCACCCGCTCCACTGCCTGCTTGTGAGTGACATCGCAGCCGATGGCATAGACCGTGTCGGTGGGATAAAGCATGACCGCCCCCTCGCGGAGCGCGGCTGCAATGCGCTGGATGGAGCGAGGCTGGGGGTGTTGGGGATGGAGCTTGAAGTATTCGGCCATCAGAAAACGTCAAGACTCAGAACGGCTTTCCGAGACCTCCACCACAGGACGAGGGGTGGGCGGCACCGACAGGGAGCTCTGCGGCCAGTCTTTGAGCTGCTGCATCAGGGCCTGGATGTGCAAACGCGGCAGGTAGGGCCAGTCACCTGCCTCCTCTAGTTCTTGAAGCACTTGATAGAGCTCTTGCCGGGTGTTGGGCAAAGCTTCTTGGAAGGCTCCCTCCAAAATGGTGCGGTGCAGATCCTCCAACAGGCGCAGCAGCATTGCCAGCTCCAGACAGGATCCTGCCCTTGCCTGCGTCGCCTGCTCAACGGCCCGCTTAATCTGGCGCAAGTCGGGTGGCAGATCCTCCTCGGAGACGTACATAGCCACTCATCTCTGGGCTTGGGGGAAGCGGGGGCACTCCTATTCTAGGCTTCTCTTGAGGCGCCGCTAGCTGGATCTTGCCCCCAGGTCGAGGGGGCTCTGGATCCCGGCCCAGACTCTGCCACACTCGCTGCAGGAGAGCATCCAAACCCTGCCTGGCCACTGCCGAGATGGCCAAGACTGGAGCGCCGACGGCGGTTGCAAGCCGCTGGGTGCGCTCGACAACCTCCTGCGGCTCGAGGGCGTCGATTTTGTTTAAAACCACAATCTGCGGCTTGTCGATGAGCCCGTGGCCGTAGGCGCGCAACTCCTGCTGCACAACTTGGTAAGCCCTGACAGGATCGGCCGCCGCGCCGTCCACCAAATGAATCAGCAGCCGCGTGCGCTCCACATGGCGCAAAAAGTCATGCCCCAGTCCCACCCCTCGGTGGGCTCCCTCAATGAGGCCGGGAATATCGGCAAACACCACCCCATCGCCCGAGGGATGGGGCACCACCCCCAAATTGGGCTGTAGCGTGGTGAAGGGGTAATCCGCAATCTTAGGCCGGGCGGAGGAGATCACGGAAATCAAGGTTGACTTGCCGGCGTTGGGCAGGCCGACGATCCCCACTTCAGCAATGAGCTTCAGCTCCAGGCGCAGCCGCACCCGCTCCCCCGGCTGGCCCCTAGTAAAACGGCGGGGGGCGCGATCGTGGTTGCTCAAGAAGTGGGCGTTGCCCAAGCCCCCTTTGCCGCCCCGGGCCACCAGCAGCTGATCCCCTGGCTGCACCAGATCTCCAAGGAGCTCGCCCGTTTCCGCGTTGAACACCATCGTGCCACAGGGCACCCGCACCAGCCGATCCGCCCCGCTGGCCCCCGTGCGCTGGTTGGGTCCTCCTTTTGAGCCGTTTTCGGCTTTGATGACTGGCTGGAAGCGAAAGTCCAGCAAAGTCTGCAGCCCCGGATCTGCCACTAGGATCACCGAGCCGCCCCGCCCCCCATTGCCGCCCGAGGGTCCGCCGGCAGGCACGTACTTCTCGCGGCGGAAGGCCACAATGCCATCCCCCCCATTTCCCCCCTGCACCTCAATCTCCACCTGGTCAATGAAATGCAACTGCCTTTCTCCCAACGCTCCCTGGGCCACTTTCTTACTAGCTTGGCAGGAGGGCGAGGAAATTTGCTACAAAAGCTTCTTCCTTGAGCTAGGATAGTGTTTCCAGGACCTACCCTTTTGGGTGTGAAGGTGGAGGCATGCCCATGCCTTCTCCTAGTCTAGGTCTGGCTGTGGTTTGAACTTGCGCAACTGCTCTGCTAGTAAGCCCCTATGACTCGAGTTACCGCTGCTGCCGACGTGGGTTTTACCACCGAGGACTTTGCCGCTCTCCTGGACAAGTACGACTATCGCTTCAGCCCCGGCGAAATTGTAACCGGCACAGTATTTTCGGTGGAACCGGGTGGCGCGTTAATCGACATTGGGGCCAAAACCGCTGCCTTCTTGCCGCTGCAGGAGATGTCTATCAGCCGGGTGGAAGATCCCCACGAGGTACTCCAGCCCGGAGAGACGCGCGAGTTCTTCATCCTTACTGAAGAGAACGAGGAGGGGCAGCTGACCCTCTCCATCCGCCGCATTGAGTACATGCGGGCGTGGGAACGGGTGCGCCAGCTCCAAAAAGAGGATGCCACGGTGCGGGCCACCATTTTTGCCACCAACCGCGGGGGCGCCCTGGTGCGCATCGAGGGGCTGCGCGGTTTTATCCCCGGCTCCCACATCAGCACCCGCAAGCCCAAGGAAGAGCTAGTGGGCGAGGAGCTGCCCTTGAAGTTTCTCGAGGTGGACGAAGACCGCAACCGCTTGGTGTTGAGCCATCGCCGGGCTTTAGTGGAGCGGAAGATGAACAAGCTAGAGGTGGGCGAGGTGGTGGTTGGCACGGTGCGCGGCATCAAGCCCTACGGTGCTTTCATTGACATTGGCGGCGTTTCCGGCTTGCTGCACATTTCCGAGATCTCCCACGAGCACGTCGACACACCCCACAGCGTCTTTAACGTCAACGACGAAGTGAAGGTGATGATCATCGACCTAGACGCGGAGCGGGGCCGGATCTCGCTATCAACTAAGCAGCTGGAGCCCAATCCCGGCGATATGCTGCGGGATCCCAAGCTGGTTTACGAGAAAGCCGAGGAAATGGCAGCCAAGTACCGCGAGCAACTGCGGGCTGCCAAGCAAGGACAGGCGGAACAGGTCGAGGAGGCACCCTTGAGGGTGGCAGAAGAAGAGCTGGAATATGCGGCAACAGCAGCGGAATAGGGCAGGCGGCCTGAGGCGCGCTGGCCTGGCCGTCGCGGCCTTCACCTGGGATCGCGGGGGGGCAGCCGAGCAGGAGGGCAGCGGCGGTGGCAGGAGATTTGTCCATGGGCGTCTGCGGCTACCTCTACACGCCGGCCTATGCTCCTTGGCCAGAAGAGGAGCTGGCTTGGCTAAAAGCCCACGGGGCTGATCCTCTCTGGCACGACTGGGGATCCCGTACCTACCTGGAGGAGCTGCTGCAGGGCGTGGCCAGTGGCTCGGTGCAGCAGGTGCTGCTGGTGCGCCTGGCGGATTTGGGAGATCAGCTGGATGAGGTGCACGGGCGGCTGCTGCAAATCCAACAGGCTGGGGTCCGCCTTAGCCTGGTCAGGGCAGATGGCCTACAAACCCCTAGCACTGCTGGCGAGTGGATCCCGCTGCTGGCCGAGGTTCCCCATCACCTGCAAAGCCGCCGTCGCCGTCAAAGCCAGGCTCAAAGCCGTCTGGCAGGCAAGCCTCCCCCCGGGCCGCCTCCCTTTGGCTACCGCCGCGAAGGGGGTCGCTATATCCCGGATTGCCGCCAGGCCCCCATTGTTCAGGATTTTTTCCGGCACTTTCTCCTCTACGGATCTCTGCGGCAGGCGGTGCGCTTCATTGCGGAGAAGCACCACAAGCGCATCTCAGTAGCCACCGGGCGCAACTGGCTGCTCAACCCAGTCTACCGGGGGGATCTGGCCTACGCCGACGGTACTGTTCTGCGCGATACTCACCCAGCTCTCCTCAGCCGCACCGAAGCCGCCCAGATCGATCGCTGGCTGAAACGCAACCAAGGGATCCCGCGCCGCAGCGCCAGCGCCTCCCGCGCCTTGGCCGGACTCGTCCACTGCCGGGCCTGTGGCAGCCTGCTACGCATTGTGCAAACAACCCCCAGCAAGGGCAAAAGGAACGGCTCTTCTTACCTCTACCTGCGCTGCCAAACCTGCCGCTATAGCCTCCGCTACGCTGAAGTCCTGCAGGAGGTGATTCGACAGGTCTGTGAGCAGCTGCCCCAACGGCTCCAGACGCTGGATCGGCAGGCTCTAGCCCAAACTCGCCAACAGCTCCAGGCCCAACTCCAGGCCAACGCCGAGCGGCTGCGGCAACTGGAAGAGCTGCGACAAGCCGGCCTGCTGGACGAGCCCTCGCTAGCCCAGCGCTGCTACCAGTTGCGAGCAGAGACAGCCCGCTTGGCCCAAAAGCTAGAGCAGCTCCCCCCTGCCAACCTCACCCAGACCGTCCAAACCCTCTCCATCCTGCCCTTCTGGCAGGATCTCAGCGAAAGCGAGCGCCGCGCCTACCTGCGGGAAGTCCTGCGCAAGGTTGAGGTGGATTCCACGGGGGCTGTGCAGATTACCTTTGCCTTTGATCCGCTCTGAAAGACTTCTACAACCCCGGACAAAAGCGGACTTGTGCTCCAGGTTGAGGCTTTCTTCCTGCTTCCACGACCCATAGCTAGCAGCAGAGTTCACTCCACTACCCCACTAGAGTGATCTCCACAGGCGTCACTTCCCGTCGAGCTGACGGTAGTTGCTCCTTGCTCTTGAGCGAGCACGCAGGCCAAAGGCGGAGCCAACTTTAGCCTAGGTAAAATGCCTACCCGAAGAAACGTACCTGCTCGCCTACGAGCTTAGCTAACCCACGTCAAGGCAGAAGGTGCGTTGGCGAGGTTGCCCATGGTGCTGGGAAGCCCTAGCGACCTTCTTTAGTCCTCGTTCGCAACAGCGGTGCGGCTTTGGCCACCTGGATCTACCTGAGCTGGCAAGGCCAAGCTTGTATCTAAAAATGAAGGAAATGGCCCGGAAAAGCGTCGCAAACCTTATCAATTCCTTGTCTAGACCCCTTTCCACTCCAAGATGGATCCTGCAGGGATCTGAGGGATCCCCCCTCAGGAAACCGTCTAGGAGTTGGATATGGAAGGACAAATGCAACCCACCGTCGTGATTACTGGTGCTTCCTCAGGCGTTGGCCTGTATGCCTCCTTGGCTTTGGCCAAGCGGGGCTGGCACGTGGTCATGGCCTGTCGGGATCTGGACAAGGGCCGGCGGATGGCCCAGCAGGTGGGGATCCCAGAGGGGAGCTACAGCCTGATGCCAATTGATCTGGCCAGCCTGGCCAGTGTTCGGCAGTTTGTCGAGCAGTTCCGTCAGTCGGGCCGTTCTCTGGATGCCCTGGTGTGCAACGCCGCCATCTACATGCCCCTGCTCAAGCAGCCCCTGCGCAGCCCCGAGGGCTATGAGCTAACCATGGCCACCAACCACCTAGGACATTTCCTCCTCTGTCACCTGATGCTGGAGGATCTCAAGCGCTCCCCTTACCCGGATCGGCGGCTGGTAATCTTAGGAACGGTTACCCACAACCCCAAAGAGCTGGGAGGCAAGATCCCACCCCAACCTCACCTGGGGGATCTGCGGGGCTTTGCCCAGGGCTTCAAGGAACCCATCAGCATGGCCGACGGCGGCAAGTTCGATCCCGTCAAGGCCTACAAAGACAGCAAAGTTTGCAACATCATCACCATGCGGGAGCTGCACCGCCGCTTCCACGAGAGCACCGGCATCACCTTTCTCTCCCTTTACCCCGGCTGTGTGGCGGAAAGCGGCCTCTTCCGCCATCACTATCCCTTGTTCCAAAAGCTTTTCCCCTGGTTTCAAAAATACATCACCGGTGGCTATGTCTCCCAGGAGCTGGCCGGCGAGCGGGTGGCGCAGGTGGTGGCCGATCCCGAATTTCGCCAGTCGGGATTCTACTGGAGCTGGGGCAACCGGCAACGGAAGCATGCCAGGCCCTTTAACCAGGAGGTTTCTGACGAAGCAAAGGATGAGGCCAAAGCCAAGTTGCTCTGGGAGCTGAGCGAGAAACTGGTGGGTGTGCCCCAGTTGGCGGCCCTCTAGCTTTGCCAGTTTCTAGGAACCACCGCTGGCCAATTGGTTGCGTAGTCTACACCCCCAACTTTTGGGGATCACAACCCTAGCACCCTTGTCGGGCTTGGCACCTATGCCCTTGGATCCTCAAGGTGGATCTGGAGGACCTCGGGATCCCGCAGGGGCAAGGGACCTTGGCCAAAGCCAGCCCGACGCAAGCCAGGGGATCTTCGCACCCTGTCCAACGGGGTTAACCTTAGCTCCGCTCCGAAATGGGGATGTAGCGCTGCTGGCGCTTGCCGGTGTAGACCTGGGTGGGGCGAAAGAGGCGATTATCCGCCAACTGCTCCCGCCAATGGGCCAGCCAACCGGCTACCCGGGCAATGGCAAACACCGGAGTAAACAAATCCTCTGGGATCCCCAGCTTGGCGTAGACCAAGCCTGAGTAGAAGTCCACGTTGGGGTAGATGCCCTTAGGTCCCAGCAGCTCTGCACACACCCGCTCTACCTCCAGGGCAATGTCGTAGTACTTATCGTGGCCGTGGCGCTCGAACAGCTCCTCGGCAAGCTTTTGCAGGATGATGGCCCGCGGATCCTTCACTTTGTAGACGCGGTGCCCCATGCCCATAATCCGCTCTTTTCTAGCCAGCTTTTCTTCAATAAACGGGCGGACGTTCTCCACTGAGCCAATCTGCCGCAACAGCTTCATTACCTCTTGGTTGGCCCCGCCGTGCAGCAACCCCGAAAGGGTGCCCACCGCTGTGGCCAGGCTGCTGTAGGGGCTAGCCAGGGTCGAGGCGCTCACCAAAAGGGCAAAGGTTGAAGCGTTAACCGTGTGCTCGGCGTGCAGGATGAGACAGGTATCGAAAACGCGAGCTAGCCAGGGATCTGGCTTTTTGCCCGAGATCATGTAGAGGAAATTGGCGGCATGATCCAGGCTGTCGTCAGGGGGAATGGGATCGTTGCCCTGCCGCATCTGGTGAAACATGGCCACCATCGTCGGCAGCTTGGCCAGCAGGCGGGTAACCGTGACAAAAACGTAGTCGGGATCTGCCTCCTGCACCGGGTAGAACATGCCCAGGCTGGCGACACAGGTCTGTAGGGCATCCATCGGGTGGCCCGAGTCGGGAAACGACTTAATCATGTCGCGGATACGGTACTTGACCCGCCGATGGCTGCGGACAGCCTGATCAAAGTTGTCCAGCTCCGACTGGGTGGGCAGCTTGCCAAAAATCAGCAAATAAGCTGTCTCCAGAAAGGTACTGTGGGCCGCTAGCTCCTCAATGGGGATGCCGCGGTATTCCAGGATCCCTGCCTGGCCGTCGACAAAGCTAATGTTGGATCGCGTGGCCGGAACACCCTCTAGCCCAGGCCTGTATTCCGCCATAGCTGGATGCCTATGTGCTCCCCAAAACGAGAGAACAAGGGCGCCACTTTGCTTGCTATCCGCTACATTAAACCACGAGGAGGCCTGGCCCGTAAGCCCCTGGCTGCAGGGGGCCATTGACCCAACTGTAGCTGCCCAGGATAGTGCCAGCAGGGATCTGGGCTTGGGGCCCCAGGCGGGTATAGGCGCCGATGTAGCAAGGGGCGTGCAGTTGGGCGGCGGGGTGGACCTCAGCCGTCTTGTGAACCCAGATCCCGGGCGCCCGTTCTTCCACATCCTCGAGCGGAAAATCCCTCATCCGGCCTAGGAGAATATCCAGTTGACCCTGGTAGTAGCTGGCCGGCGTGCCCAGATCTCGCCAGTAGCCCGTGTGCAGGTAGGCTTGCAGCCGCTGCCCTTGCTGGAGCAGGTCGGGGAAGACGCGCCGCTCAAAGCTGAGGGGATCCCCGCTGGGGTAGTCCTTGAAGATGGCTGGATCGAGGACATAGGTGCCGGCGTTGATGGTGTTGGTGGTCAGGGTGAGGGCTTCGGCAGGGGTGGGCTTTTCCCGAAAGGATTGGATCCGGCCGCCTTCCCCCACTTCCACCAGGCCGTAGGCGGTGATGTCCTCGACGCGGGCAAGGGTAAGGGTGGCAACAGCCCCGCTCTGCAAATGGCAGCGCATCAATGCCGCCAGATCCAAATCGGTGAGGATATCGGCGTTGAAGACCACCAAGGGATCCCCGCTGAAATAGGGCTGGGCCAACACCAAAGATCCCGCCGTATCCAGCGGTGTTTCCTCGACGATGTAGCGAAGCTTTACCCCCCAGGCAGCGCCATCTCCTAGGGCAGCCTCGATTTGCCTGCCCAAGTACCCAACACTCAACAGGATGTCCGTCAAGCCAGCTCGACGGCAGCGGCCAATGAGCCAGTGCAAAAAAGGTACCTCCAACAGGGGCAGCAACGGCTTTGGCTGCCATAGGGTCAAAGGTCGTAAGCGAGTTCCCTGCCCCCCTGCCAGAATTACCGCCTGCATAGCTGTCCCCAACCCATTTTCCCAGCCTAGATGGTAGGGGAAAAGGATCCGGCTTGCCAGAGCCAACTGGCTGAGCCAGAGGCAGGGAGAGCCTCCCTTTGCCGCCGTTCTGCTGGGCAGCGAAGGCCCGCTAGGCTGGCGGCGACGGCTGGGGATCCCGGTAGGCGGCCAGGATGGCCTGGGCAGCCAACTGGCCAGAGAGGGTGGCTCCTTCCATGCTGTCGATGTAGTCTTGGGCGGTGTAGCTGCCGGCAAGGAAGAAGTTGGGCACGGGAGTTTTCTGCTGCGGCCGATAGGGCTCCATGCCCGGCGCCTCGCGGTAGAGAGAGTGGGCCAGCTTGACCACGCTGTACCAGGTCAGGTTCAGTTGCCGCGAGGAGGGAAAGAGCTCATGCACTTGGTGCAACACGTGCTGGGCAATGGCCTCGTTGGACATGGAGATAAAGGGATCCCCGGGCGTAAGCACGCATTGCAGCAGGGATCCCTGGCCGGGTTTGTAGTAGTCAGCAGGGCTGGTGAGGGCGAGATCGGCAAAGCAGGAGAAATCGGCATCGGCAGTGTAGAGGAGGTTGTCAATGCCAAGCGGCTGGGGATAGTCGGCGGCGCGTTTGGCCCGGCCCTGGGGGTTGAGCTCCGTCACCCAGCCGTCGAAGCGCAACTGCACCGTGGCAACTGGCACTGAGTCCAGCTTGTAGAGGTTGTCGAACTGGGGCCACTGCCGCCACACCTGGGGGATCAGGCGTTTTGCCCCTTCTACCGCCGTTGCACACACATACACATCCGCCTCCACGCGCTCGCCGTTGGCCAAAACCAGGCCGGTTACCGCGTAGGGGGGGGAGTCGCTGACTTCAATGCGGCTAACCCCCCGCCGGGTATGAACCTGGCCGCCGCGGGCTTGCAGGTAGCGGACGATGGGTTGGGTAAGGTAATTGTCCGGGGATCCCTTGAGGAAATTGAGCTTAGAGGCGTCTGTTTTGCTGGCAAACATCTGAAAGATGGTCAGCATGCAGCGAGCAGAAATCTGCTCCGTGTCGATGAAGCCCAGGGCATAGGCAATGGGGTTCCACATCCGCTTCAGGCTACCCTCAGACCCGCCGTGCTGGCGGAACCACTCGGCAAAGCTTACCCGATCCAAAGCGCGAATCTGTTGCATTGCCCCTTCGTAGTCCAGCAGGCCGCGAATCAAGGGGCTAGTGCCTAGCGCCAAGGCGTTGCGCAGTTTATCGGCCCAGGAGAGCTGGTTGGTGGTAAAAAAAGCTTTGAGGCCATTGAAGGGCGCTCCTAGGGGAAAGCGAAAATCGAGGCTGGCCACCCGCCCGCCGCGGTTGACAAAAGTGTGGACGTGCTGCTTGGGCAGCAGATTCTCGTAGGCCCCCACCTTTTTCATCAGGGCAAACAGGTTGCTGTAGTTGCAGAAAAAAACGTGCAATCCCATCTCAATGTGGTTGCCCTCGGCATCCTGCCAGGATCCCACCTTGCCGCCGGCAAAGGGCCGCGCCTCGTAGATCTGCACTTCATGGCCCGCCTCAGCCAAGTAAACCCCCGTTGCCAAGCCGGCCAACCCTGCTCCAATAATGGCTACCCGCATCGCGATTTCCTAGGCCCCGCTAGGGGCTGACGCAACTGCAAAGAAAGATGAACTGCTCCCATTCTGGAACAAAATGCCGCCCACTTCCCCCCTTGACAGACAGCGGCAAAGTTTGTCACGATACACTACTAGCTAGTGCGGATGTAGCTCAGTGGTAGAGCTTCTCGTTGCCAACGAGAAGGTCGCGCGTTCGAATCGCGTCATCCGCTTCTTGAACATTCCCCCAGCTCCTCTACTAAACGAAGAAAGGAGTCGCCTAGCGCTTGTAGAAGGTCTCTAGGCTGTGGCGGTCGCCCACAAAGCGCCAGTGCCAGGGCTCGTAGCTTACTCCTTGGGGGTTGCCGCGGGGAAAGGACAGCTCAAAGCCAAAACGAGCAGCGTTCTTCTCCAGCCAGCGGAAGGCAGGAGTCTTTTCAAAAGCCTCCTGGAGATCCCACTGCGGAAACTGGGCATCCCCAATGTCGATAGCGTAGCCGGTGTGATGCTCGCTATATCCCGGGGGAGCGCTGACTGCAGCCCGTTCTCCTGGCCGCAGAGCCCGCGCTTGGGCTACTTGAAAAAACAAAGCCTCCTGCTCTGCTATCGAGCGAAACCCAGAGATGGGGACAAGGCGGATCCCGTCGGCTAGAGCCGCTGCGCTCATTCGCCGGTAGCTCTCGGCAGCGGCGTGGCGCAGGCGCACCTCGCGCCCGTGGTAATAGCCCACTACCTGGAGGGTCTCTGGCGGAGCTTCAGCATAGGCATAGTGGCCCAGCAGAGAGGGCCTGCCCTCTCCTTGCTGAGAAACAGAGAGATTTTGCGCCAGGGGTTCTCTTCTTTCCTTTGATCCTGGCAACCCGCCCACTGCCCACACCGTTGAGAGCAGCAGCGTAAGCAAGGCTAGACCTAGCCTTAAGCCCAGCCTCCAGGGACCTGAGGAGCCTTGCGCTTTTGCTGGAGGGGGAGGGTAGCGACGCGCAACTGGAATGTCGTCGTTCATACCCAAAGGCTGGGAGGCAAGCCCTCAGGTTCAGCCTCCTCACCGGCCCAAGTCCGCCAAGATATCGCGGGCGTGAGTTTCCGTATTAATGTTTTGGTAGACCTTAGCAATTTTGCCCTCGCCATCAATGACGTAGGTTACTCGCTTGGCATAGCCGCCTCCGTCCACATCGTAGGCGCGGGCAATTGCGCCGTCGCTATCCACCAAGAGAGGGAAGGGCAAGTTGTACTTTTCGGCAAACTTCTTGTGGGAAGCTTGGTCGTCCATGCTTACCCCCAGCACCACCAAGTCTTTGCTCTGATAGTCCGCGTAGGCGTCACGGAAGCCGCAGGCCTCTTTGGTGCAGCCAGGGGTGTCATCTTTGGGGTAAAAGTAAAGAATCACCGTTTTCCCAGCAAAATCGGCTAGGGAAACCGGGTTGCCGTGGGCGTCGACGGTGTTAAAGCCAGGAGCAGGGGTACCGACCGCAAGAACCATAGACGGGTGACCTATAGGACTGCCCTCAGCATTTTCTTCAGCCCCCCTCCTCCCTGTCAAGCGCCGGATTCGGCTCGGCTGTCCGTTGCAACTCGGCCACCACTTCCTGGAGCTCCGCAGCTAACCCCGAAGGTAGCCGTCGTCCCAGGATCTCCGCCAGCGAGCGGTAGTACCATAGGGATCCCTCCTTACCGCCGGAGAAGCGCTCCCAAAGCTGATCCCCTAGCTGGCGAAAGTCCCGTAGGAGGCAGCGGGCGTTGTGCAGCTTGTCAGCGGCAGCCACCAGCAGAACCGAAGCGTCTGCGGTTTCCAAATGCTTCAGGTAGGCCGTTTTCCGCTCCTTCCAGTTTTCTTTGGGCTCGCCCCGGGAGCTATCGCTTTCAGTATCCGTACACCCTAAGATGATCTGCAGCACTCGTTCTCCAAAGCGCTCCCGCAGTTGCTGTTCAATCTGGGCCCGTGGCTCGCCGCTGTAGCGGGGGCCATCTTCCAGGCTGTCGTGGAGCAAAGCAGCAATGGCCTCATCCTCATCGGCACCGTACTCTAGGGCAATGGAGGCTACGGCCAACAGGTGGCTGAGGTAAGGGATCCTGGTTCCCTTGCGGGTTTGAGCAGCGTGCCATCGGTAGGCGTAGCGCATGGCCTCGGCAAACCGCGGCGTCAAGTGGGTGGACATCGGTCTCTCTCCAGTCGGGGTTGGTAAGTTGAGGAGATGGGGCGGGGATTCGTTAGCACCTGGTCGGAACCTCAGAGGTTCAGATCCCAGCCCCCTGCCAAGTGTACTGCTAGGCGAAGGAGCTTGGAGTGATTTGGCTGGTAGGCGGCCACCTCTACTTGAGGGCTGGCAGGAAATCCCCATTGCCGCTCAGCAGCAGCTCTGTTTTGGAGGCAAAATAGCCTCCCCTCCCAATTGGCCTTGCAGCTGCAAACGGCGCTGGCTGAGGTTGTGTCGGGTAGAGCCTGAAAATGGGACAGCATGCTACCGTCAGAAGGCCATGACGGCTTAGAGACAAGCTCGGGACTCATTGGCAGCTCCAAGGCTCTGCTAGCTGCTGCTAGAAGCCAGCTGCAGCTGCAGGGAGTATGTCAACCTGGAAAAACCCTTTCTAGTTAGAGGTCACCATGCGGATCCCGACTTGCACCTATCGCATCCAGTTTCACGCCGGTTTTGACTTCGAGGCAGCACGGCAAATCGTCCCCTACCTAAAGTTGCTGGGTGTTAGCGATCTGTACGCCTCTCCCATCTTTCAGGCTCGCAAAGGCAGTACCCACGGCTACGACGTGGTGGATCCCACCCAGATCAACTGCGAACTGGGAGGAATCGAAAAATTTGAAGTTCTATGGGAAACTCTCCACCAGCAGGGAATTGGCTGGATCCAAGACATTGTTCCCAATCACATGGCCTATGACGGCCAAAATCGAATGCTAATGGATGTTCTGGAAAGCGGCCCCAACTCAGACTTTATCGATTACTTCGATGTTGACTGGGATCACTCCTACCTTGGCATCAAGGGCAGAATTTTGGCACCCTTTCTGGGAGATTTCTACAACAAATGCTTAGAGTCCGGACAAATCCAGCTTCGTTACGATGCCGATGGCCTTAGCATTAACTACTTCAACTTAAGGTTTCCTCTCAATATCGACACCTACGCCGATGTTTTTACTTACAACTTAGGCAAGCTGAGGCGAAAACTAGGACGCAGCCATCCTGACTACGTCAAGCTACTGGGAATTCTCTTCAGCCTCAAGTTCATTCCTAGCAAAGAAGACCTCCTAGAGCGTACTGACCAAATCAATTTTGCTAAGCACTCTCTGTGGGAGCTTTATACCTCCAGCCCGCATATTCAAAGCTTTTTTGATGAGAACATTGCCATCTTTAATGGCAAGCCAGGAGATCCCTCAAGCTTTGACTTGCTGGACAGTCTCTTGGCCCGGCAAAACTTCCGCCTTTCCTTCTGGAAGGTAGGTGCTGAAGAGATCAACTACCGTCGCTTCTTTACCATCAATGACTTGATCTCGCTGCGGGTAGAAGACCGGGAGGTCTTTCGCAAAACGCACCAGCTCATCTTTAAGCTTGCAGAGCAAGGGCGCTTTACGGGCTTGCGCATTGACCATATTGATGGCCTATTTAACCCGGAGGAATATCTCCATCGCCTCCGTGAGCGCTGTCCAGATCTCTACATCGTTGTAGAAAAAATACTGGGGCCTGACGAGAAGCTGCCTCCTCAGTGGCCGGTACAGGGCACAACAGGTTATGACTTCCTGGCTAAGCTGAACGGCCTCTTTTGCTGCTCTGAGAACGAGGAGGCGTTTGAAAGGCTATATCAGAACTTTACCGATCTAAGGCAGTCTCCCGAACAGGTAATCGAAGACAAAAAACGCCTAATCATTGAGCGCAACCTAGCGGGGGACATGGACAACCTTGCCTTTTTGCTTAAGCGAATTACCAGCCATCACCGCTATGCCAACGACTTTACTCTCTACAGCTTGCGCCGAGCTCTGGCAGAGGTTTTGGTGTGTTTCCCAGTTTACCGAGTCTACATCCATGAAGGGGTTCTCAGCCCAGAAGGTCAGCAGGCTATCCGCCAAGCTGTAGAGAAAGCTAAGGAGAACCTGCCCATCTTAGTCAACGAGCTGAATTTCCTACAGCGCTTTCTCTGTCTTGAGTTCCCCGAAAACATCTCGGAGGAGGAGAAGAACGAGCAAATCTACTTTGCCATGCGGCTGCAACAGTTGGCCGGCCCTCTCATGGCCAAAGGGGTAGAGGACACGGCCTTCTACGTTTACAATAGGCTGCTATCCCTAAACGAGGTAGGCAGCGATCTGTGTCGTTTTGGCATTTCTATCCAGGAGTTCCATCGCTTTAACCAAGAACGAGCAGCCCAGTGGCCTTTGACCCTAAATGCCTCTTCCACCCACGACACCAAGCGCGGCGAGGATGTGCGGGCCCGCCTGAACGTACTCTCCGAAATACCCGCCGAGTGGGAGAGACATATTAACCTTTGGCACGAGCTCAATGTTGGCTATAAAGTTTACCGCAAGCAAGCCAAGCGTTCGGAGCTGCCAGATCGCAACGACGAGTATTTTCTCTATCAGACTTTGATCGGCTCCTATCCTTTTCAACCAGAGGAAGTTCCGACCTTTGTCCAGCGAGTTAAAGACTACGCCATCAAAGCAGTTCGGGAAGCTAAAGTCCATACTGCCTGGCTTCGCCCCGACACCGAATACGAAGAAGCTACCCTTGCTTTCATCGATCAAATCCTGCAGCCCTCAAGCCCCTTCTTGGAGTCTTTCCTGCCCTTTCAGCGCAAAATTGCCCACTTTGGCATCTTTAACTCTCTCTCTCAAACTCTGCTGAAGCTCACCAGCCCTGGGATCCCGGATATCTATCAGGGCACGGAGCTGTGGGATCTCAGCATGGTGGATCCCGACAATCGTCGACCTGTGGACTTTTCCCGTCGCCTAGCTTACCTCGAAGAAATCCAGCGGCGGATCAAGCAGGATCCCCTGCAACTTATCCAAGATCTTCTGCTCCACCGCCACGATGGCCGCATTAAGCTGTTTCTTATCCACCTGGTGCTCAGGGCCCGTCAGAAACAGCCGCAGCTGTTTCTGGAAGGCAGTTATATTCCTCTACAGGTGAGCGGCTCCTATGCCAACCACGTTATAGCCTTTGCCCGTCAGCACGATAAACAAGTCATACTGGTGGTGGCACCCCGCTTTTTAACTTCCTTAATTGACGAAACTCAAGATCCCCTGGGGGAATCGGCTTGGAAAGATACGGAAATTCAACTGCCGCGCTGGAAGCGGCTGGACTGGGTGAATGGCTTAACCCAGGAAGAGATCCCTGGTGGCGACAGCTTGCCCGTGGGGGCCGTCCTCAAGTCTTTCCCCGTGGCTCTGCTATGGGGGCAATCTCGCTGAGGAGCCTAGGGAGCCGCTGCCGCAGGAGTCAGGGCCTGGAAGTTGACAATGCGGGCAAACTCTTGGGGATCGAGGCTAGCACCCCCCACCAGTACGCCATCAATCTGCGGCTGGGCCATCAGCTCGTCGATATTGCTGGCTTTGACCGAGCCACCGTAGAGGATGGGTAGATGGTCAGCGCCCAGATGCTGGCGAATAAGGCCAATGACGCGGTTGGCCTCAGCGGCTGCACAGGTTTTTCCCGTGCCAATGGCCCAGATGGGCTCGTAGGCAATCACGAGGTTTTGCAGATTGATCCCTGTCAAGGCGCGATCCAACTGTCCCACAATCCAAGACTCGGTTAGCCCCTGTTCCCGCTGCTGCAAGCTTTCCCCCACACAGAGGATAGGGGTGAGCCCATGCCGCTGGGCCGCCGCCAAGCGCCGGTTGACGGTTTCATCCGTTTCGCCAAAGTACTGCCGTCGCTCGCTGTGGCCAACGATAACGTAGCGCACCCCCAGCTCTACCAGCATGGGGCCGGAGATCTCTCCCGTAAACGCCCCTTGATCCTCCCAATGCAGGTTTTGCGATCCCACAGCTATGCCGGATCCCCGCGTTTCTTCTGCCACCACGGCCAGGTCTGTAAAGGGCACGCACAGGATGATCTGCCGCTGCGGCATCACCCCTGAAGACGACGCTTGCAGGGCTGGGCCAAACTCGCGGAGAAACTGGCGGGCCTCCACTTGGGTTTTGTGCATTTTCCAGTTGCCCGCAATGAGGATGGGACGCAAGCTAGATCCTCCCTAAGCGACACAACGATCCCAACGGGGAATCCCGATTTCGAGTGTATCAGCAAGCGGTTCCAAAAGAGGGCGGAGGAGCTTGCTGGCGGCGCTCTTCCAAGCTGGCTGCTATAGCAGCTAGGCAGTCTTGCAGGGGGGAGCCCCGCTCCAGGTGCTGGACGGCAACGGCATAGGCTTCAGGGTGGGCTTGCAACAACGCTCGGCTCTGGCGCAAGAAGCGGTTCATTTGAACCCTCACTTGAGCAGCAGAGGCCAAAGGCGGGGCAGCCCGGATCCCTGACAGGAGCTTAGCCAACTGTTGCCTATCCTCCTCATCTCCCACCACTTGGCCATAGTGCAGAGACTCTGCGGCAGCCCCTGCCATCCAAAACAGGCCGTAGCGCTCCAGATCTGCCCAGGAGAGGCCCCCCTGGGCTTCCCAGGTGTGCATGGGGGCCGGATCCAGCTCCACTCCGCCGTAGCCCGGGATCCCCCGTCGGAAGGCTTGCCAAGGGCTGAGCACGTAGCCGCGCAAGGGGATCCCCAGCAGGTGAGCCACCAAAATGTGTCCCGCCTCGTGGCGGATGACCCGCTGCCGATAGGCTGGAGAAGCCCAATCCAGGAGCGCGCCCAGCAACCCCGACAGCCGCCCCCCAAAGGCCACCTGTTCGACAATCCCCAAGGCCACCATCCCAGCCAAAGGCAGAGCTAGCCACGGCCCCAGAGCCGCCGAAGCCACCAAGGCCGCCACGATCCAAGCCGCGCGGGTGATTCCAGCTTCCGACATCGCTTAGGCTTTTGCCTCCGGGCCTAGCTCGAGCGCCAGCAGCTCATCGGCCAACTGCAGAAACGCCTCCCGATCCAAATAGGAAACATCCCCTACCCATTCCCCTAGCTTGACCACGTAGACTTCGCTCAAAGTCGGCCGGCGCCGCAGATCGCGCGAATAGGCTTTCACCAACGCCAACACCGATTGTTTCTTAACAATTCGCCGGTAGCGGGGATCATCCCTAGCCCGCACGCGGTAAGTAACCCCCGTTTCATCGCCAATTTCCATCTCAAACTGGCGCTCTCGCACCTCCTCGATGTAGAGCTCCCCGTCCTCATCCAGCTTTTTCCGCTCTTCCACCACCACCTCGTAGCGGCGGGTACTCAAGACCTGGCCAAAGAAGAGCCCTCCGTAAGGGATCTCGCGAAAAGCCATCTGCCGGCGGGAGATGGTGTAGAGGGGCCCCCACAGGAAGGGGTAGAGCAACGAGAGAAACCCTGCCAGAAAGGAGACTGCCCCCAGGAAGGATCCCTCGCCAAAAGCGCGAGACAGCACCAGCAGCGCTACGCCCACCAAAATCGCCGTAATGATCCGGCCTACGCTGTTGAGGGCATCGCTCCAGTAAGCGGCGTACTGGAGCCGCGTAGGCACTAGCGGGATCACCGACTCGCACTCTTCTGGGGTAAGCTCCAACAACATGCACCGGGATCCTCGAAAGAACCAGACCCCATCTTAGAATGAGGCAGAGAGGCTCTGGGGCAAGTTTCCGGGGTCAGACAGCAGGTGGCCCATTTTCTTCACTCCCACAGCCGCCGAATGGGAGAGCGGTGCAAAAGGCGGTGGGTTTCAGCCAACAAGTCCGGGATCGGCAGGTGCTCGGGACAGCGAGGCAGACAGTCGCCGCACTCGGTGCAGCGGTCAGCAGGTACTCCCGGGAACCAGTGCCCCGCCTGGCCAAACATGTTGTAGCGATACTGGGCAAACTCCGTCATCTCGTGGGCAATGGCCAAGTTGCGCAGCCGCAGCACCTCTGGGATGTGGATCCCTTCTGGACAGGGTAGGCAGGCATAGCACTGGGCACAGCGGCTGGACCCCAGGCGTTCTTGCTCTACCTGCCGCAGCCGCTCCTGCACCGCTAGGCCCTCCGTCCACCAGCGCTCCGGATCCTGCAGGGCCACCAGGGCTGTTTGTAACTCGTCAGGATGGGTGATGCCTAGGCTGAGGGTGTGGATGCGGGGATCCGCCAGCAAAAAGCGGTAGGCAAACTCCAAGGGGCTAAAGGGCGCACAGCTCTCCTGCAGGCGCTGGGGTGGGCGGTAGAGCATTCCCCCCTTGTCGGCGGGGGAGATGATGAACACCCCCATATCCTGCTGGGCCGCCGCCTCTAGGGCCGGTGCATTGCGCTGCTGGAAAAAGTGGTAGTGCAAATTAACAAAGTCAAACTGGCCGGTCTGGATGGCCTCTAGGATTAGCTTCAGGGATCCATGGGTGGAAAAGCCGATGTAGCGCACCAGCCCCTCCTGCTGCGCCTGCCTGAGCAGCGGCAACCCTTCCCGCAGTACCCACTCCAGGTGTTCGGGCAGGTTGATGCCATGGAAGGCAAACTGATCCAGATACTCCACCTGCAGCCGCCGCAGGGATCCCTCTAGTCGTTCCCGCAGCCTCTCGCCGGGCGTAAGCTTGGTGGTCAGGATCAGGCGCTGCCGCGGCACTGCCAGCTTCTGCAGGATCTCCCCCAAGAGCACCTCTGCATGGCCGTAGGCCTGCGCCGTTTCCAGGTGGTTGATCCCTGCCTCCAGCGCCGCTGCCACCGTGGCCTGCGCCTGCTCCGGCGGCACGTTGACCAGCCGCATGCTGCCCAGGGAAAAAGCCGACATAAGCTGCTGGGTGCGTCCAAAGCGGCGGTAGAGCATCTAGCCCAAGGCCTCCCTGAAAAACGCCACTGCCTCTGCCAGCACCTCGAGGAAGCGATCCACCTCGGCCAGGGTGTTGTAGAGGTAAACGCTGGCCCGCGCTGTTGACTGCACCTGCAAGTGGCGGTGCAGCGGCTGGGTGCAGTGGTGGCCAGCTCGGATGGCGATCCCCTGCTCATCCAGCAGCGTAGACAGGTCGTGGGGGTGGATGCCCTCCGCTGAAAAGCTGACCAGTCCTGCCCGGCGCGCCGGATCCTTGGGGCCATAGATCTTCAGGCCTGGAATGCGCTGGAGCCCCTCCAGGAGGCGAGCGGTTAACTTTTGCTCATGGGCATGCACGCGCTCTAGCCCAATCTGGCTCAAGTAGTCTACGGCTGCCCCCAAACCCACCGCTTGGGCAATGGCCGGCGTGCCCGCCTCAAACTTGTGGGGGATATCGGCGTAGGTGGCGTGATCCCAGTACACCTCAGCAATCATCTCGCCCCCACCCAAAAAGGGCGGCATGGCCCGCAGCAGCTCCCGCTTGCCGTAGAGCACCCCAATCCCAGTGGGGCCGCACATCTTGTGCCCAGAAAAGGCCAGCCAATCGCAATCTAGGGCCTGCACGTCCACGGGCATGTGGGGCACACTCTGACAGGCATCCAGCAACACCCTAGCCCCGTAGCGATGGGCTAACTCAATCACCTCCCGAACCGGGTTGATGGATCCCAGCATGTTGGAGACGTGAGCTACCGCCACTAGGCGGGTGCGATTGCCCAGCAGAGAGCGGTAGTGCTCCAGATCCAGCTCGCCTTCGGGCGTGATCTGGATAAACCTAAGGCAGGCCCCCGTCTTCTGAGCCACGAATTGCCACGGGATCAAATTGCTGTGGTGCTCCATCACCGACAGGATGATCTCGTCTCCCCGCTCTAGGGTGCTCATGCCCCAACTGTAGGCCACTAGGTTAATGGCCTCGCTGGCGTTGCGGGTGTAGATGATCTCCTGCGGGGAGGGCGCATTGACCAAGCGGGCAATCTTCTCCCGCGCCCCCTCATAGGCCTCAGTGGCTTCGTTGCCCAGGGTATGCACCCCCCGGTGCACGTTGGCGTTGCTGTGCCGATAGTAGAGATCCATGGCCTGCAAAACCGCCAGCGGCTTCTGGGAAGTGGCCGCATTGTCGAAGTAGATGAGCGGCTGGCCGTTGATTTGGCGCTGCAGGATTGGAAAATCCGGCCGCACCTGGGCAGCTAGGTCGGCAGCGGCATCAAAAGCCTGGCCCAGCTTGGGGGAAGAAAGAGGGGATACCGCCATAGTCTGCGCAGAAGCCTACCTCCCTCAGTATGGCATCGCTCTAGGATCCACCCCGAAAACTCTCCCTTGCCGGCAGAAGAGAGTTGTCACAAACTGTAATTTGGTGTTAATTTTCTTTGAGAAAGGTTATGAGGTATTAACCATGCAACCCTCTCCCCGGATCCCTTCTCGCCTGGATTCTGCTTCCGTAGCTAAGTACTACGACACCACCAACGACTGGATCCCAGGCTGGACGGAGCAGGCGGAGCGCTGGAATGGCCGCCTGGCTATGGTGGGTTTTGTCATCAGCATCGTCACAGAGGCGCTAGTGGGCCACAGTGTTTTCGCCAGCACCCTCGCCCAGTGGCTGGGACTGCGGTAGCTCTGGCAAGGCAAGCTAGAGAAAGCGGCGGCGGGCCGCTAGGATCCCAGTTCTTCTCCCGCCAGCTTGTTGGCTTAGCACTTCGACACTAGACAGCAATGCTTGACAACCCCTTCCTCCCCTACATTGCTGTGATGGTAACAGGCCTAGTGGCTGCCGTTGCCCTGGGTTCGATAGCGTTCTTTAACTCCAAGCGCCCTGCAGGCTGGGAGGGTGCTGTTCGTCCACCCTACGTGCCGCAGTATGGGCAAGAGGGCGAAGCTCCACCGGCATGGGAAATTGGCTGGACGGAGCAAGCTGAGCGCTGGAACGGGCGGCTGGCCATGCTGGGGTTTGCCATTAGCATCGCAGTGGAAGCACTAGTAGGCCACAGTGTGCTGGCCTTTGTCCTAGGCCTGCGCTAACAGCCGGCCCGGATTTCTTGAGCAGGTCTCTTGGGACGTCCTGAGCAGCCAAGGCTTTCGTTGGCCAAGCGGTGGGTTGGGTAGAGCTTGAACATAAAACGGGATCCGTCTCCCCAAGACCGATTTTCTTCAAGCAGGCTCAAGACTCTACCCCGTTGCTGCGCTTTTGCTCAACTTGAGGATCTGGGCCGCCACGCCTAGGGTTTCTTCGTAAAGATAGTCAGGGCCAGGCCGCTGCAACTCGGCAGCCAGCAGCGTTTCCAAGGAATCCTGCTCCAGGGGTGCCACCTGGCGAACCACGCATCTCTGGGCACCTCCCCTGGCTTCCATGCGCATGCAGCCGGTGGTTTCCGAACAAAGCACGGTGCAGGCGTTGGCTTCCTGGTTGCTCGAGGTGAGGCGCAGCCCAATGAGGTCCCCCGGCTGGCTAGTCTCCGAGACCAGGGGTACGGCGGCCAACTCTGCCTTCACCTCACCTCCAGCTTGAGTTTGGAAGCGGATGAGGTCAATCTCATAGTCCTGTTCCCGGCTCTGCGCTCGCTCGGTGGGCGTCCACCCCAGACGGCTGGCCAGCCAGCTCAGGAAAAGGAGGGCCTGGCAGGGGTTGCCGGCTTTGTAGTCAATGGTTACCTGATCTATCCAGTACAAAGACTCCCGCCGCTCTGGCGGGTCGAAGGCTTGGGCAGTGAGTTCCTGCCAGGGCAGCAGCCGGCGCCAGTTGAGATCCCCGCAGTGGTGTCCCTCGCTGACGAGAAGATTCATCTCCTGCAAGTCTTCCTCGGGATTGACAAAGCCCCGCGAGTCAACGATGACGCGGCTGCTTAGAGCCACCAACTTCTGAAACAGCAAGCTGTTCAAGTCCAGGTTGCCTTGCCACCACAGGAAGGTGGGCAAGTTGGGGATCAACAGCGAGGCGACGGTGCTGCAAGCCCGCACAAGAGCCGATTCCGGTGCCTTCAGGGTGATGTATTCGCAACACACTAGCGAGCTGCGCTGTTCGCGCGTCACCGGACAGTAGGCAGCTACCTGGGCCTCGAGGGTGTCGTCTGTGGCTCCCTCCCGTTTGGCCCGCAGGTCAATGACGCGGCAGGGGTTTTGGCTAGCAATGGCCTCGACGGTGGGGGAAGGCAGCAGCAGGGCATCGTCTAGCGACTCATACACCACCAGGGTAAAGGTGGCGGCCCGGGCGGCAACGCTCTCTTCCTTGGAGGACCAGATTTTGTTGAGCTCCTGCTCGATTTCCTCCAGGGAGACGTCTTTTGGGGCTTGCAAAGGCAGGACGGCAGCAGGTTGATCCATCGTCTCCTCCTGCAGTGGGCTTTTGCTTGATTCTAGGCAGACAGACCGGCTGCCCAGGAGGGGTTTAAGGTGAGATACAGATCTTTCTTCAGGCTGCCTCTTCTAAACCCTCAGGCCAGACGCGGCTGGATGCTCAGCTCCAAGGGTCGGCCAGGATCCCCCACAAGCACTAAACCGCGGCCATTGGCATGTAGATGTCGCACAATCCAGTACAGCGTTTCGATGCGCTCCGGGCAGCCCAGTTTTTCTGCCAACTGAGTTAGGGTCAGGGATCCTTTTTGCTCTTGCATCACCTCCAGCACCTGACGCTGGAGCTGCAGGACGGCGCTAGCCGCTTTCTTGCCGGCTTCCACCCCCGGCTGGTGATAGGCGTTGACCTGGATCAAGGAGGCGTAGAGGCCCACTGCCCGTTCGTAGAGGGCAATCAGGGCCCCCACGGAGCGGGCATCCACCCGCGGCAGCGTCACCGTGATGGAGTCGCGCCCGTTTTCGTAGAGGGCCTGGCGGGTGCCCTGCAGTAGGCCATCCAGGTAGTCGCCGCTGGTTACCAGTGGCTCTACGAAGGGGGAAGGGATCCCGGGCTCGCGATCCTGGAGCACCTCGATGAAGGTGACGAAGAAGTTGTTCAAGCCCTCCCGCAACTGCTGCACGTAGGCGTGCTGATCGGTGGTGCCCTTGTGGCCGTAGACGGTGAGGCCCTGCTCCACCAAGTTGCCCTGCAGGTCGTGGGACTTGCCTAGGGACTCCATCACCAACTGCTGCAGGTAGCGGCTAAACAGGGCCAGGCGGTCTTTGTAGGGTAAAACCACCATATCCTTGCGCCCCCGCCCCTCGCCGACGATGTACCAAGCCATGGCCAAGAGGGCAGCGGGGTTGCGCTCCAGCTGGGGTACGCGGGTGGCCTCGTCCATGGTGGCGGCCCCGGCCAGCAAAGCCCGGATGTCGATCCCCTGCAACGCTGCCGGCAACAGGCCTACTGCCGAAGTTTCTGACGTGCGCCCCCCCACCCAGTCGAAGATGGGGAAGACCGCCAGCCACCCTTCCCGCTGCGCCTGCTGCTCCAATTGGCTGCCGGGACCAGTAACGGCTACTGCCTGGCTGGCAAAGGGGATCCCGGCCTTTTGGTAAGCCAGCGCCACCTCCACCAAGCCGTTGCGCGACTCGGGCGTGCTACCGGATTTGGAGGCAACAATCACCAGGGTCTGTCCCAGTTTGCCCGCTAGCTGTCCCAGCACCCGATCAAACCCGTCGGGATCCGTATTGTCGATGAAGTGGATGTTCAAGGGCGGCTGCAGGGGAGCCAAGGCCTCCGCCACAAATTGCGGCCCCAGGGCCGAGCCGCCAATGCCAATCCAGAGCAGCTCGGTGAAACGCCCTCCTCCACTTGCCGGGATCACGCCGCCGTGGATCTTTTTGGCAAAGCTCTCCACCTGTTCAACGCAGTCTTGAATTGCCTGCCGGATTTCGGCAGTGGGAGCCAGCTCCGGCGCCCGCAGCCAATAGTGGCCCACCTGGCGACCTTCGTCCGGGTTGGCAATGGCCCCGGCTTCTAAGGCCTGCATTTCAGCAAAAGCCCGGGCAAAGAGAGGCCGCAGGGCCTCCACTTGGGCAGGGGTAAAACGGATGCGGCTGATATCCACAAAAATTTCCAGCTCGGGATGGTAGTAGAGCCAATCGCAGTAGCGCTGCCAAAGTTGAAGGCTGTCCATGGGATCCCTTCTGCCAAGGCCGTAACCAGCTTACCAAAAACGCCCTCCAGCTCCTGGACGGGCCAGCGGGTGAAGTCGCCAACAGCGCCCAGATCCGTCGCGCACTTGAAGGGAACGGGTCGGCTTTTGTTCCCCAGATGGCAAGGCTAGAATCCAGAGCAACTGTAGCTTGATCCCGGCCCCTTATGAACTCGGATCGGCAATGGATGGAACGCTGCCTCTCCTTGGCCCGCTCGACACCACAGCGCCCCTCCCCTAACCCGCGGGTAGCCTGCGTTATTGTCCGGGGGGATCAGGTGGTGGGGGAAGGTGTTCATCTGGGAGCCGGCCAGCCCCATGCCGAGGTGTTGGCTTTGCAACAGGCGGGATCCCTGGCCAAGGGCGCTACCCTCTACGTCAACCTCGAGCCCTGCAACCACTACGGGCGCACCCCTCCCTGTACCGAGGCCATCCTGGCTGCCGGGATCCGGCGGGTGGTGGTGGGAATGCAGGATCCCAATCCCCTGGTGGCCGGCAAAGGGATCCGCCGCCTGCAGGAGGCAGGGGTTGAGGTGACGGTGGGGGTGCTGGAGCAGGAATGTCAGGAGCTCAACGAAGGCTTTGCCTTCGCCATTGTGCGAAAGCAGTGTTTTGGCCTGCTCAAATACGCCATGACCCTAGACGGCAAGAGCGCGGCCACCACTGGCCACAGCCAGTGGATTAGCAACCCCTTGGCACGAGAGTGGGTTTACCGCCAGCGGACCTGGCACGACGCCGTGATCGTTGGCTCCCAAACCGTTTGGCACGACAACCCCCGCCTCACCTGCCGCCTGCCGGATTTTCAGGGATCCCAGCCTCTGCGGGTGGTTCTCAGCCGCTCCCTTAACCTCCCCCCAGTGGCCCACCTGTGGCAAGTGGAGGAGGCGCCAACTTTGGTGATTACCGAAGCCACTGAGGCCCATCCCCTCTGGGGAGCCCTGGCCAAGCAAGGGGTGGAGCTGCTGCACCTGGATCGAGTAACCCCGGCTCGAGCAGCGCAGGTTCTCTTTGAGCGAGGCTGTCTAAGCGCCCTCTGGGAATGCGGCGGCACCCTGGCCTGGGCAGCCCTCAAGGATGGGGCCATTCAGAAGGTGGCCGCCTTCATCGCTCCCAAGATCCTGGGAGGGGCCAACGCACCAACTCCCGTAGAAGGGGAAGGGATCCCTGAGGTCAACCAGAGCTGGCAACTGCTGAAGCCGCAACTGCAGACCTTGGGAGACAACTGGCTAATTAGCGGGAAGCTGGCTCCCTTCCCTCTGGCCGCTGAGGCAGGGTTAGCTTCTTCCTGAGGCTTTGGACCCCTTGGCCTCCTGCCCATGGCAGGTAAGCAGCAGCGATGTTACACTAAGTTACAGCATAGATTACGATATGTTGATCATCCTTGCTATTGTTGTCTTGCTGGGATTTTGGGCGCTGCGCCTGATGGAGCAGGCTTTCCAGCGGCAGGAGTTCTCGCGCATGCTAGCGGGAACCTTAGTGGCTACGGCTGCTGGTGGCCTCTTGACCTGTTACTTCCTGATGAGCGACATCCTACGCCTGTTGTTTTACCTGCAAGCCCACTCTTCTTCCTCCTATGCCCAAGATCTCCTCTCGGATCTCAGCTGGCTCGACTAGGCCAGTTGGGCTGACAACCAGGCTTTGATGCGCTGGATCAGGAGGTAGTTGGGGGCAAGCAAGTTTTGGTAGAGAAGCTGTGCAAGAGCGTCGACAGGGCTAAACTCTTGCCCAACCAGGAAAGGATAGCTAAAGCCCAGAGGAGTTAGGTGATCCCCCTCTAGACGCTGCCATTCGGTGTGCTCCCCGTACTTGCGAGAAAGTTGCTGATAGAGCAGTGGAATATCGTCAATATCATCCTGCTGAAACTCTACAAGCAGGTTGTTTCTCACCGGATACCGCTCCTCAATGAGGCGATTGGTCTCTGCCGGAGAGGGCTCAAACTCCAACCACAGGTTTACCGGCGGTGACGAGGATCCCATCCACATCCGCCACAGATCGCTGAGTTGCTGTTGAGGCCACGCTTGCACCAACACCTGCAACAGCGGCAGCGCCCGCTCCAACCCGGCATTGCTGTAGGCCAAAAAAATATTGCCGCGCCGCTGGGATCCCAAAGAAGGGAGGGCTAGGCAGGAGAGGATCTGCAGCTTACCGCCAAGGCTGTGGCCCAAGCCAAAGAGGGGTAAGTCCATCAAGCCTTTGCTCTGCAGGCTTCTATGGAGAGATCGTGCTGCCTTGAAAGCTATTTGGGCGTGATCGAGGTCGGTGGCGTAGGCAGTGGCTACAACGGCCATGCCCATGCGGGCCAATTCTTCCAACAGACGGCTGTAGAAAAACTGCGGCGCAGATCCCACAAACGCTCCGCCTAGAAAGTGGATTACGGCGCGGGGTTGGGGAGGCAGAAGCAACCAAGTCTCTCCATCCGTTTGCCAAGTCGGTTTCATGGCGCAGCAACCTCACCTGCCATTTGACTGAGATTCCTCCCAACGGGATCCCCCTTCATCCTAATTGCCCCCTCTTTGCAAGGGGAAGGGCAAACTGGACAAGCCTTCCTAGGAAAGCCTTGGCGAGGCCTTGTGAAAGTACCACTAGTAGTTTCCCGGGGCAAAGTTAGCGCGAACGGCCCTGGACTTTGGCCAAAATACGTGTGGTTATGCCAAGCATTTGTTGTATTCTGGGCTTGTGAGCTAATCGATGATGAAGCGCTATGCCCACGGGACGTAGCTAGAACAGCAGCGTGCAGAAGCTGGTCAACAGCAGTGTCAATGCCGTCAGAAGCAGGCTAAAGCTCCACAGCCACACCGCAGCAAGCAGTAGGATCCCGATGACCCAGATGAGCAGGGCATTCCAGTAGGGTCGGTTAGGGGCTTTGGAGACGTTAATTCTTTGAAAGAAAGGCAGCAGGACAAATGCCACATCCAGCAATAGACGCGGCAGCCGCAGATCCTGGGGTAGCGGCCGATCCCGCACTGCCAGGTAGAGCAGCCCCCAGCTCAATAGAAGCGGGATCAGCAGCAGATAGTTGGACTCGGCCAGCAGCGGCCGATCCACCACCAGGGGAAACAGAGGGCTGATCCCCCAGCCCAGATAGAGGTAAAAGTTGAAGTTCAGCAGTGGCCGCAGCAGGGGGGGTAGGTTGAGGCTCTGAATACTCCCCCGGGCTCCAACTCTCTTGCCCCCAGATCCGCCTTCTCGAGGGATCGGCTTTGCCCCAGCTCGCCAACCGCAGTAGTCACAGTAGGGAGACTTGTACCGGTAGGCTGGGATGGGCTTACCACAGGCCGGGCAGCGTTGGAGGGGACGAGGTTGGGAATTGGAGGCCATGGTTATCCCTGATGCGGCTGCTCCAGGATGCCTCAAGCTTTAGCTAATGCCCAAAGCAAACGAGAGGGTAATACAGGCCGCCCCTAGGGCTGCCCCGGCGAGCACCTGGATGGGCGTATGGCCCAGCAGCTCTCGCAGGTAGGGCTCCTGGAAGCGATCGGCGCCTTTCTCTTCCAACCATTCTTCTAGGAGGCGGTTCAACACCTGCGCCTGCTTGCCAGCAGCCTGGCGGATCCCGGCAGCATCATACATCACCACCAGGGCAAAGACCACCGTTGCTGCAAACAGGAGGCTATCCCAACCTTCCTCTAACCCCACGCCCACGGCCAAAGCAGTCACCAGGGCCGCATGGGAGCTGGGCATCCCCCCCATCTCCAGCAAGACCCGCAGGTTGAGCTTGCCCGAGCGCACATAGGCCAGGATGAGCTTGATGGCCTGGGCTAACCCACTGGCCAGCAGGGCAACCCAGAGAACATGGTTAGCCATCAACTGTTGCAGCATAGGGCTCTCCGGCAGAGGAAGGGGGGAGCAAGGCCTCCAAGGGGGGCAGGTTAATGCTGGCGGCGGGCGATGAAATCTGCCAGGGCCAACAGGGGCTCAGCCTGGGATCCATAGGGGCGCAGCGCCTGCTTAGCCGATTGGATCAGCTCTTCGGCCTTCTGCCGAGAGGCCTCTAGACCCAGCAGGCTGGGGTAAGTGGCTTTGGCAACCACTTGATCTTTGCCTGCTGTTTTGCCCAACTGTTCGCTAGTGGCAGTGACATCCAAAATATCGTCGACAATCTGGAAGGCTAGGCCAATATCCTGGGCATAGTGGCTCAACCGCCCCAGCAGCTCCTCATCGGCCCCGGCCAGGATCGCTCCTGAGACCACTGAGGCCTCTAGCAGGGCGCCGGTTTTGTGGCGGTGGATGTACTCCAGGGTTTCCAGGGAAATGGCCTTGCCCTCCGACTCCAGATCCACCACCTGGCCTCCCACCAAGCCAGTTGCCGCAGCCGCATGGCCAATGCGGGCAATCACCTCTAGGATCCGCTGCGGCGGCACCCCCCGCGTTTGGCTGGCGATATGCTCAAAAGCGTAGGCCAGCAGGGCATCGCCTGCCAAAATGGCGATATCCTCACCAAACACCTTATGATTGGTGGGCTTGCCGCGGCGAAAATCATCGTTGTCCATGGCCGGCAGATCGTCGTGGATCAACGACATGGTGTGGATCATCTCCAGCGCACAGGCCGTAGGCATGGCCTGCTCCACCGAGCCGCCGGCCAACTCACAGGCTGCTAGACAGAGGATGGGCCTGAGGCGCTTCCCCCCTGCCAGGAGGCTATAGCGCATTGCCTCATAGAGGCGTTCTGGATAAGCAGGCCTAACCGCGGCAGAGAGGGCTTCCTCCACCTGTTGCTGCCGCTGGCTTAGGTAGGTTTCTAGGTCGAAAGTTTGGGCAACCAAGCTGGTTTTCCTCTCAACTCAGCCCCAGAGGATCCCTGGCGGGCAGCTCTACAACAAGGCCCACAGGCTGACATTATCGCATGTTCGCCCGAGCTCCGGATCCCTCCTGCCAAGGCTTGCTTTGGCTTATGGCAAGAATTGAAGTACTGGGATCTTTGGAGTGCAAGCTTGCGCCGTTTGTCATCTCGGTGTCAGGATGCACTAAGGGTCTTCACTGGCTGAGTTTTTCATGTCCCACTCACCTGCCTACCTCAGCGCTTCTCCTCCTCCCGATGGCGATGGCAACCGCCTGCTACGGGCAGCCCGCGGGGAAGTGGTGGATCGCCCCCCAGTTTGGATGATGCGCCAGGCGGGCCGCTACATGGCGGCCTACCGCGAGTTGCAGAGCAAGTACACCTTCAAGCAGCGCTGCGAGATCCCGGAGCTAGCCATCGAGATCTCCTTGCAACCCTTTCGCGCCTTTGCCCCCGACGCCGTGATCCTGTTCAGCGACATCCTCACTCCTCTCGAGGGCATGGGCATTACCTTTGAGCTGGTGGAGAACCAGGGGCCGATTATCGACCCGCCAATTCGCTCCCAAGCCCAGATTGAGCAAATCCGACTGTTGGAGCCAGAAGAAAGCTTGCCCTTCATCAAAACCATTCTCACGACCTTGCGCCGTGAGGTGGAAGGGAAGGCGACCCTGCTGGGCTTTGTTGGCTCACCTTGGACCTTGGCCTGTTACGCTGTCGAGGGGCGCAGCTCCAAAGACTATGCCTACATCAAGAGTTTGGCTTTCACCCAGCCGCAGCTCTTGCACCAGCTGCTGGGCAAGCTGGCCGATAGCATTGCCCGCTACGTGATCTACCAAATTGAGAGCGGTGCCCAAGCGGTGCAGTTGTTTGATACGTGGGCTGGCCAGCTCAGCCCCAGCGATTACGAGACCTGGGCTTTGCCCTACCAAAAGCAGATTGTGGATCAGGTCAAGGCTCGGTATCCCCAAGTGCCGCTGATCCTCTACATCAACGGCAGCGCCGGCTTGCTAGAGCGGGTGGGTAAAGCTGGTATCGACGTGTTCAGCCTTGACTGGATGAGTGACATGGCAGAAGCTAGGGCCCGTCTGGGATCCCTGGCTGTCCAGGGCAACCTCGATCCAATGGTCTTGCTGGGATCGCGGGAGTTGATCCGCCAGCGCACCCTGGAGGTGATTCGGAAGGCGGGCTCGCGGGGGCACATCATGAACCTGGGCCATGGGGTTCACCCTGCCACCCCTGAGGCCAATGTCCACTACTTCTTCGAGACGGTGCGCCAATCGCCAGAGCTCCTGAGGGCCGCTTCCCCAGCTTCCTGACTGAAGCCCAGCAGGCTCCGGTGCCCTTTTCTCTCCAGCCTGCCGAAACGCTGCGCGAGGATCCCCCCCTTCAATCGGGCTCGAAAGATCCGTCCTCCTCTTCTAGGCTCCAGCTTGCTGCCAAGGCGTCCGCCATTGCCGCCCGCAGCGCGCGAGTATCTGCCCACAGTTGCGCGGGATCCGACAGCGGATCCGACAGGGGAACCAAGCGCAAGATGCGGTGCTCCTGCACCAGATCGATCACCACGCTAGGCCGTTCCGTGCCCACCTCTGCCACCTCAGCGGGGGAGGGATCCCGCAAGCAGGCGTAGTCGAAGCTGTTTAGGTTTAGGTAGAGGCTGCGATTGGCCACCAAGGTGGCCGCCGTTGCATCCTGAAATACCTCCATCACATAGCCCTCCCCCTGCCTTTGCACCTGACCTTCGACGATATCGAAGTAGCGAACCCGCCCCAAATCCGCCAAAAGACGGTAAATATCCCGCTTGTTAACCAAAATTCCGCTGTCGACAATGCAGGGGGCACAAGGACGACTCTCGGTCATAGGGCAGCTAGTCTTGAGGCACAAATAGGTGGGTCGGGAAGTTGTGTTGAATCCTCAATTAGGGCAAAGAAAATCCAAAGACTTTGCGAAACTCAAGCTACCACAGGATGACCTCTCCCTTTCTTTGCCAAGGGCTGCAGGCTCCTTAAAGATCCCGCTCTGGCCTCCCTTGAATGTATCACAGCTTTTCCAAAAGGGACATGGGTCTTCGCTTTCAAGATGTCTCCACGATATAAGGTCAAGCAAACTGGTTGAGCATCTGCCGTCTTTGATCTACATATTGTGGAAAAATAAGCGGCCAAGGAGTTTGAGACACTAGATGTTGTAGGCAACAGCAAGAACAGCCCATCTCTGCCCCAGTCTCTGTCGTCGATGAGGAAGATAGACCGCGCAACCTTTTGCCTGCCCAAGCCAGAGGCGCAAGGGAGAGTGGCGGCTAGAAGAGTTCGGCTTAAAACCTCCGAAAAGCTTTATCCGGTTTAAAGTGAGGATTGACCTGACAAGAGTGAGGCTTGGCCGATGACAACTGCCCCAATTCCCGCCTTCTGCCAAGGGATCCGCTACTTTGGCGATCCCTGGCCGGAATTCGACCGCCTGGGCCAGGAACCTGCAGTGGATGCTGCCACAGGCAAGCTGCGGGATCCCGGCAGCCGTATGGCCGCCTACCAGACCTTGCTCTATGCCGATGCGCTGCGCTACCTCACCCTGCAGATGACCGCCAGCAAAGCCTCGGGCCACCCGGGCGGATTTGCCAGCCAAGCGGAAGCCTATGCCGCTTTGGTGTACCTGGGCCAAAAGAACATCCCTACCGAGGTGGGCCACCACGCGCCCGGCTTCTATGCCGCCATGTTCTTGGATGGATCGCTGGCGGAGATGGGCATCCACACTGTCTCCGACTTGCAGGCTCGCTTCCGGGAACGGGAAGGGCTGCTGGGTCACCTCTCTGGCTACGTCCCTGGCCTGCTAGCGCCAGCAGGGCCCCTCGGGCAGGGGCAGCATTTTGCCATGGCCGCCGCCTTGCTCTATCCGGATCGGCTCTTCCCCGTCACCATCGGCGATGGGGGCTTGGGGGAGCCCTACGTGATGAGCTCTATGCTTCACTTTCACACCGCCTTCCCGCAGCGCACCAACTTCCTGCCGGTGCTGGTCTGGAACGGCTATAGCCAAGAGCACCACAGCATGATCTCGACCTTCACCAACGCTCAGATGGTCGAGTACTGGCGGGGCAATGGCTTTGAGGAAGTGGTGCTAGTCGACGCCAAAGACTTCGACGATGCCCAGCAGCCCGGTCCCTATGTGGATAGCACCCAATTTTCTCTGGAAGCCCGTCTGGCCTTTGCCCAGAGGGTACTGACCGAGATGGAGCGGGCTATCCAGTCAGCTCTGAGCGGACATCTGACGGTTTTCATCCTCAAACAACTCAAAGGAGCAGGCGTGCACGCCAAGGGATCCAAATCCCACAACCTCTATGCCCACCACACCTTGGATCACCCCGACATCGTGGCCGCTCTGCAGGCACGGGCCCTCCACCCAGCCGCTTGGGCTTTGGTGCGCCAAAACTGCGAGCGGGCAGCCGGTGGACCAGCCGCCAAGGTAGTTGTCACGGAGTCCGTCCGGCCCTTGCCGCCGCTGGGATCCCTGAACTTAACCGAGTTCCCCCTCGGCGATAAGCAAGTCTCCACCACTGCCATCGGCGCCTTGGTGGTGCAGGTGGGGCAGAAAGACCCTGACTTTCTGGTAGCCAATGCCGATGGCAACGAGGCCTCTGGTCTTGCCAATGTCAACCAGGGCCTGAAAGTCATCCACCCCACAGTGGATCCTCTCTACAACCAACAGCCCCAAGGGCGGGTCTACGAACCCCTGAGCGAAGATGCCTGCGCTGGCTTGACAGGGGGCCTGGCACTCTTTGGCGGGCGCTCCCTCTGGTGCTCCTACGAAGCCTTTGCCGTCAACGGCTTGCCCATCTGGCAGACGGTAACCCAGGCGATGGCGGAGCTGCGCCGCCCCACTCCTTCCGCTATTGCTCTCTTCACGGCTGGAGCGTTGGAGCAGGGACGCAACGGCTGGACTCACCAGCGGCCGGAAATTGAGGCCTACCTAGCGGCCATGATGCGCAACGGCAACATCTTCCCCCTCTTTCCCCCCGACGCCAACTGCGCCCAAGCTGCCTACGAGTGGGCCTTATCGACCTTCAACAAAGGGATCCCGATCTTTGCCAGCAAAACCCCCCTGCCCATCCGCACCACCCTAGAACAAGCCCGCCAAGCAGTGGAGCAGGGTTGCACTGTGCTGCAGGAACTACCTGGCTCCCGCACCGTGGTCTTTGCCGTGGTGGGAGATATGATCCTCCTGCCCGTCTTTGCCGCCGCTGAACAGCTCAAGGCCCAGGGGATCGGCAGCAAAATTGTCTCTGTGGTCAACCCCCGCCGCCTCTATCGCCCCGTCGACGTGGCCTGGTCCACCTGTGCCCAAGCTGATGGGGAGTTCATGTCTGACCAGGAGTTTGCTGCCTGGTTTGCTGGCGAGGCCCTTATTGGCGTAACCGGCGGATCCAGCCTGATGTTGGAGCCCCTGTTGCTGCGCTACACTGGCCCGCGCGACATCTTTGCCTGGAAACGTGGCGAAACCACCGCCACCCCTACGGAACTCATGGACTACAACGGCCTGACAGCCCAGGCGCTGGCAGAGAGGGCAAAGCAATTGCTAGGCTAAGGGCAAGCTTTTAGCTTGGTCAGCATTGTCCACCTTATTTTTTCCTATGACTGAGGCTAGCTATCTCCGAGAGAAGCTTGAGAGTATATCTCCCACCGAGAGGGTAGAGCGAATTGTTGTCCAACGCTTTGCTGTTCCTCTCCTGCAGGCGCTTGGCTTTGACGAGTCGGAAATTAGAGAAGAATTCGAGACAGGTTGCGGCCAAGTCGATCTCGCAGCAAGAAAGAACGGAGATCCTGAAGATATTTTCTTGAGATCCCCGAAGAATCCCTACTTGCTTTTGGAGGCAAAATCTAGAGTGGTTAACCTCAGAGAAGGATCTTACTATAGAGATGCAGTTTGTCAGATAGAAAGTTACTTGCTTGCCAAGAACTGCAAATCTGCAAAATGGGGAATTATCACCAATGCAAATAACATCCAGCTTTGGAGGAAGCACGGAAAAGTCGTTCACCCCGCTACAGCAAACCTTGATATTAGCCCAGATAACATTGAGAGCATAGTGCGTAACTTGCGAGACAAGATAGAAAACTATGAGCGCGCTCTGACTGTATGCGTGTATAACAATAAAGGGGGCGTAGGCAAAACAACGACGGTCATTAACCTTGCGGCAGCACTAGCCACCAAGGGAAAAAAGGTCTTAGTTGTTGACTTTGATTCTCAGGGTGATCTGACAGGAAGTTTGGGAGTCACTCCTGGAAAAATTACACTGACGCAATGTTTAAGGGATCCCAAAATAGACGTCCATGCCATTGTCCAAACATATAGACTCGAGGGTAAACGGATTATATTTTCCATCTTCGAAATCTTTGACAGACTCAAAGGCAAGCAGAGTACCCTTCCCATCTTCGACATTATCCCAAGAGACCCTGAACTAGAGACGTTGACTGATAGCCGGGCAGTAGCATATATCCCAAAGGGAACTCGGCGCCTTCGCGATCTCATTGCCCCTCTTCGCAATGAGTATGATTACATCCTAATCGACTGCCCAACTCAATGGCTTTACTTTAGCCAGAGTGGTGTTTTTGCTGCCGATGTTATTTTGATACCTACCCGCCCCGACGATCTGTCTTCCCTGAATAATGCTGCTAGAGTAATCACCCAGTTTATTCCAGAAACTGCTAGGTCACGACAGGATGGTGGTCCCAGGACTTTGCCTATCTTTTTCAATGGCGTCCCCTCCTCAGGAAGCGAAAACACTATTAAACGAGCACATGATGAGATAGACGAAATTGTTAGCCAAGAGAGAAGCATGAACCTACTTCCATATTTCCGGCCAAAACCTAAGAAAGGTAATGAGGACAAATACATTTTCAGAATACCTGAATATGCAGTGATAAAAACTGCAGCCTTTGAAGGAGTCCCTGCCGTCTTTAAGCGCAGGAGAGTTTTAGAATGCTACCAGAGTCTTGCCCGTGAGTACTTTATCGATGAGTGAGTTTTCAGATCTAGGTAGGTTGGTTAACTTACCCCTTGAGAGCATTACGCCCGCCGACGGGTTTTCTGCTCCCTCCTTCCTTGTTACAGCAGCCGCAGATCAGCTAAGGGCGACAGGAGGACACAACTGGGTTCCTCTGCTGGTGGCCGAGGCTGGCAACTATCAGTACAAGGCCATTGGTAACCATTTTGTCTATGCAGTTGCTCGAGAGGCAGGGCTGGAGAGGCTCTGGTGCATTGTTGTCGATCCTGATCCAGAGCAGGTTAAGCAGGCCCAAATCCTCACCAGAGAAATTGTCCCAAAGGTGAATCTGACAGAGGCCCCGAGAGAAACTATCTTGGCCGCGTTGAGATACCTGGCCGAGCAACCTGGCACTCCGCTCAAGGGAGTTGATGTAACCATTGCAGCCGCGCGAATTGCGGAGGCAGATAGGAGCTGGTGGCAGGACTTAACCCCCATAACCAAGCTGGGGTGCAAAATTACACGAGGCAAAAAGTTGGAGGCCCTGAAAGAAGTATTTTTTCTAGCTCCTACAGCGCCACCTCCTAGCCAGAAGAAGTCGTCTAAAAAATCCACGGCATCTACCAGGGCCAAGAAAACAAGCGCAACTCGCTCGCGGAAAAAGAAAGAGGGCTAGAAGGGCGGCAGAGCAAGACCAGCTTTACTCTTCTCTTAGTACCGCTGTTCTCCTACCCAAAGGCCCACCAGCGCTGCTTGGCCCCAGGGATCCACCTTCACCTCTGCTCGCAGTGTTTCTGGGTTGCGGCGGATCTCTAGTTCCAGAACATCTCCCAGCGCCTCTGGAATGAAAAACTCTTCGATCCCAAACCTGAGCTGCCACCCATCGAACCAACCTTTCAGGGCGACCTCCGCAGGCTGCAGATCCTTGGGTCGGTCGCGGCTGATGCCGATGGCCTGCCAGGGTTGAGCGGGATCCCCATTGGGAGGGGCCAAGCGCAGGTAGAGGAGCCCTGGCTTACTGAGCTCAGGTGACCAGCCTGGCAACTTTTCCAGCTCAGGAGACTGGGCAAGCGTGTAGCTCAAAGCTATGTACCGACCTCGCAGAAGGTCGTAGGGATCCACAGGAGCTACTTGTAGATAGATTGTGGTGCCGGTGGCGAGGGTCAGGGCTTTGCGGGCGGGTATCGCCGCAACTAGGCCCACCTGTAGCAAGAGGGCCAGCCAAAACCGCCATCTGGGCAGGGATCCCGACATGGGTGGCGAGCAGTTCAAGCACAAAAATGCTATCCTAGGTAAGCATCTTCCTGGCTCAGTAGCTCAGCGGTAGAGCAGGGGACTCATAAGCCCTGGGTCGCGTGTTCGAATCACGCCTGAGCCATCCCAAGAAGAGGTTGGCGTAGTGCTGGTGAATCCCAGATACACTAGTCAAGCCTGCTCCAAGGATCTGCCTATCCAGCAGCGCAGGAAGAGGTTAGGGTGCGGGCATTGTGGCTGGAAGAAATGAGACTGCGCTTTTGGGGGCTTCTGTAAACCAGCCCGCTAGAGGCTCGTGAGTGGCTTGCCAACTGTAGGGCTACGTTCGCGCTAGCGGGACGGAGTCCTTACAGCCCCCAGCTTTCCCCCTGCTCTAAAGAAAAAGCACAATGCCTTAGCTAGAAAAACTTTCTCAAACGATCGATAATAGGCCAACGCACTGCTTATTTCTCTTCTCAAAACTGTGGCCTTGACTTGCTCACCGCCATCGCGCTTTGCTCAAGCCATTCAGCGGGGAGAGTTTCTGCTCACCGCCGAGATCACCCCACCCAAGGGATCCGACACCACTGCTATGCTGGCTTTGGCCCAGCAGCTCAAACAGCGGGTGCACGCCATCAACATAACTGACTCCAACCGGGCTGTTGCCCGCATGAGCCCCTTGGCCGCCTCGCTGCTGCTGCATCAAGCGGGCATTGAGCCCATCCTGCAACTGGCCTGCCGGGATCGCAACCGCGTGGCTCTCCAGGGGGATCTGCTAGGAGCTTCGGCTCTTGGCCTGCGCAATGTTTTAGCCCTGACGGGGGATCCCATCCACGTCGGGGATTGCCCCGATGCTCGAGCCGTCTTTGACCTGGAGTCGGTGCGCTTGCTGCAGCTTATCCAGCGCCTCAACAGCGGCCTTGACTGCAACGGCAAACCCCTTCCTGACGGCGGCACCTGCCTGTTTCCGGGGGCAGCGGTAGAGCCACAATCCCCTAGCTTTTCGGGCCTGGAGCGGCGCTTCTACCGCAAGCTGGAGCACGGGGCCCAGTTTTTCCAGAGCCAGATGGTGACCGACTTCGACCAACTGGAGCGCTTCATGGACAAGCTGGGGCGCCCTGCCGGCAAGCCCATCCTGGCCGGTATCTTTCTGCTCAAGTCTGCCAAAAACGCCCTGTTCATCAACCGCAACTTGCCGGGGGTGCAGATTCCGGAGGCCATCATCCAGCGGCTGGCCAAGGCTCCCGACCCCCTGGAAGAAGGGATTCGCATTGCCGCCGAACAAGTGCGCCAGGCCCGCCAGATCTGCAACGGCGTGCACCTGATGGCCGTCAAGACCGAACATCTCATCCCTCGCATCCTTGACGAGGCCGGGATCCCACCTCTTAGCAACTAGCTCAACACCTGCTCCAGCCCGTAGACCAATCCCTTGAGCTGCAACACCTTGCGGATGCCCAGGATCACCCCCGGCATAAAGGCCACGCGGTCGGTGATGTCGTGTCTTAGGGTGAGCGTCTGCCCCATGCCGCCGAAGATTACTTCCTGGTGGGCGACCAACCCCGGCAGGCGAACGCTGTGGATGGGGATGTTGGGGCCAGGGATCCCACCCCGCGAGCCGGGGATCAGCTCCCTTTCTTCCACCTCGGGGGGGTTGAACGCCTTGCCCAGTTGTCCCAGCCGCTGGGCCGTCTGCAGAGCCGTGCCACTGGGGGCATCGGCCTTGCGGTTGTGGTGCAGCTCGACGATCTCCACGTGATCGAAATACTGGGCCGCCTGCAGCGCCAGCTGCTGCAGCAGGATCATGCCGATGGCAAAGTTAGGCGCAATGAGGCACCCTACGCCAGCCTTGTCCGCCAGATCCCGCAGCCGCTCCAGTTGCTCCGGCGTTAGGCCGGTTGTCCCCACCACTGGCCGCACCCCAAAAGCAATTGCCGAGCGGACGTTTTCGTACACAGAGCTAGGATGGGTGAAGTCCACCATGACGCCTCGGGTACTCTGCTGCGACAGCCGCAGCAGCTGCCCTGCCAGGTCGTCGCTAATGGCCACTCCCAACGCTCCTAGCCCTAACACCTCGCCAATATCTGCGCCTAGGTGCGAACGAGCCACTGCTCCCACCAACCTCATGTCGGGGGTTTGGGCCACTGCTCGCACCACCTCCCTCCCCATCCTGCCCAGGGCTCCTACCACTAAGACGGGGATGGGCTCAGAATTTTGTCCTTCTTGCTCGACTGCCGTCGCCACCGCCTGCCCCCTTACCTTGGAGCGCTAGAGATCCCCGCCCAGGCCATCACAACTTCACCTCAATGTCTACCCCTGCCGGCAGATCTAGCTTCATCAAAGCATCGATAGTCTTGGAGGAGGGGGAATAGATATCGATAATGCGCCGGTGGGTGCGGATTTCAAAATGTTCCCGGGAGTCCTTGTCTATGTGAGGAGAACGCAGCACACAGTAGAGGCGCCGCCGCGTCGGCAGCGGAATTGGCCCCACTGGCACTGCCTCTGTTCGGCGGGCTGTATCCACAATTTTGGCGCAGGAAGTATCCAGCAGCCGATGGTCGTAGGCCTGCAAGCGGATGCGAATTTTTTGTTGGGTTAAAGTAGCCATACTTGAAGAGAGAGTAGGGTGTACTTAAAAGGCAACAGGGATCAAGCCCTCTGGAGTAACCAGCGCCCAATCCCTGCTGCGAGCCAGTAGCTTACTTCAGGATCTTGGAGACTACCCCAGCTCCAACCGTCCGACCGCCTTCGCGGATGGCAAAGCGCATCCCCTGCTCAATGGCAATGGGTCGGATGAGCTCCACCGTCATCCTAACGCGGTCGCCCGGCATCACCATCTCCGGCTTCGAGCCATCGTCAGCCGTAAAGGAGGAAATGGTGCCCGTGACGTCGGTGGTACGCACGTAGAACTGGGGACGATAGCCCGCAAAGAAGGGTGTGTGGCGGCCCCCCTCTTCTTTGGTGAGGACATAAACCTCCGACTCGAACTGGGTGTGGGGGGTGATGGTTTTGGGCTGGGCTAGGACCATGCCCCGCTCCACTTCGTTTTTCTGAATACCCCGCAGCAAAACGCCGACGTTGTCGCCTGCAATCCCCTCGTCCAGCGTCTTCTGGAACATCTCCAGACCCGTCACCGTGGTGGAGCGGGTCTCGCGCAGCCCCACGATCTCTACCGTATCCCCCACCTTGATGCGGCCGCGCTCAATTCGGCCGGTTGCTACCGTGCCACGACCTGTAATCGAGAAGACATCTTCTATTGCCATCAGGAAGGGCTTGTCTACTTCCCGCACTGGCGTCGGGATGTAGGAGTCGACCGCATCCATCAACTCATGGATCTTGTCCACCCAGGGATCCTCACCCCGCTGGGTTTTGGGGTTGGCTTGCATCTTCTCCAAAGCCTTAAGAGCCGATCCCCTGACAATTGGGATTTCGTCGCCGGGGAAATCGTACTTGGAGAGGAGCTCCCGCACCTCCAGCTCTACCAGCTCCAGCAGCTCCTCGTCGTCCACCATATCTACCTTGTTGAGGAAGACGACGATGCTGGGCACTCCCACCTGGCGGGCCAGCAGGATGTGCTCCCGCGTCTGCGGCATGGGTCCATCTGCCGCCGACACCACCAGGATGGCCCCGTCCATCTGGGCTGCCCCTGTGATCATGTTTTTTACGTAGTCAGCGTGGCCAGGGCAGTCCACGTGGGCGTAGTGACGCTTCTCTGTCTGGTACTCCACGTGGGCCGTGTTGATGGTGATACCGCGGGCTCTCTCCTCGGGCGCCGCGTCAATCTCGTCGTAGCGCTTGGGCGCCGCTTGGCCGAGGGCAGCCAAGGTCATGGTAATGGCGGCGGTCAACGTCGTCTTACCATGGTCCACGTGGCCAATGGTGCCAACATTAACGTGGGGTTTGGTGCGTTCGAACTTAGGGCGTGCCATGAATCCTCACTTCCTTTTTCAGTTAGCTACGTTTCCTTTGCTTTTGGCAATGATGGCTTCCGCGATATTGCGAGGAACTTCCTCGTAGTGGCTAAACTCCATCGTAAAGATACCCCGCCCTTGCGTCTTGGAGCGGATGTCGGTGGCATAGCCAAACATCTCTGCCAAGGGAACCTTGGCGGTGACCTTGGAAGTGCCACCTTCGGTAGTCATCCCCTCCAGCTGGCCGCGGCGGGCGTTGATATCCCCAATGACATCCCCGACAAAGGCTTCGGGCACTTCCACCTCCACCTTCATCACGGGCTCCAAGAGTACGGGGTTGGCTCTGCGAGCGGCTTCCTTGAGAGCCAGTGAACCGGCAATCTTAAAGGCCATCTCGCTAGAGTCCACCTCGTGGAAGGAGCCGTCCACCAGGGTGACGCGGATATCGATCAGCGGATAGCCAGCCAGTACGCCAGACTCGCAGGCTTCGCGGATCCCTTGCTCAGCCGGTGGAATGTATTCCTTAGGAATGACCCCACCCACAATTTTTGAGATAAACTCGAAGCCTGTACCTGGCTCTGCCGGCTCCAAATCAATCACCACGTGGCCATACTGGCCGCGGCCACCGGTTTGGCGGATAAACTTCCCTTCCACACGGCTGACGGCCTTGCGGATGGTTTCGCGGTAGGCCACCTGCGGGTTGCCGACGTTGGCCTCCACGTTGAACTCCCGCAGCATTCGGTCTACCAGAATCTCCAGGTGGAGCTCGCCCATGCCGGAGATAATGGTTTGGTTGGTTTCTGGATCCACCGAGACGCGGAAGGTGGGATCCTCCTTGGCCAGGGCCTGCAGTGCCCTCGAGAGCTTGTCAACATCCGCCTTGGTTTTGGGCTCAATGGCCACGGAGATGACCGGCTCGGGGATGTAGAGGGATTCTAGGATCACTGGAGCATTTTCGTCGCAGAGGGTGTCGCCGGTGGTGGTGTCCTTCAGGCCCAGCACCGCTCCCAGATCCCCTGCCCGCAGCTCATCTACATCCAGACGCTCATCTGCCTTGAGCACCACCAGTCGCGAGATGCGCTCTTTCTTGTTTTTGGTAGAGTTGAGCACGTAAGTGCCCTTGGTCAGAACGCCGGAGTAGACGCGAATAAAGGTGAGATCTCCATACTTGTCGCTCATCAGCTTAAAGGCAAGGGCGGAGAAAGGCTCCTCGTCACTGGCCTTGCGTGACACCTCTGTGCCATCCGGCAGTATGCCCTTGATGGCTGGAATGTCGATGGGAGAGGGGAGGTAATCCACCACTGCATCCAGAAGCATCTGGATGCCCTTGTTCTTAAAGGCAGAGCCACAGAGCATCGGCACAATTTGACCGCTGATGGTGCCCTTGCGCAGACCTAGTATTAAATCTGCTTCGCTCAAGTCCTCCTCGGCAAAATACTTTTCCATCAGGGTTTCATCGACTTCAGCCACCGCTTCCACCAGCTTGGCCCGGTACTCCGCTGCCAGATCCTTCATTTCCTCTGGGATCGGCTCGGAGCGAATGTCCCTGCCAAGCTCATCCATGTAGATGTAGGCCCGCCTGCGCACCAGATCAACGATGCCGCGGAATTCTTCCTCTGCCCCAACAGGCAATTGAATGGGAACGGCATTGGCTTTAAGGCGCTCCCGGATCTGGTTGCAAACCTTGAGGAAATTGGCCCCCATGCGATCCATTTTGTTAACAAAAGCAATGCGGGGCACGTTGTAGCGATTGGCTTGGCGCCAGACCGTCTCTGACTGCGGCTGCACGCCTGCTACGGAGTCAAAGACAGCAATCACGCCGTCCAGCACCCGCATGGAGCGCTCCACCTCAATGGTGAAGTCCACGTGGCCGGGTGTATCGATGATGTTGATGGTGTACTCTGGCGCACCGGCAAGAGGCTGGGAGGGGTTTTCCGGATCCCGCTTTGTCCAGCGGGTGGTGATGGCTGCAGCCGTGATGGTGATACCCCGTTCCCGTTCCTGTTCCATCCAGTCGGTTACCGTGGTTCCCTCGTGAACCTCGCCCATCTTATGCACCAGGCCCGAATAAAAAAGAATCCGCTCCGTCGTCGTGGTCTTGCCGGCATCGATGTGAGCTGCGATGCCGATATTGCGGACTCGCTCTAGGGGAACTGTGCGCGCCACGTTAACCTCCCAATCCTCGTCGCCCTGCGACCTAGGCAAACTAAAAAACCTTTACAATTTTAATCTCTTTTGCCGACTTTTCTCCAGATCCTACGCCTCTCCTAGGCTATGGAGAGGGATAGCAACCACTGCCTCCTTACTTGGCCAGACAAGCTCAGTAGCGGTAGTGAGCAAATGCTTTGTTGGCCTCAGCCATACGATGGACTTCCTCTCGCCGACGGATGGCACCGCCGGTTTCGTTGGCTGCATCGATGATCTCGTTGGCCAACTTGGCTGACATAGTACGGCCCGAGCGAGTGCGGGCAAAGGTGACTAGCCAACGCAGCGCCAGCGAGGTACCTCGCTCCGGCCTCACCTCCACGGGTACTTGATAGGTGGCCCCACCCACGCGCCGCGCTTTGACCTCCACCAGAGGGGTGACGTTGCGCACGGCATTTTCCAGAACGGCCAGCGGCTCCTGGCCAGTGCGCTCCCTCACAAGGTCAAGAGCCTCGTAGAGAATCCTGGCAGCTAGAGACGCCTTGCCCCTCATCATTATCTTGCGCATGAGCATGCTCACCAAACGGCTCCCGTATTTGGGATCGGGGGGCACTTCACGACGAGGGGCACGGCTACGGCGAGACATAGTGGGACTGTCTAGAGAGGGGTAATGCAGGATAGGAAACTGGTCTCGGAAGAAGACTATTTCTTCTTGCCTGTAGCGGCTGGCGCTTGACCAGGCTTGGGTCGTTTTGCGCCATACTTGGAGCGGCCCTGCTTGCGGTCTTTGACTCCTGCAGCGTCAAGGGTGCCGCGAATGATGTGGTAGCGCACGCCAGGTAAGTCTTTTACCCGTCCGCCGCGCACTAGAACCACGGAGTGCTCTTGCAGGTTATGGCCAATGCCGGGAATGTAAGCTGTAATCTCAAAGCCAGAGGTCAGCCGAACCCGTGCCACCTTCCGCAGGGCTGAGTTGGGCTTTTTGGGCGTTGTTGTGTACACTCGCGTGCAAACTCCCCGCCGCTGCGGACACCCTTTCAGAGCGGGTGACTTGCTCTTGCGGACAGCAATGCTTCGCTCTTTGCGAATTAGCTGTTGAATGGTGGGCATGGGTTGGCCAGGACGGCTAGTCTTTATTTGGCAGTACCTAATCCTAGCAAGCAGGGATCCCGCCGTCAACCGTCGGGTCTCCAGCTCCTCTTCTAGACTGAAACCGACAGGAGCACCTTGCAGCAGCCATGGGCTGGCTGGATTGGTGGATTGCACTTCCTTGCCCGCTCTGCCAGCGGCCAGCTAGGGGAGTGTTTTGTCAAGACTGCCAGAGGCAATTGCAGGCGGAGCGGCTCGACTCCTGGCCGGTCACCACCTCGCCCTGGCCGCTTTATGCTTGGGGGATCCACCGGGGAGCGCTGCGGAGAGCCCTCTATTCCCTGAAATACCAGGGACAGCGGCGGATTGGCGCGGTCTTGGGGGAATGGCTGGGATCCCGCTGGCTGGAGAGCCGGCAGCGGCGTTCTGACCTGCTTCGTCAGGACTATACAGTGGTGCCCATTCCGCTTCATGCGGAGCGGCTGCAACAGCGGGGCTACAATCAGGCAGCCTTGATCAGCCAGGCTTTCTGCGAGCGCACGGGTCTTCGCCACCTGCCCACTGCCCTGGTGCGGGTGCGGGCCACGGCGCCCCAACACGAGCTTAACCCCCAGCAGCGTCGGCAAAATCTAGCTGGAGCCTTTGCCCTCAAGTGCCCTCCGGCTACGCCGGTGTTGCTGCTGGATGACATCTACACCACCGGCTCTACGGTAGAGGCAGCGCACCAGGCTTTGGCTGCTGCCGGGATCCCTGTGGCGGGGGTGATCGTGGTGGCCAAGGCACAGCAAGCTGCCGCTTGCCTCAACCTGCCCTGGCAGCTCTGATGGAAGGGCCAGGCTTGACTACTGCGCCTGTTGCAGAGCTGCCTGGTGAGGATCCACATTGAGAAACACAGTGGCCTCCCCCTCGACGCGGATGATGCGCAAGGGGGGAAGGGAGTCGGTCGGGTTTTGGATGCGCTCTTGCAGCTTCTCGTAAAACAGCAGATCCGCCAGTTGGGCGTTTTTCGCTGCCGCCTTCCCTTTCAGCTCAATGGCCCGCTGGTTTGCCGCCGCCAGGATTAACAGTCGCTCCGTCTCTTTTTCCTGGATCTGCGCCCGCACCGCTGCCGTCTGCGCAGTAATCGAGGCCACCTGTTTGCGCTCAATGGAGTCCCGCAGGGCCTGGGGGAAATCGGCATGGCCTAGGAAGAGGCCTTCTACCTCTATCAAGGGCAAGGTCTGGCCGTTGCGGTTGACGGTGGGCATCTCTTGGCGGATCAAGTCCAGGGCCTGCTGCTCGATGGCCATGCGCTGGCTTTTGCGGTAAAAATCCTCAGACTCGAAAGAGGCGGAGATATCGCGGATTTTGGAGCGCACCAACGGCACCACCACTGTTGAAAGATAGTTCTCGCCGATGGTGGCGTGCAGCTCGTCCAGGGTGGCGATGTTGGGCCGGAGGGCAATAGCCACGTCGACGGTAAAGGCTTGCCCATCGGCAGTGTTAACTGCAATAGCGTTGCTGATGGCATTGGGGGAGTTGGGGTCGTTGGTAAACTCCCAAACGCGGGTGAGCACGGTGTAGGTAATCGGCGTCTCGATCCCCGGGATCCGGAACATCACCCCCGGCAGCTCCACCCGCCCCTTTTGCAACCCGGAAAAGGTATTGAACACCACGGTGGCGTGGCCAGGCAGGGTGACGTACAGGCAGGCGCGAACCATTCCCAGGGCCGCTAGGAGAGCGATTGCTGCTCCAGCTAACCAACGCCTCTGGCGCGGGGGCACTTCCTCTGTCGGATACACGGCAGTTGCTCCTGTTCCCAGATTGGGGCTGACGGCACGGCTACTTGGTAACCAGCGTCTCTAGGCGGGATCCCAGCACGGCAGCCTTCACTACCTCCAGGTACTGGGGATTTCGGGTGAGGGCCTCGGCTTTGGCTTGCAGTTGACCGGCTTCTGCCTCGGCTTGAGAAATGATGGCGCGGGCCTCCTGACGCGCCTGCTCGATCTCATATTGTTTTTTCACCAGTTCGTTTTCGGCGATGGTCTTTGCTTCGATAGCCGCTACAAAATCGGGGTCGAAGTCTATGTCTCGCAGCAGAAAGTCCAAAACCTCGATGCCATATTCCTTGAGCAAAAGGGCCACCCGTTCCCGGATTTGCCCCTGGAGCACTGGGCGCTCGGTGGAATACAAAGCCTGGGCGGAAAAGCCGCTGGTCTCGTTGAGGATGACCGAGCGGACAATGGGAGCGATGCGATCGAGGTAGTTCTCCCCCAGTTGGGTATAAACCTTGGGAGCGTCCACAATGCGAAATTGCAGTGTTGCCTCAGCGGCAATCAGCTGTCCATCCTGAGAAAGGGCCAGCAGCCGCGGCGCGTAGGCGTCAGGATCCTCGTCCCTCCAGGTCAGAGCTTGGGTTTTCACATCGAAGGTAACCGTGCGCGAGACAAAGGGCGGTACCCAGTGCAGGCCTGGCTGTAGGGGCGTCGGGCTCACCCCCCCTCCCCAGGTAAACAGCACCATGTTCTCGCCGTTGCCCACCAAGCGCAGCGGCCTGCCCGCTGCCATCAGGATCAACACCACGCCTGCCAGAGTAAGCTGGGGCAGCCAGCGGCTTACCTGCCTTGACCACCTCTCCATCGGCAGCTACCTCCCTCCTACCCTTGCCAGTATTGTTGCCACCGCCTTCAGAGGGAGGCAGGAGCTTTCGCCATCTTTTAAGCTTTCTGCCCGGCTTTCCTAGCCTCGGGCAAGTTGCAGAAGGACGAGAAAGCAGGAGCGCTGATGTCCCTGAATCTCGAAAAGTTCGCAAAAGTTCACTTCACAGTTTGCAAAGACTCAGGATAAGCCGGCGAAAAGAGAAGAAGATTAAAACATGATAAAGATTTGGGTTGCCGTTCATGCTGCCTCCTCTCGATTACGAGCGGCGAGAGATCCAGGTGCCAACCTCCTGTATCGCGCTGGCAGCCCAGGCTCTAATCCGGCAGGGGGTATCCGTCTACTGGCGGGAAGACAGCCTGTCCGCCCTTATTCAGCTGGGAGCCAGAGGAGCTAGCGATCGAGCTGCCATTTTGTTGGTGGAAATGAGCCTTGCCAGCCAACCGGAGGAGCTGAAGAGCTGGCTGGAGATGTGCTGGCGACTACCCAGCCATCGCCGCGAGCTGTTGCAGGTGCGAGGATAGGGGATCGCTTCTTCTGCAGGCGCGCCAGTCTTGCAAAGTAGGCTGGGGGGATTTGGTCCTGAAAGACAGGGGCCAGGCGCTGCAAAATAGTCTGTAGTCTAGCACCCTCAGCCTATGGATCTCTTGCGGCAGTACGTCCTTCCCGCCCTGATCCTACTGGTATTCCTGTTTACTCTGGTGGTGGTGAGCATCCGCTCGTTTCTACCCCAAGATATGGCCCAGCCCGCACCGATAGAGGAAGCCCCTCCTGTAGCTCTTTCTGGTTGCTGGATGCCTGCCTATGTCTGAAACTGGGATCCCTTTGCCTGCCGGCTACCGTTGGCGCATTGGCTCTGCCTGGGATCGACCCTGGGTGCGGCGGGGACTGCAGGCCACTTTGCAGGAATCTTTCCCCGAGCAGAAGCACTGGGATCACCTGGAGAAGACGCTAGATCGCCTCTTTGACCCCCCGCGTACCCCCTGCTGGTGGATCTTGAAAGAAGAGACAGGGGAGCCAGTGGGCGGTGTTTGGGCCGGCATCTCTACCGATCAAGCCACCTATCGGCGGGTAGCCTACGTCTTCTTGCTCTGGGTGGATCCTGCTCACCGCCGGCGAGGGCTGGGCAGGGCCTTGATGCAACAGGTGGAACGCTGGGGATCCCAGCAGCAGTTGGCAGCCATCACCCTGCAGGTTTATCGCCACAACCAGGCTGCCCTCAACTTTTACAAGCAGGCCCACTTTAGCGTGCAAGGCTACTGGCTGTATAAGCCCCTCGGCGGCGCCAGCGCGGCTGATCCAGAAGGTTATGAAGTTTTGTAAGTAAGCCAGGCCTTGTTCTCAGTTCCCTTTTTGATGAAAGCGGTGGCAACGATTGGGGGGAACGCCCATGTCCAGACCTGTCAAGCTGAGCGAAGCGGAGATCCAAGCCAAGCTGGAAAGCCTGCCGGGCTGGTCCTTGCGGGAGGGAAAGCTGCACCGCCAATTTCAGTTTCGCTCTTTCGTCGAAGCCTTTGGCTGGATGAGCAGTGTGGCCTTGGTGGCTGAGAGCATGGGCCACCATCCCGAATGGACCAATGTGTACAACCGTGTGCGGGTGGATCTCACCACCCACGACGCCGGGGGCATTACGGAGCTGGACTTTGCCTTGGCACAACGCATGAACGAGCTAGCCGGCTCCTCGGCAGCCAATGGCTGAGCTGATCGCGTTAGCGGGCCGTAGGCCAATCGCGTTAGCGGGCCGTAGGCCTTGAGGGGGTGTGTTGGGAGCTATCTCAGTCTGATAAACTAAGGCCAAGGTTAAGAAATGATAACTTTATGAACGTGCTGGTTGTCGGGGGAACAGGAACCCTGGGCCGTCAGGTAGTGCGGCGGGCTATTGAGGAGGGCCATCAGGTCAGCTGTCTGGTGCGAAACCCGGCTAAGGCTGCTTTCCTAAGCGAATGGGGGGCCCACCTCAAAGTGGGGAACCTGCTGCAGCCAAGCACGCTCCGAGAGGCCATGGAGGGTGTTGAGGCGGTGATTGACTGTGCCAGCGTACGACCAACCGACACGCTCACCACCCGCCAGGTGGATTGGGATGGCAAGGTCGCTTTAATCAACGCCGCTCGGGCCGCCCAAGTGGGGCACTTTATCTTTTTCTCCATCATGGGCGCTCAGCACGAATACCCCAATGTGCCCCTGATGAACTTTAAGCACCACATTGAGAAGTATCTGGTCGGATCCCAGATGCCCTACACCATTTTTCGCCTGGCGGGCTTCATGCAGGGGCTGATTGGCCAGTACGCCATCCCCATTTTGGAAGAGCAAATCGTTTGGGTAACCAGCGAGAGCGTTCCCACGGCCTACCTCGACACCCTAGACGCAGCCCGGTTCGCGGTGCGGGCCCTCAGCCTCGAAGCAGCCAAGAGACAGATCTTTCCCTTGGTGGGGCCCAAGGCTTGGACTTCCCAAGAGGTCATTGCCCTGTGCGAGCAGCTTTCTGGCAAAAAGGCCAAGGTCAGGACCATACCCCTGAGCCTGTTGCGGGGAGCGCGCAAGGTAGCTCAGTTCTTTCAGTGGAGCTGGAACATTGCCGACCGGCTGGCGTTTGTGGAGGTGATTGCCGCCGGAGAGCCGATGCACGCTGACATGACACCGGTGTGCGAAGCCCTAGGCATTGAACTGGCTTCCCTGACCTCCCTCGAGGACTTCCTCGCAGACTACTTCCAGAGGATGTTGAAACGGATTCGCGAGCTGAAGGTTAAACAACCCAAGAAGGTCAAGACGCCTTTCTAAGGGAAACTGCAAACTGCAGCCGAGGCGGGAGTAGAGCGTAAACTGGATAGCGGGCTAGCCTTTTTCTCAACTCCAGCTTTTCCCGATGAGCGAGACGGTTGTCACCTCCCCAGGAGCCGCTGTCGCCCAGCCCGAGCCAGCCATTGCCGTTGCCGGCCTAAGCAAAACCTACCGCACCGGCTTTTGGCTAACCAAGGTGGTCACCCCTCTTAAGGATTTTTCGCTAACCGTGGCCCGCGGTGAAACCTTTGGGCTACTAGGGCCCAACGGAGCTGGCAAAACCACCACGATCAAGTGTCTGCTGGGCATTGTCGAGCCCACCAGCGGCAGGGGCACGCTCTTGGGCAAACCCCTGGGGGATCGCTCCATCAAGCAGCGGGTAGGCTACCTGCCGGAGAACCCCTATTTTTACGACTACCTGACCGCTTGGGAGTTTCTCCATTTTGCTGGCAAGGTGTTTCGCCTCTCGGACAGCCTCCTCAAGGAGCGGATCCCGCAGCTGCTGGAGCTGGTGGGGCTTTCTATAGATACGGCCCGCAAGAAGCCAATGCGCACCTACTCCAAGGGCATGCTGCAGCGCACGGGCATGGCCCAAGCCCTGATCAACGACCCGGAGCTGGTGTTTCTGGATGAGCCGATGTCGGGTCTGGATCCCATGGGCCGCTACCAGATGCGGGAGATCATCCTGTCTCTCAAGCAGCAGGGCAAAACGGTATTCTTCAACAGCCACATCCTGGGGGATGTGGAGGTGATCTGCAGCCGCATCGGCCTCATGGTCGGCGGCAAGTTGGTGCAGCAGGGAACGTTGGACGAGCTGCTGGGCCAGAGCAAGAGCTACCGCGTGCAAGGGCACGGCGGCGCCGTAGAGCAGTTCCGCGACTGCCTTGAGCACTTCTCCATCCAAGGATCCCATTGGTCAGGGGAATGGAGCGGATCCCTGCCGGAGCTGCTCAATCTCCTAAACCAGGCGGGGGCGGTGGTAACCGATGTGCATTGGCAACGGCAGTCCCTAGAGGAGTTCTTTGTCGAGCAAGTGCGGGCCATTGAAGGGGATCGGCCACTCTCTGCCTGACCTGGCCCAGGTGTTTTGGAACGTCATTTCTACCGACTACGTCCTGCCTCAGCGATGACAGCGCGGTAGTACTCCTCTAGCTGCTGCGTGGCTGCGGACCAGCTCCAGCGCTCGGCCTCCTGGCGGGCCTGTTGTCGGAAAAGTTGCCGCTGGTCGGCCCTCTCCAACAGTTGCCGTGTGGCTTGAACAAAGTCGCTGTCGGAGTCGGGATCGAAGAGAAAGCCGTTGCGGCCGCTGTCCACCACATCGGTAATGCCGCCGCAGCGGGGGGCGATCACCGGACAGCCGGCAGCCATGGCCTCTAACAAAACCAGCCCCAACGTCTCGGTGCGGGAGGGAAACACAAATAGATCGGCAGAAGCAAAGGCCGCCGCCAGCTCTTGCCCCTGCAAGTAGCCCGTAAACACCACGTCATAGCCAGCAAAATGCTGTTCCAGGGATCGCCGCTCCGGTCCATCCCCGACAATAGCCAGACGCGCCTGCGGGATCTGCTCCAGGAGCACCCGGATCCGCCCCACCTCTTTTTCTGCGGAGAGCCGACCCACGTAGAGCAACAGCGGCCGCTCTGGCTGCCCTGCGCTAAGGCGAGCCCGCATCTCTGGACTGGCGGCCTGGGGATGGAAGAGCTCCGTATCCACTCCTCGCTGCCACAGGTGAACTCGCTCGATGCCGTGGGCAGTGAGCTCCTGCATCATGGCCGTCGAGGTACAGAGGTTGAGCCGCGCCAAATTGTGCCCCAGCCTGAGGAGGCTCCACAAAACCCCCTCCAGAAAGCCCAGCCCATAGTGCTTCAGGTACTTTGGCAAATGGGTGTGGTAGGAGGCCACCAGGGGGATCCTCATGGTCTGACTGTAGTAGAGGCCCCCCAGCCCCAAAACCGCTGGGTTGACCACGTGGATGACATCCGGTCGAAAACGGCTAAGCAGCCTGCCAATGGCCGGGCCAGGAGCAGCCAGCCTCAACTCTGGGTACAAAGGCAAGGGGAAGCCTGGGATCCCGTAAACCCGTGCCCGCGCAAACCGCCTGGGTGCTCCCTGAGGGGCAACAATCAGCACCGAGTTGCCGCGGGCCGTTAGGTGGCGCACCGTATGGCAAAGCCGGGTAACAATGCCATCTACCTTGGGCAAGAACGTCTCTGTAAACAGAGCTATGCGCATCGGGGATCCCAAGCCTACTGCTCCCACCCGTCGGACAGCGTCTTCGACGACTCTTAGGATGAGTGTTGCACAAAATGGCAACGCAACAACGGCTTGGGCACCCCCTCTAGCGGGACAGGCTAGCAGCAGGGCTGGCTGGCTGGAGCTGGCCCAGGGCTGGGTCTTGGCCCAGAGTATCTGCCAACGTTTTGCTCACAGATAGCAGCATGGCCGCCAAAGCCAGACCAATGACATCCCTCCACATTGTCCGCTCCCACACTCCTCACGCCCCTTACTGTAGCGGCGGCTTTTGCGGCCGGGCAGTGATGGGCAACGGATTTTTGGGTGATAGCAATCACTGCCAAAATTGCGGCTTTGCCCCTTTTGGCTAGTCGCGGAAGGCCAGTTGCAAGCTGCTTATCAGCACAGCCAAAGAAAACACCGCCATCACCCCTCCCCAGAACCAGTAGGGCAAAAATAAGCTTTGGGCTATCTGGCTGGAGTCGGAGAGGATCAGCCGCCCGTTGATGACAGCACCCTCCATAAAGAGATAGTCAACCTGGTGATAGGTGCTCACACAGGCCTGCACCCCCAGAAATTGCAGGACAAAGCCCCGCAACCAAGGGGAAGCCCAGCAAGCTACCGCCAGGATGCCCAAACCCATGGCGGGGAGGAGCAAGAGGCCAAAGGGAGAACGCACCCAGAGCAGCGTCGAGAGCAACAGCAGGGATCCCAAAAACACCAACCCCAGCCAAGCTGTGCTGCGGCGGCGGGAAGCGAGAATGAACAGAGCCCCAGCCAGCGGCGGACCCATCGGCCCAGCGGCGGCCACCAAAGCCCGCCCCACCCGTCCTAAAAACAGCTCGCCACTGTAGATAGCTAGCCCCGAGCCATCAGGATAGATCTCCAGACGATGAAACTCTCCCCCCAACAGCAGCGCCGTCAGCCCGTGGCCCATCTCATGAAACCAGGTGGCCAACAGGGTAAAGGGATAGAGGAGGTAATTGCCCCCGGGAAACTGCCAGAGCAAGACCGTCAGCCCTGCAGCAGCCACCAGCCAAATCACGCTCTGCCGGTCAGGTTTTTCGGAAGGGGAAGAAGGCATAGGGGGAGAGGAGACTTGCCAAAAAAGAGTCTAGAACACCTAGCCCCGTAGACGCCTGCTAGCGGTGCAGAGTTCCACGCCATTGAGTCTTGCCAAGCCTCAACTGGGGGAAGAGAACGCCGGGGATCTGCCTTATAAAGAGAGACGGGCTCCGCCTTGCCCTTGACCTCAAACCCATCTGCAACAGGGACTTGCGATTAGGCTAACCCAAGGAGCTGCCGGCAGAGGAATTTGGATGAAGGTACTGCTAACCAACGACGATGGCATTGAGGCAGCAGGGCTGGCGCACCTCAGGCTAGCTCTCAGCGCTCTCGTTGCCGAGGAAAACTGCTGGATTGTGGCCCCCCACCAGCCGATTTCTGGCTGTAGCCACCAAGTCACGACGGGGCGGCCCTTCCGCGCCTGGGCCCGTGGCACGCGCACCTTTGCTGTAGAGGGATCCCCTGCCGACTGTGTGCGGGTGGCCTTGTTTAAGCTTGCCCCTTCCGTGGATTGGGTGCTTTCTGGCATCAACGAGGGAGGGAATCTGGGAACGGATGTGTACCTGTCCGGCACGGTGGCAGCGGTGCGGGAAGCGGCGCTGCGGGGGATCCGGGGAATTGCCATCTCCCAGTATCGGGCAGGAAGCCAACCCATCGATTGGGAGCAAGCGCAGCGGTGGACGCGGGAGATCTTGGCAGAGCTGATGGAGCAACCCTTACCTAGAGGCGCCTTTTGGAACGTGAACTTGCCCCACCTGCCGCCTGGATCCCCTTTGCCGGAGCGAGTTTACTGTCCCCTCTGCACGCAGCCGCTGCCGCTCGATTACGCCGTGGAAGCAGAGGGAGAAGGCTTGGAGTTGCTGTGGTTCCGCTACCAGGGGCGCTACGCAGAGCGCGCTCGCGATCCCCAAACCGACACCGATGTCTGCTTCTCCGGTCGGGTAGCCATCACCCAGGTGCACCTGACCTCAGGAGCTCCCCGGTGAGGGAGTGAGGTTGCGGGCGATGGTTCTCAGCCGCTGCAGCCGCAGCGCCGTCAGGATGTCAGAGGGATCCAGCTTCAGGGTTTGTTCCAGGGCCTCTGCCAAGTGTCGGGCTGCCTCCTGACGGGTATAGCCGCGGAACTGGGCGCGGCGCAGGGCAAATTCATCGGCATCGAAAGGGGCGCTCTCGCGATTGAGGCTTTGCCAGATCTGTCGAACGGAGAGGGCCGTAATGCCCCCCGCTAGAAGAGCAGAAAAGGGGTGTTGCAGAGAGAGCTCCACCAGGGTGGTGATGCCCCCAAACAGCGCCAGCGATTGGTAAAACCCTGGCTGCAGCCAGTTGCGATGGCTAAGCCAGCCCACCTCCCGCAAAAACAGGAGATCTCGGTGCGGCTGCGGGATCCCTTGCCACCGGCGAAAGTCGATGGCAATGGTGCCCTGGGGCTGCCAGGGAGCCTGGCGGCGAGAAACCAGCAGCCTCTCGCCTCCCGAGTGAGGGACAACTTTGATCCAAGCTCGGAAGGAAGCGGGGAGCAGATCCCGCAAGCGCTCAGTTTCTTCTTTTTGAAAGGTTTCCAAAGACTGGAAGTCTGGGCCACTAGTCATACTTACGTGTGCTGATTCTTGAACCCCCTCTCTAGCCTAGCGGCAGCAGGGGTGGCGTGAGGCTTGGCAAGCGAACGTCCTGGCTCCTGCGGCTTTAAGCTGAGAAGAAAAGCCCAGCCTGGATTGAACCATGCTGTGGTCAGCTCAGCCAGAGCCGCCGGCAGGGATCCTTTACACCTATGCGTTTTTGCCAACGCCGGGGGCATCCCTTTGCCAATTCATCCAGCAAACCCCTGGCATGCAGCAGCCACTGCAGGTGTTCTCCCCGCCGGGGGGCCGCATTGCCGCCGCTATTGAGCCCCTACCCAACCCAGCGGCACTCCAAGCTTCGGACGAGGTACTCCTGCGTTCGGCTCTGCGCCATGACGAGGTGATCTGCCGGCTGTTTGCCCAGACACCCCTTCTGCCTCTTCGCTTTGGCACATGTTTTCTCTCGGCCGAAAAGCTGGGAGCCCACTTGTTAACCCAGCAGGCGGAGTACGAACAGGCGCTAGCTACTCTCGGGAGAAGGGCTGAGTATTGCCTCAAAGGCAGGGTTCACACCCCGCTTCCTGGGGATCCCCCGCCCGCCCCCAGTGGAACGGCCTACCTGCTAGCCCGCAAGCAGGCCTACCTGCAACAGCGCCAGGCCCAGGAGCAACAACAGCAGGAGCTAGCCGTGCTGCAGCAGCTCTGGCCCCCTAACTGGCCTGTGCAGAGGGGGGATCCCCAGTCAGGAGAAGTGCTGCGGCTATACTTTTTACTCACTCCCGCCGAACGGGAAGTTGCCGCCCAGCTCACCCAAACCTGGCTGGCGGAGCACCCCCACTGGCAATTGGACTGGAGTCCTCCCTTGCCCCCTTATCACTTCGTGGATGTCCTGCGGGATCTTTCTAGGTAGGCCCAGGCTGCTGGCCTGCTGCGGAGTCCTACCTGCAGCTTCTGACTCCACTGACCGCCAATGACCCTTCCCAGCGGCTCTCCTCAGACCAAGCCCTCGCCCACGCCCCGGACGGCCCAGCCGGATCCCGTCCTCATCCTCGGGGCCGGCCTCATGGGGCGCCTGTTGGCTGCCAGCCTGCTCGAAGACGGCCATCGGGTGCACCTGGTGGAAGCAGCCCCGGCCACCGCCCCAGAAAGCAGCGCCGCCCATTTTGCCGCGGCCATGCTCGCTCCTTTGGCTGAGTCGGTCATCACCGAAGCCAGCGTGGTGGCCCAGGGGTACTACGCCCTCTCCCGCTGGCCCGCCCTGCTAGCCAGCCTGCCAGAGCCCGTTTTCTTTCAGCAGGAGGGCACCTTGATCCTCTGGCACCGTCAAGATGCCGGGGAAGCCAAGCGCTTCTCCAACTTGCTGGCCGCGGTGAGAGAACGCCTCCCCCATCTTCCCCGCCCCCAGCCGCTTGATGCCCAGGCCCTGGCTGAACTGGAGCCCTCGCTGGCCGGCCGATTTAGCCAGGGTCTCTATCTTCCCCAGGAGGGTCAACTAGACAATCGCCAACTGCTGTCGGCTACGCTGGCCAAGCTGCGGCAGCACGGGGTGGAGGTGGAGTGGGGATCCTCTTGGGATCTCGAGCGAGCGCGGGCCTGGCAGCAGCAGACCGGCGGCTGGGTTTTGGACTGCCGTGGTCTGGGAGCCCAAAAAGAATGGGGCGGGCAGAAACCGCTGCGGGGAGTGCGGGGGGAGGTGGTGCGTTTGTACGCTCCAGAAGTTTCGCTGCGGCGCCCAACGCGGCTATTACACCCTCGCTATCCCATCTACATTGCTCCTAAGCCAGGGCACCTATTCGTGGTGGGAGCCACTGAAATTGAATCCGAGGATCGCTCGCCCGTGAGCGTCCGCTCGGCTTTGGAGTTGCTCAGCGCCGCCTACACGGTTCACCCTGCCTTTGCCGAAGCGCGTATCCTAGAATTAGGCAGCCAATGCCGTCCCACCCTAGCAGACAACTTGCCGGCAGTGGTGGAGCCATCCCCACGCCTGTTGCAGATTAACGGCCTCTATCGCCACGGTTTTCTCATTGCTCCGGCCCTTCACGACGCCGTCCTGGAGTACCTTCGCCACGGCAGTTGCCGCCTAGCCCAGCAGTTGGGGATCCCCTTTCAAGTGCAGGCTGCCTCGTTTCCCCAGGAGTCTCTGTCGCCATGCGGGTCTTGATCAACCAGAAGCCTTACGATTTGCCAGAGGGCACAACTTTGGCCGAGGCCATCGCCCAGGTGGAGGTCTGTGGCCCCTTTGCAGTGGCGGTTAACCTGGAGTTTGTGCCGCGCGCCCGCTACGAGCAAACCCGTCTGCAAGAGGGCGACCAGGTCGAGATCCTTGTGCCGGCTGCCGGGGGCTAGGGCATAGGCGCCTTCCTCTTTGTCCTAAACTCTGTCCCAGCGATGTCCACTCTTCTTGAGCTTTCCCCTTCAATCCAGGCCGATGAGGATCCCTTGGTGCTCTACGGCCAGGCTCTGCCCAGCCGGCTGATGCTGGGGACAGCCCGCTACCCTTCGCCGGCTATTTTGGAACAGGCGGTGGCGCGGGCGCAGCCCTGTCTGTTGACGGTTTCCCTACGGCGCCAGGGTGCCCTAGGGCCAGAGGCCTCTCAGGGGTTTTGGGCCCTGCTGCAGAAGCTGGGGATCCCACTTTTGCCCAACACCGCCGGCTGCCACAGCGTGCAGGAGGTGGTCACGACGGCGGAGATGGCCCGAGAGGTGTTTGGCACCGACTGGATCAAGCTGGAGCTGATTGGCGATGACTACACCCTGCAGCCGGATCCGGTGCAACTGCCCGTTGCCGCTGCCGAGCTGGTTCGGCGGGGGTTTAAGGTCTTGCCGTATAGCACCGACGACCTAGTGCTCTGCCAGCGGCTCTTGGATGCCGGTTGTGAGGTGGTCATGCCCTGGGCCGCTCCCATCGGCACGGGCAAAGGCCCCCTCAACCCCTACAACCTGCGTCTGCTGCGGGAGCGGATCGAGGCGCCGCTAATTGTGGATGCCGGCCTAGGCTTGCCCTCCCACGCTTGCCAGGTCATGGAGTGGGGCTTCGATGGGGTCCTGCTCAATACAGCAGTGGCCCTAGCCCGGGATCCGGTGGCGATGGCCGAGGCTTTCGCGGCAGCGGTGCGTGCAGGCCGCCAAGCTTATCTAGCGGGGGCAATGGCTCCGCAGGAAACACCCCAGCCCAGCACGCCTGTTCTGGGCACTCCCTTCTGGCACCAGGGTTAACTGCTCTATCAAATCAAGCAACAGGCTTTTGCGCCTGGATGACCTGCAGGGCTCCTCCAGCGTGCAGGGTTTGCCGGACGGACTGCCAGCCCTGGTGCTGCAGGTACTGGGGCAAGTCCAGCTTGAGGAAGTGCCAGGCTGTCTCGGTCTCAAACAGGGCTAGAAACAGGGCCAGTCCGGGCCAAAGTAGGGGCTGCCGGGGCGCGTGCAAATCGAGAAGTAAAAGCCTTCCCCCTGGCTTGAGCACCCGCCAGACTTCGCGCAGCACCTGTTCGAGGTCGGGGAAGGTCAACTCGTGCAGGGCCAAGCTGGTGTGTACCCAGTCAAAGTTGTCGGCGGGAAAGGGCAGATCCTGGGCAAAGGCTTCCACAAATTCAACGTTGGGTAGGCGCTGGCGGGCTGCTGCTAGGGCTTTGGGTGAGGCATCCACGCCGACCACGTTTTGACATAGCTCGGCCAGAAGCGGTGTCACTTCCGCCGGCCCACAGCAGAGATCCAACACCCGATCCTGAGGTTGGATGGGGATCCCTTGCAGGGGCAAGCGCCGCAGCCGAGCATACCCCCCCACTGCCAGGGCCGCCGCGCGGCTAATGCTGCGGTAAAGCCAGGGAAAGCGGTAGCTCCAGTCGCGGAGGAAGGTGGCCATAGAGGCTTCTCCTACCCCACTAGCGGGATCTCCCAGCGTCACTTGCCGCCAAGCTGAGGGGAGTTGCTCCTTGCTCTGGACAGACTAGAGGTCAAGATCCCACAGCGGGAAGAATCCCACCAGCAGCTCCACAATCAGCAAAGCCGGCAACAGGTTGGCCACCCGAAGGCGCGCTAGGCCAAGCAGGTTAATGCCAATACCTAGGATGAGGATCCCACCGGTGGCCTCCAAGGCCGCAAGCAGCTCTGGACGCAGCAGGGGCTGCAGTTGTCGCGCCAGCAGGGCCACTCCTCCCTGAACCAGGAGCACCGGCAGGGCGGAAAACAGCGTACCCCAGCCCAGGCTGGCGGTAAAAGCCAGGGTGGCTATGCCATCCAGCGCAGCTTTGACCAGGAGCAGCGAGGGATCCCCCAGGCCATCCTGGATGGATCCCAGCAGCGTCATGGGCCCAACCAAAAAGAGAATGCTGGGGGCCACGAAGGCGCAAGCAATGGGGCTAGGGCCCAGCCAGCGGCTCACCTGCTTTTCTAAAGCTTGTCCCAGCCGCTCAAAGGTAGCCTCGAGATCGCTCCATTCCCCCAGCCAAGCTCCCCCGATCAAGGCCAGCAAGACAGTGACTGCCTGGGCGGCGCTGCTGAGGGTAAGGGCCATTTGCATCCCCAGAACCAACACCAGCAAGCCCATAGCTTGGAGCAGGGTTTGGCTGATGCGCTCTGGCAAACGACGGCCTAGTGCCCAGCCAAGGCCGCTGCCCAAGAGGATGGCGAGGGCATTGACGAGGGTGCCAGTGCCAGGGGTAGCCATAAAACTTCTCGCCGGCCAGCCTGAATTATAAGTCTCCCTCGAAATCTTCTCCAGGCCGACAGGGAAGCACCTGGGCAGACTGGCCGTTTCTGCTGCCAATCCTGGCTATACTGGGGACATGCTCACAGAGGTGGGCTTTTACTCCACTCATGGGTTTTTGGAAAGGCCTGTTTGGGTCAGCAGGGGCTGCCACCGCCAAAGCGTCAACGCAAACGGCTACACCTGCCCCTCGCCAGGAGACGGTGGCGGTGGGGGGGGAGACTATTGTCTTTAGCCTGGATCCCAACGTAGATGTGTACGAGCTGGAAGAGCTTTGCGATGCAGTAGGGTGGTCGCGTCGCCCCATCCACAAAGTTAGGAAAGCTCTGCAGCACAGTTTTTTGGTGGTCTCGATGTGGCAGCAGCGGGGCAGCTACCGACGTCTCATTGGCTTTGCCCGCGCCACCTCGGACCATGCCTTCAACGCCACCATTTGGGATGTAGTGGTCCATCCTGAGTTTCAGGGCCGAGGGCTGGGCAGGCGACTGATGGAAAAGGTCATTCAGGAGCTGCGCGCTCAGGACATCAGCAACATCACCCTCTTTGCCGACCGGGAAGTGGTCAGCTTCTACGAGCGGCTTGGCTTTACGGCCGACCCTGAGGGGATCAAGGGCATGTTTTGGTACCCGCGCTAGCCCATGGCTCCCCTGCCCACAGTGATCTTGCCGGGTTATCTGGCGGGCGCCTCGGAGTACGAGCCTTTGCGCCGGGAGCTGGAGAAGCGTGGCTATCCAGCGCGAGTGGTACCGCTGCGGGTAGCCAGTTGGCTGCCCACCCTGGGAGGAAGGCCGGTCACGCCTATCTTGCGGGCTCTCCAGGCCACTGTCCGACGTACCCAGGCCGAGTTTGGAGCTGAGCAGGTGAACTTGGTGGCCCACTCCGCTGGCGGCTGGATTGCTCGCATCTACCTGGGATCGGTGCCCTACGGAGGTCAGGTCTGGCAGGGGCGGGATCACGTGGCCACCCTGATTAGCCTGGGATCCCCTCACACCAGCCGGGAGCGCTGGACAAGGCGCAACCTGGACTTTGTGAACACCCACTACCCAGGCGCCTTCTGGCCTCAGGTCAAGTACGTGTGCGTGGCTGGCAAGGCCATCCAAGGACGGCGCGTGGGCTGGGGATCCCTGTGGCGGCGAGAGCACTACCTCAGCTGGCTAGCCTACAACAGCTACCGGCTCACTGCCGGCCAGGGAGAACTCTGGGGAGATGGCATCACTCCCATCGAGGCAGCCCATCTGCCGGGAGCTATCAACCTCACCCTTCCCAATTGCTACCACTCGGGCCGCGGCGCGCGATGCTGGTATGGTTCGCCAGAGGTAGTCGAGAGTTGGATTGCTTACTTGGCCTAGCTGCTGGATCTTGGGGGATCGGCAGTGGAGCTGCCGGGCAGGGAAGCCGCCGACTGGCGACGTTCCTGTTGACGCCGGGCCGCTTTTACCATCTCCTCGAGAGCAGCGCGCGCCTGCTTCAGGCGGTCCAAGCTGCTGCGGTAGAGCTCCAGGTCTTTTTTCACCCTCTCTGGCGAGAAAGGCAGCTTCCTAATCACCTCCTCCAGAAAGCGGCGGCTGCGCTCTTCGGGATCCTTATAGAGGGAGGCAGCTACTGCCTCGTAGGCCGTGTAGAGGCCAACGGCCAAAACTCGGCTGTAGGCATAGGGAGGCTGGGTCATGCGCTGCAAGATGGCCTTTAGCCCCCCCACATCCTCCGCCTCTGGTTTGAGGCAGAGCAGGTTGTAGCGCTGCTGGGGATCCCCACTGCGCAGGAGCTCCAGCAGGTCACGGGCATTCCTGCGCACCACCTCCGGCTTGAGGTGGAGAGCCTTACAGAGGGCGTTGAAGATGACCTCGCGCTGCTCAGGAGAAGGGTAAGTCTCCATCAGCCCGTTGTAGAGGGTAACCAGCCCCAGGGCAAAAAAGGGATCGTAGACAAAGGCGCTGTTGACCGTGGCTAGGTGCAGCTCCACCAGCAACTCTTCCACCACCCGGCGATAGGCGGGGTGAATAGGGCGAGGGTAGGCGCTCAAAAAAGCCGCTTTGGTGGCCGAAAAGGTGCGGACAGGATTCACAGGCAAAGAAAGAGAGCGGGAGGCAAACTTATAATATTCTCCCTCGGAGCGACCCCGCGGGCAAGCCAGGCTCTAGGTTGCCGTGGGGTGGGAGGGTTAGCGATATGGCAGCTACAGAGGGAACCATTGTCGTCAAAATCGGCACCTCCAGCTTGACGGATCCGCAGACGGGCTCCCTGCGCCTTTCCGTGTTGGGGCCCCTGGTGGAGGTGCTGACGCGGCTGCGCAACCAGGGCTATGCGGTAATCCTGGTCTCCTCCGGGGCGGTGGGGATAGGCTGTGCCCGCCTGGGCTTGCGCCAACGGCCGACGGCAATTGCGGAAAAGCAGGCGGTGGCGGCGGTGGGTCAGGGACGGCTGATTCGCCTGTACGACGATCTCTTCTCTGCTCTCAACCAACCCATTGCCCAGGTGCTGCTCACCCGAGGCGACTTCGTGGAGCGCAGCCGCTACGTCAATGCCAATCGCACCTTCACCCAACTGCTGCAGATGGGGGTTATCCCCATCGTCAACGAAAACGACACGGTGGCGGTGGAGGAGCTGAAGTTTGGCGACAACGACTCCCTCTCTGCCCTGGTGGCGAGCATGGTGCAGGCCAAGTGGCTGATCCTCCTCACCGATGTGGACAGGCTCTACTCCGCTGATCCCCACCGCGATCCCTCCGCCGAGCCCATCGAGCGGGTGGAGCACGGCATGCCTTTGCGGGTGAAGGCGGAAGCCCACGGCAACAGTGGCTGGGGCACCGGCGGCATGGCAACCAAGCTCGCTGCGGCTCAAATCGCCACCGCTGCCGGCGTGACGGTCGTGATCACCAACGGCAAACGGCCCGACCAGATCCCAGCCATCTTAGCCGGCGAGCCCATTGGCACCCGCTTTGAGCCCGCTCCTCAGCCGGTTAGCGCCCGCAAGCGGTGGATTGCCTACGGCCTTATCCCCGAGGGATCCCTGACCTTGGATGAGGGAGCCGTGCGGGCAATCTGTGAGCAGGGGCGCTCGCTGCTGCCAGCGGGGATTACCGACGTTTCTGGCGACTTTGAGGCGGGGGCTGCCGTGCGCCTGTGCGATCCCAGCGGGCGAGAGGTGGGGCGGGGCCTAGTCAACTACAGCGCCGAGGAACTGCGGCGGATCAAAGGCAAGAAAACTGCTGAAATCCCCTACATCTTGGGCTACGAGGGAGTCGATACCGCTGTCCATCGGGATAACCTGGTCCTGCTGGAGTGACACTCAGTCGCCGGGCTTGACCACCCACTCCACAGGGGTTTTGGTGGGATCCGGCAATTTCAGCGAAAACAGCCCCGCCATCAAAATCAACAGGGTGGAAAACCAGAGGCAGCCCTCCAAACCGTAGAACTGGAAGACAAGCCCCGAAGTTACCGTGCCCAGCAGCCGCCCGCCAGAATTGGCCATGTAGTAGAAGCCCACATTGAGGGCCACCTCGTCGTCTTCGGTGTAGGCCAGCACTAGATAAGAGTGCACCGCCGAGTTAAAGGCAAAAACCATCCCAAAGAGGATGAGGCCGCCAGTGACCACCCACTCCGGCGGGAGGTCGGCCATGAAGGCGGTGGCAATGATGGCCGGCACTGCGGTCAAGGTAAACGTCCAGATTTGGAGAGTGCGGGCCTTGGGCGCGCGGCCCGGGCGACCCCCTCCCAACAGCTGCGGCGCCAGAAACTGGATGATCCCATAGCCGATGACCCAGATGGCCATGTAGCTGCCCACCTGCATGAAGGTCCAGCCCAGGCTGTCGTAGAGAAACACGGGCAGGGCCACCACAAACCACACATCCCGCGACCCGAACAGGAAAAAGCGGGCTGCTGAGAGAAGGTTGATCTCGCGGCTTTTGGAAAACAGGCGTTTGAAGGGGATCTTCGCCTTAACCTTGCCCATGTCTGCCGGCAGCAGCGCCCCCGAACAGAAGATCAACGCCAGCGCCCCCGCCTGCACGAAGTTGGCCATGCGGAAGCCCATGGGATCGCCGTAGATCTCGGTAAAGATCTGCAGCAGGGCCGCTCCCACAAAGAACCCCACCCCCTTGAGGGCGTTTTTGGATCCCGTCAGCATGGCCACCCAGCGGAAGAGGCGGGATTCAGCCTCCCTAGGCACCACCAGGCGGATGGCGCTCTTGGAGCTCATCTTGGTGAGATCTTTGGCGATCCCGGCTAGGGCTTGGGCCGTCATCACATAGGCCACCTGGCCCCAGACCGGCCACTGCAGGTTGATCACCCCCAGCATCACCAGGCCAAAGATCTGAATGGCAATGCCGCCGTAGAGGGTCAGCCGCAGGCCAAAGAGGGATCCAATCCAGCCGCCCAGGAAGTTGGTGATCACCCCGAAGATCTCGTAGAAGAGGAACAGCATGGCAATCTGAATCGGGGTGAAGCCCAACTTGTGGAAGTGGAGCAGCACCAACATGCGGATGGCGCCGTCGGTGATGGTAAAACCCCAGTAGGCAGCGGTTACCAGGGCGTAGTTGCGCACAGCAGCAGCCTGGGCGCTTGAGGCAGCAGTCATGGGCAGGTCTCCAAAGGACTTACAGACTAAGGGCCACCTTGCGGGCCAATTCCGCCATGCGGTTGGCGTAGCCCCATTCGTTGTCGTACCAGGCCAGAACCTTTACCTGGGTGCCGTCCACCACCAGGGTTGAGAGGGCATCCACAATGCTGGAGCGGGAATCTCCCTTGAAATCCACGGAAACCAAGGGCAACTCCTCATAGCCTAGGATGCCCTTGAGTTCGCCCTCGGCTGCCGTTTTTAAAAGACGATTAACCTCTTCCACGGTGGTAGGCCGCCTCACCTCAAACACGGCGTCGGTCAAAGAGGCATTCAGCAGGGGCACGCGCACCGCAATGCCGTTGAGCTTGCCATCTAACTCGGGGTAGATAAGGCCAATGGCTGTGGCAGAACCGGTGGTGGTAGGTACCAAGGAGAGCAAAGCCGAGCGGGCTCGCCGCAGATCCTTGTGGGGAGCATCCACCAGCGTTTGAGTGTTGGTAACAGCGTGGACGGTGGTGATCACCCCGTGCAGGATGCCGATCCCCTCGTGGATGACTTTCACCAAGGGGGCCAAGCAGTTGGTGGTGCAGGAGGCGGCGGTGAGCAGGTGGTGGCGGGACGGGTCGTAGAGGTGGTCGTTGACGCCCATGACAATGTTGAGGGCCTCTTTGTCCTGGACAGGGGCAGCCACAATGACCTTGCGCACCCCGGCCTTGAAGTAGGCCTCCAGCCCTGCGGCTTTCACAAACTTCCCTGAACACTCCAGCACCAGGTCGATCCCCAACTCAGCCCAGGGCACTTCGCCAGGAGATTTGCACTCGCTAAAGGTCAGGATTTTGTCCTGGATGCGCAACTTCTGGTCGGATCCCTCGATGTCGAGGTTCCAGCGGCCCTGCACCGAGTCGAACTTAAGCAAGTGAGCTGCGGCAGCAGGCCCGCCCTTGATCTCGTTGATGTGGGCAAACTCCAGCTCCGGCCAACCCCAAGCTGCCCGCAGCACCAAGCGTCCAATGCGGCCAAAACCATTGATGCCTACCCGCGCTGCCATCCCCCTCTCCTTCCAACGTGCAGCCAGGGAGAACCCCACCCAGAGCTTATCAGAAGCACCCCTGCATTTCAAGTTGGGAAGCTGGGCAAGAGTCCACTAGCAGCAGCGTGTCCTTTAGGTTCCTACAGTCCAGGTGTTGCCATACTCAATCTGCTCCGGGGTGAGGCTGTCGATCTGGACCCCCATGGCCTTGAGCTTAAGGCGGGCAATGGCCTCATCCACCTCAGGAGGGATGGGGTGCAGCCCTGGAGCCAGCCGACCCCGGTTTTTCACCAGGTACTCGCAGGCCAGCGCCTGGTTGGCAAAGCTCATGTCCATAACGCTAGCCGGGTGGCCTTCGGCAGCAGCTAGGTTGATGAGCCGGCCCTCTCCCAGCACGAATACCGATTTGCCCGATTGAAGACGGTACTCTTCCACGAAGGGGCGTACTGTCTGCCGGGAAACGGCTCGCTCCTGCAGGGCCCCTAGGTCAATCTCGATATCGAAGTGGCCGGCGTTACAGACCATTGCCCCATCCTTCATGGCGTCGAAGTGCTCGCCGCGGAGGACATGCTTGTTGCCCGTGACTGTGATGAACAGATCCCCCAGGGGGGCAGCCTCGGCCATGGGCAGAACGCGAAAGCCGTCCATGACCGCTTCCAGGGCCCGCACCGGGTTGACCTCGGTCACGATGACCTGGGATCCCATGCCTCGGGCTCGCATCGCCACTCCCCTGCCGCACCAGCCATAGCCGGCCACGACCACCGTCTTCCCGGCCAGGAGAAGGTTGGTACAGCGCAGAACCCCGTCTAGGGTGGATTGGCCGGTGCCGTAGCGGTTGTCAAACAGGTGTTTGGTTGCAGCGTCGTTAACGGTCATCACCGGGAAGCTGAGCACCCCCGCCTTCAGCATGGCCCGCAGGCGCACCAAACCGGTGGTGGTCTCCTCCGTGGTGCCGATGAGCTCGGAGAGCTGCTCCTGCCGACGCTGCACCAGCTCCGCCGTTACATCGCCGCCGTCGTCGATGATGAGGTTGGGGCGGTGATCCAGGGCAATCTGGACATGGCGGCGGTAGGTTTCCACATCCTCCCCCTTGATGGCGAAGACTGAAATGCCGTAGTCGGCCACCAGGCTAGCGGCCACATCGTCTTGGGTGGAAAGAGGGTTGCTGGCAATGAGGACGCTCTCGGCTCCACCCGCCTGCAGAGTCAAGGCCAGATTGGCAGTTTCGGTGGTGACATGACAGCAGGCCACTAGGCGCAGGCCAGCCAAGGGCTTTTCTTGGGCAAAGCGCTCCCGGATCTGGGCCAGCACCGGCATCTCCCGCGCCGCCCACTGAATCCGCTGCTTGCCCAAGGGAGCAAGGCTCAGATCCTTGACTTCATGCTTAGGTAGAGACAGAGTAGCACTGCTCATGAGAAGACTCCCAACGAGGACTCCAGACAGGGAGAGGCCGTTCCAATGTCGCCAAGATGGAGACCCGCATGTCGACAAGCCTGAACTATTCTCCCACAAGGGAGCCCTTTTCGGCGCTGGGGCTGGATGTGGGCGATCGCCGCATTGGTGTCGCCGGCTCCGATGGGCTGGGGCTGTTGGCCACTGGCCTGGGGGTGATCCAGCGCCGTTCCCTTGCAGAAGATATCGCCCAAGTGCAGGCGTGGATTCGCCGCCGCCAGGCCACTGTGGTGGTGGTTGGGATCCCTCTTTTGGCCGATGGCTCGGTGGGATCCCAAGCCCGCAAGGTGCAGCGCTTTGTGCGGGCTCTCCAGGCGGCTGTGGATTTACCCATAGAGACGGTTAACGAGTACCTAAGCACCGTGCAGGCGGAGTGGGATCTGCGCCAGGCAGGGATACCCGCCAAAGCCCAGAAGGGTTTAATCGATCAGCAGTCGGCGGCCGTAATTTTACAAACTTGGCTGGATGAGCGGCGCTACCGCTCCACCTCAAAAGCTCCCTGCCGATAGTCGGCCAAAGCGTAGCCACCACCAGGCCGATATTCCACGAGGGCCACATCGAAGCGGCAGGCTGCTTCCGCTACCTGGGGATGCTGGCTCAGGAAGGCTTGGGCAGCTTGGATCAAGCGCTGCTGTTTCCGGGTCCCAACTGCCAAAAGTCCGCCCTGATCCCAGCCCTGGCCGCGGCGGGTTTTAACTTCCACAAAAACCAGCAGCCCTGCCTTGTAGGCCACCAGATCTACCTCCCCCCACTGACAACGCCACCGCCGGGCCAGGATCTGCCAGCCTTGCCCTTCCAGGTACCGCTGCACGCAGGCCTCCCCGGCCCTGCCAGCCTCTTGAGGGGCGGTGTGCTTGCGCCTAGTGGGCAGAGCCGTTGCCATGATACTTGTCAGTGTCGTAGAAGCCGTTGCGGGTGCCAAAGTAGAAGCTTGCCAAAGAGAGGATCAGGGCAACCGCCACCAAGATCGATTTTGCCTCCACGCGGTTTTCTCCCACCTTTGTCCTCAGCCATGATAGCTTGCTTGCTCCGCCTTACCCCCTACCAGTTGAGGCAGAATGGGAGGAGCGTCGCTACTGCTTTTTGCCTCTCAAGCTTACCGTTTTCCTGCAGCCTCGTATGTCTTCCGCGCCCTCTATGCCAACTGCTTCCAGCAAGCCTCGCCTCCTCTTGGGCCTGCGGGCCGACGAGTTTCGCCATCCAGTGGATCTGCAAGCCACCCGCTCTCTGCAGCAACTGCCGGGCCTAGGCCTGCTGATTCAAAACTTGCTTGGCTCCACGGCGGGGGAGATGTTTTACCTGGATAACATTGCCTCCAGTATCCAAATCAACGAGCAGCAGTTGCCGGAAGTTTACCAGCTTTTGGTTCAAGCCTGCCGCATTTTGGATCTGGAGGTGCCCCAGCTCTATGTGCGGCAAAACCCTGTGCCCAACGCCTACACTTTTGCCATGCAGGGGAAAAAGCCTTTCATTGTCTTGCACAGCTCCCTGCTGGATTTGCTAGAGCCCAAGGAACTGCAAGCTGTCATTGCCCATGAACTGGGTCATCTCAAATGCAACCACGGCGTCTATCTGACGATGGCCAACCTTCTCATGCTCTCCACCAGCTTGCTTCCCTTTGGCGGCCTGTTCTACCGGGCCCTGCAGGATCAACTGCTGCACTGGCTGCGCTGTGCTGAGTTTACTTGCGACCGGGCAGCGCTGCTGGTTACCCAGGACGCCAGAACCGTAATCTCAGTGCTGATGAAGCTGTGCGGCGGCTCGCCGCAGTTGGCCGCCAAGCTCAACGTGGATGCCTTTCTGGAACAGGCCCGCACCTACGAGGAGCTGGATAGCGATCTCTGGCAACTGGAGCTCAAGCAACTCCAAACCCTTGGCCGTACCCATCCGTTGCCGGTGCTGCGAGCCCGAGAGATCGAGCGCTGGTTCCGCAGTAACACTTATCAGCAAATTCTCGAGCGGCACGGCGTCCCCGCGTTCTAGAAACCAGGATGGCTCTTCTCGAAGCGCCGCTTGGCCCGCCGCTGATCTTGGGAGAGGTTCTTCTGGATTGCTTCCCTGACAGGGTGGTGCTGGGAGGAGCCGCTTTGAATGTGGCCTGGAACCTCAAGGGACTGGGGTTGGATCCCCTCTTGATTAGCCGCATTGGCCAGGATGAGGCAGCGGAACAGGTGTTGAGGGCGCTGCGGCGGCAGGGGCTACGTCTAGAGGGGCTGCAGCGGGATCCAGCTCACCCCACCGGTCAAGTCCAGGTCACCCTCGACAGAGAGGGAATCCCAACCTTTGCCATCCTGCCGGAGCAGGCCTATGACTTCATCGAGCTGGATCCGGCTGTCCTTAGGGCCTTCCAGCCCAGCCTCCTCTACCGGGGTAGTCTGGCCGCACGGCAAGAGTCAGCCCACCGCCATTTCCAGGAGGCCATCCTGGCTTTAGGCTGTCCGGTGTTTTTGGACCTCAACTTGCGGGATCCCTGGTGGCACCCAGGCCCCATCCGGGAGATGCTGCGCACCTGCACTTGGCTGAAGCTCAACCAGGCGGAGCTAGAGCAAGTGGTTCAGCTGGAAGGGATCCCTGGCGGGGAGGTGGTGGAGCAGGGGCAGCTCTTGCGGGCGCAGTTGGGCCTCAAGGGCTTGTTCCTAACTTTGGGGGCTGCAGGCGCGTTCTTGTTTACGGCTGAGAGGGTGTATTGGGCGGAGGCGGTGCCAGCGCTACGGCTGGTGGATACAGTAGGGGCAGGGGATGGGTTTAGCGCTGTGGCCATCCTAGGCCTGCTGCGAAGGTGGCCAGAAGCAGTACTGCTGCAGCGGGCAGTGGAGTTTGCCGCAGCCATCTGTGGAGTTGCGGGGGGTGCACCCCAAGACCCAGAGTTCTATTGCCCTTTCCGGCAGCGGTGGGGGCTCTAGGAGCTACTGAAACTGGCGCCAGTGGAGCTGGGCGTAGCGTCCTCCTTTAACCAGGAGCTCGCGGGGGTTGCCCTGCTCTAGAAGTTGCCCCTCTTCGAGGACAAAAACGCGATGGGCGCTGCGCACCGTGGAGAGGCGGTGGGCAATAACAAAAACGGTACAGCGCTGCATGAGCCGCTGCAGAGCCTCCTGCACCAAGGCTTCCGACTCGTTATCCAAGGCGGAGGTCGCCTCGTCCAGGATCAGAATCTTGGGGTTGAGCAGCACAGCGCGGGCAATAGCTAGCCGCTGCCGCTGACCGCCGGAGAGGGTGATCCCACGCTCGCCGATTCGAGTGGCGTAGCCCTCAGGCAGGCTCTCAATGAAGCTATCAATATTGGCCACCCGGGCCGCCTGGCGCACTGCCTCCAGGTCAAAGGGCTCCTGGCCATAGGCGATGTTGCTGGCAATGGTGCCGGAAAAGAGGGTAATCTCCTGGGGGACGATGCCAATTTGGCGACGCAAACTTTTGAGGGTGACGGTGCGGATATCGATGCCGTCGATGCGAATACACCCCTGCTGCGGATCGTAGAAGCGAGGGATCAAATTCACCAAAGTCGACTTGCCGGCCCCGGAGGATCCCACTAGAGCAACAATCTCGCCGGGGGCCACCTGGAAGCTGATGTCTTTAAGCACCGGCTGGCCCGGCTTGTAGGCAAAGGAGACCCGATCGAACTCCACCCAGCCCTGAATCGGCGGCAGGGGGCGGGCGCCAGGCAGCTCGCGCACGCGGGGTCGGGTATCTAGGAGCTCAAAGATCCGCTCCACGGAAGCCTCCCCTTGCTTTAGGTCGCTGTAGTTATTGGTGATGTGGACGATGGGATCGATGAGCAGAGCCACCCCCGCAATGAAGCCGAGGAACTGGCTGCCGGTCAGGTTGCCCTCGCTAATCTGCCAGCCCCCTACCCAGAATACCCCCAGGACGCTCATGGCGTAGAGAAAGCCCACCACCGGGTCTTGGATGGCTTTGACCTGTTCGGTTTGAAAGCGAGCCAGGCGGTTGCTTTCGGCCAGGGCGCTGAAGCGGCGGATCTCGTAGTCCTCGGCAGCAAAGGCGCGGGTAAGGCTGACGGCAGCAAAGACCTCCGTTAAAAGAGAAGACAGGTCGGCCATGCTCTCCTGGTTGCGGCGGGAGCGCTGCAGCAGCCGCTCTCCAAACCAGCTGATCAAGGCGCCCATCAGGGGAGCAATCACCAGGGTGGTTAGGGTGAGGATGCCGTTGAGGTAGAACAAGTAGGCCACCACGGCCAGGATGGTGAGCACGCTGGGGATAAAGCGGTGGAAAAACCGCTGTACCACCTCCCCCACCCGATCCAGGTCGCTGGTGAGGCGATAGACAAGGTCACCAGTGCGGCTCCCGGAAAAATAGTCCACGTCCAATCCTTGCAAGTGGGCGTAGACTCGCTGCCGCAGCTCCAACACCATCTGCAGGGAGGCCCTGGCCATGAGGGTGTCCTGGCCGTACTGGAAGGCGCCACGCACTAAGAAGAACACCACCCCAATCAAGGCCAACGTCCGCAGTTGCCTGAGATCCCCAGCGCCAATGGAGCGAGCCACCCACTCGATCAAGTAGGCAAGGGCAGGCATGGTGAGGACAAAGCCGAGGGTACAGACTAGCCCCAGCAGCAACATCCACAGATGGGGCCGAATGAAGGGAAAGAGACGGCGATAGCTACGCAGCGGCTGCACCAAGGGCCATCCAAAAGGCTTCTGCCCCGATCAGCTTAGCGGAGATTAGCTCCTCAACGGCTGCCGAGATCCCCTCCTAGCAGCTTTTTTGCGGGATCTGAGGGAAACTGGCTCTCCTTTTTTGGCCTCCCCCTGCCATCTTTTGCGCCAACGGCGCCAGCGGGAGACCAGGCAATCGCTAAGGCTGTGGCTGACAGATCCCAGCTCCAGCCCTAGGCCCACCCACCCCAGGGTCTCGGCGTGGGCTTGCAGCCACTGCCAGAGGTTGTCCCGCCAGATCCCCGGCTGCCACGGCCACCAGCCCAGGTGGGATCCCAGCCAGGCGACGGTCAGGCCCACCCCTGTCACCCACAAGCCTAGGTAGAGCAGCCGCAGAGCAGTGCCCACCAGCGGCCCGTGGGACCAGAAGGAGCGGTGCCGCAGCCAGCGGCGGTAGGGAAGCCAAATCCAGCGCAGGAACAGCCAGCGGCGATACTGGCGAGAGTCAGTGTCCAGATCCCCGGAAAACATCAGGCCGCTGAAGAGATAGGCCGACCCCACCGCCAAAGCCACAGCGGCACTGTTGCCCAGCAAAGCCGCTGCCAAGGTAATGCCGGGAGCTGTCCAGAGGATGAGGCGATCGTGGGTGGATCCCCAGGGCATAAAGAGCGCAGCCCTCCCCTGGGGCTGAGTCTAGCCGCAAGTGGGGGAAAAAGCAGGGATCCCTCGATTGAGACGATCCAACACCTGCAACTGCCGGTAGAGCATCTCCACCCGCGGCATTTGGACTCCACCCTGCTGGGCATAGCGGAGAGGGTTGGCAAAAATAGCCTCCAGCTCCAGGGGACGCTTGCGCTCGTAGTCGATCTTCATGCTGGTGCGGTAGGGGACCATCTTCTCGGTGTTAGCCAGCATCTCGGGAATTAGGGAAGGGGGAAGCCGGCGACCACAGGCCGCAGCTCCCTCCACCACCTCTTGCATCAGGGCTTCTGCCAGGGCGCGGGCTTCCGGATCCCGGATCATCTGCTGGGTGTCGGCATTGAAAACAACCGAGAGGCCATTGAAGGGAATGTTCCAGACCAACTTCTGCCAGCGGGCTTCCATCAGATCCGGCGAGAGGGAGGTAGGGATCCCAGACCTTTGAAAATCGGCCTGGATCTGTTGCAGACGGGGCGTGATCCCCTGGGGGGCATAGCCAGGGCCATATTCGGCCAGCAGTACCGAGCCATAGTCGAGGTGGCGGATGTGGCCAGGGCCAACTTTATTGGAGCTGATGAAACAGAGGCCACCCACGACGCGCTCAGGGCCGACGCAGTTGGCAATCTCCGGCTCTGCGCCCAAGCCGTTTTGCAGCAGGATCACCACGCCCTTTTCAGCCAGCACAGGCGGCAGCAGCCGGGGCAGAAGGTGATTTTGGGTGGCTTTCAGGGCCACGATTACTCCCTCACAAGGGGGCATTGCCTCCACGGAGGCGTAGGCATTGACCTGGGGCAGGTGAAAGTCTCCCCAGCAGGATTCCACCCACAAGCCGTTTTGGCGCACCTGCTCGTAGTCGCTATGGAGCAGGAAATGCACCTCAAAGCCGGCCTGCTGTAGCTTGGCCCCGTAGAATCCTCCCACGGCGCCACTGCCCAAAACCGCATAGCGGCGGCTTTCCGGCAACTGGGACATCGCAAAACCTTGAGCCGATATCCCCACCCTAGCGCACTCTGGAGAGCTCACTCAGGATCAGGGTTGATCAGCAGCACCCGCTCCTCGCCGTCGGTTTCGCGCAGGTGCACCTTGACCATTTGCTCGGGAGTTGTGGTCAGCCTATGGCCGCAGTAATCCGGCTGAATGGGGAAGTGCCGATGGCCGCGGTCAATCAGCACGGCCAAGCGCACCCGTTCTGGGCGCCCAAAGTGGTTCAGGGCCTCCAAAGCCGCCCGAACAGTGCGGCCGTGAAAGATAACGTCGTCCACCAGCACGACCTCTTGGCCAGTGAGATCCCGGGGCATTTCACTGCGATCAGGAGTGCGCAGCCGGCCAGAGCCCAGATCGTCGCGGAAGAAGGTGATGTCCAACTCCCCTACCTGGGGCGGTATCCCAAACAGCTCGGCTATGCCATCCCGGAGCCGGTAGGCCAGAGGCACCCCGCGGGTGCGGATGCCGATCAACACCAGCCTGTCCAGGTGGGGGTGATCCCTGCCAATAGCGGCCGCCAAAGCCGCCATTTGCCTAGCCATCTCCTGGGCATTGAACACCTCGGTTGTGGACATGGACAGTTGAGGCCGACCTATAGGAGCCCAAGTTAGCCCAGATCCGCAGCCAGTAGGATAGGATATAAGGCCCTAGAAGGGAGAGATCCGCCATGTCCACTGCAGTGTCCGCTACAGGTCCAGCTTCGACGGAGAAAAGAGGGCCTAGGTGGGCCCGCTGTTTACGGGCCGTGCTGGCGGTTCTCCCTCTGCTGGCCTTGGGGTTATTCCTGCTGGGATCCCCGGCCTGGGCGGAAGACTACAGCAAGCGGGAGCTGCAGGGGGCAGACTTTGCCGGACAAGACCTGAGCGGCTGGAAATTTCTCAAAGCCAACCTGCGACAGAGCAATCTCAGCCACGTGAAGGCGGCAGGAGCCAATTTTTTCGGAGCCAACCTCAGCAAAGCTAACCTACGCGGGGCGGATCTGCGCGGCGCCACCCTGGACATGGCCAATTTGCAGGGTGCTGATCTGCGGGAAGCCCAACTGCAAGACAGCATGATGTGGCTGGTGCGGGTGGAAGGGGTCGAGATCGAGGGAGCAGATTTTACCAATGCCCTAATCCGCAAGGATGCCCTCGCCATCCTCTGCGATCGGGCTAGCGGCGTTAACCCGGTTACCGGCCGGGCCACCCGCGACACCCTTGGGTGCAACTAGCCCTCACCCCCAGCCCCCCTCCCTGGGAGAGAGGGGCGAAACTCTGGGCCCTAGCTCACGAGCTGGGGGCAGCCGCCTCTGAGGGGGCAGGCTTGCGCTGAAACTGACCCAGGAGCGAGTTCCAGGCTAGGCGTGCCATGGACAGCAGCCAGTTGCCCTCCAGCTCTCTAAACAAGTCCATGTTGAGCTTGAAGGCGTAGTTGGCTTCTGCCACAATGCGCTCGATAGTAGCCTGGTCCAGCCCCAGCGCATCCAGTTGAGCGCGGTAGCGCTGCTTAAACTTGCCCTCGTGCGGGATCTGTTCAAAGTCGTAGAAGGCGGTGCCTTCCCCCGGTGGCAGGCGCAGGGCCCGGCGGGCAATGTTTTTCAGGATCTGGCCGCCCGACAGGTCGCCAATGTAGCGGGTGTAGGCGTGGGCAATCAGCAGAACCGGATCTTTTTCCACCACTTCTTGAATGCGGTTGACATAGACTTGGCAAGCGGGAGAGGGCTTGACCACAGAGGGCCAATGGGGACCGATGAAATAGTTCAAATCTTTCTCTAGGCTGGCCTTGCGCCACAATTCGGGGTAGTAGAGCTGACCCACTATCGGGTGCTCTCGCAACCGCGCAAACCCCTCTTCCAGCGCACTGTAGACAAAGTAGAAATTGCCCACGTAGCGGCTGTAGGTACGCCTATCAACCACTCCCTTGAGGAAACATTTGATAAAGGCCATATTCTCGGCCATGGTGTGGGACTGCTTGGTGCCCTCCCGCAACTGGGTTGACAGGCCAGCGTTTTGATTTTCTTGGCTGGGCAAACCCTTACTCACAAAACCCTCCTTGTAAAAAGTTGCTTGGCTCCGGCCATTGACCGGCTTATGGAGGCAGCGAGGGATGCCTCAGCAGCAGACCCGGCAAAGGCAACACAGACCGCCCAGCGCGGCGGCTAAACGCTCTTCTCCGGGGCTCGATGCTTCTTTTTCCCCCGCCATCCCTATCTAAGCAGCAGCACTCGACTGGCGGTCAATGGCTTAAGCTTAGAATAATCCGCCCGAGTGTGAATGGATGTGAACAATCCTTAAGGCAGGTTGGAGAGGAAGCAGAGCTTGCTAGCTCCCAGGCTAAAGGCAGGAGTTGCCGCCAACCCTTGTAAAGTTCGTTGACGATCGTTGGCGGGGCTTCTATAATTGGAGGCCTGACTGCAGCGCAAGCCCTGCTAAGCAACGCATGAGCTCGTTAGCTGTTCCCTCCCCTGTTCTTACCTTACCTGACCTGGTAGAGATTCAGCGGGAAAGTTTCCTCTGGTTTTTACGGGAAGGGTTTGAAGAGGAGCTCCTGAGTTTTTCTCCCATCGTCGATTACACCGGCAAGCTGGAGCTGCACTTTCTGCCAGACTACCGGCCTGGGGATCCCTCCAAGGGGTACAAGATCAACAAGCCGCGCTATGACCCAGAGGAGGCCAAGCGGCGGGATGCCACCTATCAAGCCCAAATCCGGGTGCCGACGCGCTTAATCAACAAGGAGACGGGCGAAATCAAAGACATGGACGTCTTCATGGGCGAGCTGCCCTTGATGACGGATCGAGGCACCTTCATCATCAACGGCGCGGAGCGGGTGATCGTCAACCAGATTGTGCGCAGCCCCGGCGTTTACTACAAGGCGGAGCTGGACAAAAGTGGCCGCCGCACCTATAGCGCTAGCCTCATTCCCAACCGTGGTGCCTGGGTGAAGTTTGAGACGGACAAAAAGGGGCTGGTGTGGGTGCGCATCGACAAAACCCGCAAGCTCTCGGCAGCAGTTTTGCTCAAAGCTTTGGGCCTGAGTGACTCGGAGATCTACGACAGCCTGCGCCACCCCGAATTTTTCCAAAGAACCATGGAAGAGGAGGGGCACTACAGCGAAGAAGAGGCGCTGATGGAGCTCTACCGCAAGCTGCGGCCCGGGGAGCCTCCTACGGTCTCTGGCGGCCAGCAACTGCTGGAGTCGCGCTTTTTTGATCCCAAGCGCTACGACCTGGGGCGGGTAGGGCGCTACAAGCTCAACAAGAAGCTCAACCTGACGGTGCCCGAAAATGTTCGGGTGCTTACCGTTACCGACATTCTGGCCGTTATCGACTACCTCATCAACTTGGAATACGACATTGGCCAGGTGGATGACATTGACCACCTGGGCAATCGGCGGGTGCGCTCGGTGGGCGAGCTGCTGCAAAACCAGGTGCGGGTGGGCCTCAACCGCCTGGAGCGGATTATTCGCGAGCGCATGACGGTTTCCGAGTCGGAAAACCTTACCCCTGCCTCGCTGGTTAACCCCAAGCCCCTAGTGGCAGCTATTAAGGAGTTCTTCGGCTCCAGCCAGCTCTCCCAGTTCTTGGATCAGACCAACCCCCTGGCAGAGCTGACCCACAAGCGGCGGCTGTCGGCTCTGGGCCCTGGGGGCCTGACGCGGGAGCGGGCTGGCTTTGCCGTGCGGGACATCCACCCCAGCCACTACGGGCGCATCTGTCCCATCGAAACCCCCGAAGGACCCAACGCCGGGTTGATTGGGTCTCTTGCTACCCACGCCCGCGTCAACCAATACGGCTTTATCGAAAGCCCCTACTACCGCGTCGAGAATGGCGTGGTGCGCAAAGACCTGGGGATGGTCTACCTCACCGCCGACGAAGAGGACGAGTACCGCGTGGCGCCAGGGGACGTGCCGGTGGACGCCGAAGGCCGCATCACTGCCGAGGTGGTGCCCGTGCGCTACCGCCAAGAATTCACCACTGCTCACCCCAGTGAGGTGCACTACGTACAGGTGTCGCCGGTGCAGGTGATCTCGGTGGCCACCTCGTTGATCCCCTTCCTGGAGCATGACGACGCCAACCGCGCCTTGATGGGAGCCAACATGCAGCGCCAGGCGGTGCCCCTGCTCAAGCCAGAGCGGCCCTACGTGGGCACAGGCCTGGAAGCCCAGGCGGCGCGGGACTCCGGCATGGTGGTGGTGTCGCGCACCAACGGGGTGGTGACCTATGTTTCCGCCGATGAAATCGTGGTGCGGCCCGAGGATGGGGGAGATCCCATTGTCTACCGCCTGCAAAAATATCAGCGCTCCAACCAAGACACCTGCCTCAACCAGCGTCCTCTGGTCTACGTGGGGGATCGGGTAGTGGCCGGCCAGGTGCTGGCTGACGGTCCAGCAACCGAGGGCGGCGAGCTGGCCCTAGGCCAGAACGTGCTGGTGGCCTACATGCCCTGGGAGGGCTACAACTACGAAGACGCCATCTTGATCAGCGAGCGGCTGGTCTACGATGATGTCTTCACCTCCGTGCACATCGAGAAATACGAAATTGAGGCCCGGCAGACCAAGCTGGGGCCAGAGGAGATTACTCGCGAGATCCCCAACGTGGGGGAAGATGCCCTGCGCAACCTGGACGAAAACGGCATCGTGCGCATTGGGGCTTGGGTGGAAGCCGGCGACATTCTGGTGGGCAAGGTTACGCCCAAAGGGGAGTCGGATCAGCCTCCGGAAGAGCGGCTGCTGCGGGCCATTTTCGGGGAGAAAGCTCGCGATGTGCGGGACAACTCCCTGCGCGTGCCCAACGGTGAGCGCGGGCGGGTGGTGGATGTGCGCATCTTTACCCGCGAGCAGGGGGATGAGCTGCCGCCGGGGGCCAACATGGTGGTGCGAGTTTACATTGCCCTCAAGCGCAAAATCCAGGTGGGAGATAAGATTGCTGGCCGCCACGGCAACAAAGGCATCATCTCCCGCATTTTGCCGGTTGAGGACATGCCCTATCTGCCCGATGGCACGCCGGTGGATGTGGTGCTCAACCCCCTGGGAGTGCCCTCCCGCATGAACGTGGGCCAAGTGTACGAGTGCCTGCTGGGCTGGGCTGCGGAGCACTTGGGGGTGCGCTTTAAGCTAATGCCCTTCGATGAAATGCACGGCCTGGAGGCTTCCCGACTGACCGTGGAAGCCAAGTTGCGGGAGGCGCGCGAGAAGACCGGCAAGGACTGGATCTTCAACCCTGAGGGCAAATACTGCGGCAAGGTGCAGGTGTTTGATGGCCGCACAGGCGAGCCCTTCGACCAGCCGGTTACGGTGGGCCGGGCCTACATGCTGAAGCTCGTGCACTTGGTGGACGACAAGATCCACGCCCGCTCCACCGGCCCCTACTCGCTGGTAACCCAGCAACCGCTGGGGGGTAAAGCCCAGCAGGGTGGCCAGCGCTTTGGGGAGATGGAGGTGTGGGCTTTGGAGGCGTTTGGGGCGGCCTACATCTTGCAGGAACTGCTGACTGTCAAGTCGGACGACATGGTGGGGCGCAACGAGGCCCTCAACGCCATCGTCAAGGGCAAGCCCATTCCTCGGCCGGGCACGCCGGAATCTTTCAAGGTGTTGGTGCGGGAGCTGCAGTCCCTGTGCCTGGACGTCTCCGTGTACAAGGTGGAGGTGGACAGCAAAGGCCAGCCCCACCATGTGGAGGTAGACCTAATGGCCGATGTCTCGACCCGCCATGTCCCTTCTCGGCCCACTTACCAGTCAATTACGGCTGAGGATCTCTCCCCAGCAGCCAGGGAAGGCTTCGTAGCTAGCCGCAGCCGGGACGAGGAAGAAGACGAGGACGATTTTTAGGTGGCGCCAGGCAGGTTTCAGCTAAGGGAGGAAAGGGGGGAGGATCCCTCTCTCCTTCCTATCTAGGTGCTAAGGCAGCAAGTCAGGAGAAATGGCTATGGCCAGACCAGAGCAGCGCTTTGACTACATCAAGATTGGGTTGGCTTCTCCCCAGCGGATTATGGAGTGGTGCCAGCGCACCCTGCCCAACGGCCAAGTCGTGGGAGAGGTTACCAAGCCAGAGACCATCAACTACCGCACCCTCAAGCCGGAGATGGATGGTCTCTTCTGTGAGCGCATCTTCGGGCCGGTTAAGGACTGGGAGTGCCACTGTGGCAAGTACAAGCGCGTGCGACACCGCGGCATTGTCTGCGAACGCTGTGGGGTGGAAGTGACGGAGTCGCGGGTGCGCCGCTATCGCATGGGCTACATCAAGCTGGCTGCCCCAGTTACCCACGTTTGGTATCTGAAAGGGATCCCTAGCTACATTGCCACCCTGCTGGACATGCCGCTGCGCGACGTGGAGCAGGTGGTGTACTTTAACGCCTACGTCGTGGTGGATCCGGGCAATGCCCCCAACCTCTCCTACAAGCAGCTGCTGACGGAGGATCAATACCTTGAGATCGAAGATCAGATGTACGAGGAGGGATCCAACCTGCAGCTGCCGGAAAACTGGGCCATGATTGGTGCCGAGGCCATCGAACGCCTGCTCAAAGACATTGACCTAGAAAAAGAGGCGGAGAAGTTGCGCGAGGAAATCGCCAGTGCCCGCGGCCAGAAGCGAGCCCGCCTGATCAAGCGGCTGCGGGTCATCAACAACTTCATTGCCACGGGAGCTCGGCCTGAGTGGATGGTGCTGCGGGTGCTGCCGGTCATCCCCCCCGATCTGCGCCCGATGGTGCAGTTGGATGGGGGCCGTTTTGCCACCAGTGACCTCAACGACCTCTATCGCCGCGTGATTAACCGCAACAACCGCCTGGCGCGCCTGCAGGAGATCATGGCGCCGGAGATCATTGTGCGCAACGAAAAGCGCATGCTGCAGGAGGCGGTAGATGCCCTCATTGACAATGGGCGGCGCGGGCGCATGGTGGTGGGAGCCAACAATCGTCCCCTCAAGTCCCTGTCGGACATCATCGAGGGCAAACAGGGCCGTTTCCGGCAAAACCTGCTGGGCAAGCGGGTGGACTATTCAGGGCGCTCGGTGATTGTGGTGGGGCCCAACCTGCGCATGCACCAGTGCGGCTTGCCCAAAGAGATGGCCATTGAGCTATTTCAGCCCTTCGTCATCCATAAGTTGATCAAGCGAAATATCGTCAACAACATCAAAGCCGCCAAGAAGCTCATCCAGGGCAATGACCCGCAGGTTTGGGACGTGCTGGAGGAGGTCATCGACGGCCACCCAGTTTTGCTCAACCGCGCTCCCACGTTGCACCGCCTCGGGATCCAAGCCTTTGAGCCGGTTCTGGTGGAGGGGAGGGCAATTCAGCTCCATCCCTTGGTCTGCCCCGCCTTTAACGCTGACTTTGACGGCGACCAGATGGCTGTCCATGTGCCTTTGTCCTTGGAAGCCCAGGCGGAAGCGCGCCTGCTGATGTTGGCCACCCACAACATCCTCTCCCCAGCCACGGGTGCCCCCATCATTACCCCTACCCAAGACATGGTTTTGGGCTGCTACTACCTGACCGTGGACAACCCCGAGGCAGCCGAGGTTAACGATCGCTATTTTGCTAGCCTGGAGGATGCTCTTGTTGCCTACGACCGCGGCATCATTGGCCTGCACAGCAAAATCTGGGTGCGCTACAGCGGCCCGATGGAGTTGGGCAAAGGAGAAAAAGAGTCAGAGCCCCAGATTGTCGAGGAGCCAGGCGGTACCCGCCTCAAGATCACCAACTACCGCCGCATCCGCGAGGATCAAGAGGGCAACGTTATCAGCCAATACATTCGCACTACGCCAGGCCGGATCATCTTCAACAAGACGGTGCAGGACATTCTGTTGGCATAACCATGAGCGAAAAAGGACAAATTTCCCCCAGCCTGCGGTGGCAGCCTGCCTCTAGCTCTAAGGCCGAGACCCCGCCTCCTATTCCCTTTCGCAACTATCAAATCGGCAAGAAAGAGCTGCACAACCTCATTGCCTGGGCTTTTGCCCGCTACGGCACTGCCCGCACAGCGCAGATGGCGGATGCCCTGAAGACCCTGGGCTTCAGGTACGCCACCCAAGCTGCCGTCTCCATCAGCATTGAAGACCTGCGCATTCCGCCCAGCAAGCGGCAGCTCTTGGCCCAGGCAGAGGCGGAGATCGAGGCGGCCACAGAGCGCTTTATCCGCGGCGAGATTACCGAGGTGGAGCGCTACCAAAAGGTCATCGACACTTGGAACCAAGTCAATGAGCAAATTAAGGAGGAAATGCTCAACAACTTCCGCCAGAACGATCCCCTCAACTCCGTCTACATGATGGCCCACTCGGGGGCAAGGGGGAACGTCTCGCAAGTGCGGCAGTTGGTGGGCATGCGCGGCCTGATGGCCAATCCGCAGGGGGAGATCATCGACCTGCCCATCAAGGCCAATTTCCGCGAGGGCTTAACCGTGACCGAATACATCATCTCCTCCTACGGCGCGCGCAAGGGCCTGGTGGACACGGCGCTGCGGACTGCCGACTCCGGCTACCTCACCCGCCGCCTGGTGGATGTCTGCCAGGACGTGATTGTGCGAGAGGCCGACTGCGGCACGGACCAAGGGATCCCGCTCCTGGCCTTGATGGATGGCGATAAAGTCGTTGTGCCGCTGGAGGAGCGCCTGGTAGGGCGGGTGCTGGCCCAAGATGTAGTGCATCCGCAAACCCAGGAGATCCTGGCCCGCCGCAACCAAGAGGTAGATCACGACTTGGCCAAAACCATTGTGGAGGCGGGCATCCAGCAGGTAATGGTGCGTTCTCCCCTTACCTGTGAAGCCAACCGCTCGGTGTGCCGCATGTGCTACGGCTGGAGCCTGGCCCACTCTCGGCTGGTGGATCTGGGGGAGGCGGTCGGGATCATTGCCGCCCAATCGATTGGAGAGCCGGGCACGCAGTTGACCATGCGCACCTTCCACACGGGAGGGGTGTTTACAGGGGAGGTGGCTCGCCAAATTCGCGCCCCCTTTGCCGGGGTAGTGCGCTTCCCGAAAAACCTGCGCACCCGCCCCTTCCGCACCCGCCACGGCGACGATGCCCTGCAGGTGGAGGTCAACAACCAAATCGTTCTGGAAGGGCCAGAGGGACAGCGGGAAGTCTTCGACCTGACCCAGGGATCCACCCTGCTGGTGCGAGATGGGGCCCTGGTGCAGCGGGATCAGTTAATTGCGGAAGTGGCTGTAGCCAAAGCGGTGCGCAAGAGCACCGAGAAAGCCCAGAAGGAAGTGGTGGCCGATCTGGCAGGGGAAATTCGCTTTACCGACCTGCTCATCGAGGAGAAAGCCGACCGCCAGGGCAACACCACCTCTACTGCCCAGCGGCAAGGGCTGATCTGGGTCCTGTCTGGCCAAGTGTACAACCTGCCTCCCGGCGCTGAGCCAGTGGTCAAAAACGGGGATCGGGTGCAGCCGGGGGATGTCATCGCCCAAACCTTGCTGGTCACCGAGCACGGTGGCATCGTGCGCCTGCCAGAGCGCAGCGACATCAAAGGCGGACGGGAGGTGGAGATCATCAATGCGGCGGTGGTGCTCCACGAGGCGCGGGTGCGGGTGGAATCTCACCAAGGCCGAGAGCAATTTTTGCTGGACACGCCCAGCGGCCAGACTTTTGTTCTCAAGGCTACACCAGGTACCAAGGTGGGCAACGACGAGGTGGTGGCGGAGCTCATCGACAACCACTTCCGCAGCCCCACGGGAGGCTTGGCAAAGTTTGCTGGCGTTGAGGTAGCCCGGCGGGGCAGAGCAAAGCAGGGCTACGAAGTCATCCGCGGCGGCACCCTGCTGTGGATCCCGGAGGAGACCCATGAGGTGAACAAGGACATCTCCCTCCTCAATGTGGAAGATGGCCAGTACGTGGAAGCCGGCACCGAGGTAGTGAAGGACATCTTCTGCCAAAATGCCGGTGTTGTCGAGGTTATCCAGAAAAACGACATCCTCCGGGAGATCGTCATCAAGCCTGGATCCCTGCATCTGGTGGAGGATCCCGCTGATCTGGAAATTCCCACCGGTACCTTCATCCAGCCGGGTCAAAAGCTGCTCAGCAGCATTGTCCCTGACCGACTGGTCTATCTGGAGCAGGTGGAAACTCCCGAAGGACCCGGCATCCTGCTGCGCCCGGTGTATGAGTATGAAATCCCCGACCGACCGGTGGTGCCCACCCAGGAGTCTACGAGCGAGTCCGGTCGCTCCATTCGCCTGCGGGCTGTCCAGCGGGTTCCCTTCAAGGATGGGGAGCGGGTTAAGTCGGTGGGCCCGGTGGAATTGCTGCGCACGCAACTGGTGCTGGAGATCGATACTGACGCGCCGCAGCTCAAGGCCGATATTGAGCTCATCCAGGATGAGAAGGATCCCAGTATCCGCCGCCTGCAACTGGTGATTCTGGAAACCTTGCTGCTGCGCCGCGATGTAGAGGCAGATCTAACTCAGGGGAGTACCCACACCCGGCTGTTGGTTAACCAAGGAGACACCGTCGGCAGAGGGGGGGTTATCGCCCGCACCGAGATCCAGGCCAAAAAAGCTGGGATTGTGCAAGGGATCCGCGAGGGCACCGAGGTGGTGCAGCGGGTGCTGGTGATTACCGACGACGATCTGCTGACGGTACCCTTAGACGGGCCAGCCAGCGTCGAGGTGGGAGCGCTAGTGCGAGCTGGAGAAGAACTGGCGCCGGGGATCCCTGCTCCCGAGTCGGGACAAGTGATGCAAATTGCAAAGGATCACCTGGTGCTGCGGCGGGCGCGACCCTACCTGGTTTCGGCAGGTGCCATCCTCCAGGTGCGAGATGGAGATCTGGTTCAGCGGGGGGATGCCCTAGCTATCCTAATCTTCGAGCGGGCCAAGACCGGCGACATCATCCAGGGGCTGCCGCGGGTGGAGGAGCTGCTGGAGGCTCGCAAACCCAAGGAAATGTGTGTCTTGGCCAAGCGACCCGGCACCGTGCAGCTAAGCTGGCAGGGAGAAGAGCCGGATCTCAAGGTCATTGAAGCCGATGGCACGGTTACTTCCTATGCCGTGCTGCCAGGGCAGAGCTTGGTGGTGGTGGACGGCCAGTCGGTGGGGGTAGGGGATCCCCTGACTGACGGCCCTGCCAACCCCCATGACCTTTTGGAGATCTACTTCGAGTACTACCGCCAGACCCTGGGAGACGACCAAGCGGCGCGGCTAGCCCTACGGGAGGTGCAGCGCTTCCTCGTCAACGAGGTCCAGAACGTCTACCGCTCGCAGGGGGTGGAGATTGCGGACAAGCACATTGAGATTGTGGTACGCCAGATGACCTCCAAGGTGCGGGTGGACGACAGCGGTGACACCGTCTTGCTGCCGGGTGAGCTGGTAGAGCTGCGGCAGATCCAGCAAGAGAATGCCTCCCTAGCCGTCAGTGGCGGGGCGCCGGCCAAGTACACACCTGTCCTCTTGGGGATCACCAAGGCCAGCTTGAATACCGACAGCTTCATCTCGGCAGCTAGCTTCCAGGAAACCACGCGGGTGCTCACCGAGGCAGCCATCGAGGGCAGATCCGACTGGCTGCGGGGTCTGAAGGAGAACGTCATCATTGGCCGCCTGATCCCGGCAGGCACAGGCTTTATCACCTACCAGGAGATGGCTCCAGAGCCGGAGCCTCCTGAGGAGGAAGAACCTCCAGCCGTGCTGCCGACGGTGCCACGCCGCGTGGTCCTGGAGGACGACCAACTCATCGACGACTCCACCCCTGTCGACGAGCCGGAGGAGGAGGAAGAAGAGTAAGCCTCGCTTGCCTGAGTTTGGGGATCCGGCCCAGCACTGGCAAGCTGGCGGCAGTAAAACACCCCCTACAGCTGCTGCCAGAGCCAATGCCAGTAGCAGTTGCTGCCCCGTCAGCTGACTCCCTTCTCTTCCTGGGAGGGGGCTGGGAGAAAATAGCCATCCAGGCGAGAGGCAGTCAAAAATGCCGCTTTGTGGCACAATGGGCAACCTCGCCAACGCACCTTCTGCCTTCACGTGGATTAGCTAGGCCGGCAGGTACATTTCCTCTGGTAGGCCTTTTGCCTAGGCTAAAGTTGGCTCTGTCTTGAGCCTGTGTGCTCGAACCAGAGCAAGGAGCAGCTACCGTCAGCTCGACGGGAAGTGACGCCTGGGGAGATCCCTCTAGTGGGGTCGTGGAGGTGAACTCTGCTGCTAGCTATATGTCACGGAAGCAGGAAGAAAGCCTCAACCTGGAGCAAAAGTCCGCTTTTGTCCGGGGTTGTATGAGTCTTTCAGAGCGGATGTGGGCTGCAACGCAGCCAAGATAATTGCCTTGCTTGGAGCTTCCGTAAACCGGCGCAGGAGGGTGGTTGGTTTGCCAACCTCTAACCGGCGGGGGAGTTTATAGAAGCGCTCCCGCAGCTGTCTTTGAACCTAAGCTGCCGGCATGAGGGGACGGAAGCCGTGCTTACGAGACAATTCCCCGATGAGATCTAGTTTCTCCAGGGTAATCAGGTTGCGGCCCCAACTGAAATTGGTGTGCAGGCCCTCAAACTCCAGCAGCATTGACTCGGCAAAGCAGGCAAAGAGGTGACGGGCAGGGTTGGCCACATTCAAGAACTGCATGATAGTCCACTCAATATCCAGCGAGTGCTCCACCATGCCGCCGTCGATGACATATAGCCCCTTGCGCTGCAACTGGGAGGCAATGTTTTTTGGATAGCCACCGTCGATGATGACGCAGGGATCCGGCAACACCTGTGGATCAAGGGTTACCCCCTGGCTCAGGCTGGCCACCCAGACGATGAAATCGGCATGGGGCAAGGCCTCTTCCAGGGAACAGATCTCTCCTTTTTTAAGCTTGGCCTGCAGCTCTTCTAGGCGTCGCCGCTCGCGGGCTATAAGCAACAGCTTGGCCACTGAAGTGCGGTTCACCAGCCACTGGCAAACGGCACTGCCAATATCGCCGGTAGCTCCCACCACGGCAACGGTGGCAGCGGCCAAGTCCATAGCGTAGCGCTGGGCTGCCGCCTGTAATTGTTGACAAATGATGTAAGCGGTGTGGGTGTTGCCAGTGGTGAAGCGTCGGATCTCCAGGTCGACGTTGCGCACCCGCTTGAGGGTTTCGAGGCGAAAATTCTCAAAGATAATGCTACTAAACCCGCCCAGGGCAGTGATATCAAGGCCTCGCCGCTGGGCTAAAGCCATCGCGTTTAAAACCTTGCGACAGGCGGCTTTGACCCGACCGCTGGCCAGCATTTCCGGCAGGAAACAGGATTCGACGTACTGACCATAAATTTTCTGGCCAGTGATGCTGGTAACTACAATCTCGTCCACCACCTGAGGTGGAGCCATGCACCAAAAGTCCAGGTCACCTTCTGCATATTCGGCATACCCCAGCTTGTCTGCCACTTGCTTTGCATGGGCCAGGCTAGTCAAGTGCCCAATCAGGCCAAACATAGAGGCTCACTCACGTAGCTTGCGGATCCTCTCCGGATCCCCTCAAGGAGGATAGAAAGTGCTGCAGCTCAGCCAGGAATCCCCAACAAGCGGGAGGAGGTTAGGCAGCCCGCAGCCCCTGGGCTGACAAGCGCATCACCTCGCGCGTGTTAAAGCCAATGTTGGCCAGCGCTTCGCCATAGGCAATGAGGAAGTCTTCCACAATGGCCTCGCGATCCATGTAGATAGCTTCTATGTCTTCATTCACCTGCTGCAGCATCTTCCAGACCAGGGGCAGGTTTTGGGCGTTGGCCGTTTCAATTTGGGTTTTGACCTCGGCAAAGTGCTCGCCCAGCCAGCGCTCCCCAAAGTTGAGGTGGAGATACTCGTCCTGAACTACCCCTTCGGTAATCTTGCGGGCAAACTCATCGGCAACCGGGATGTAGATGTTGTAGGCGGCAATGGCAAAGCACTCGATGATTAGCGACTGAATGACCAAGCAAGTCACCAGGTCTGCAGCTACTGCCGCTTTTTGGAAATTGTCCCGCAAGGGGGCAAAGAAGGCACGGGCAAACTCCCTGTCCGGTTCTACCTTCAGGTTCTTGCCGCAGGCTTGGAAGCCCTTCATGTGGCGCAGTTCCATCTTGGCCAGCTTGCGCAGCTCCTCTGCTGCTGCCGGCAACATTTCGGCCAAGCGGAGGTAATTGTCGTGGGCTTCCTGTTCGCCTTCAATGACAATGCCGTTGATGCGAGAGTAGGCCTGCCGATACGCGGGGCTGCTGTAGTCTAGGGTCGTGTCGCTGGCATTGGCTGGGAGGGAAACGTTTGCTGGGGCCATACTCGTGCATCTCCTTGATGGGCTGTCGAGCGCCGGGATCCCTTTGCTAGCTGTGCCATAATCCTAGCGCTTGCTGGTCTAGGGTTACTCTACTCAGGATAGCCCTAGCTGGAACAGGATGGGTCGCATCCCTTTCGTTGGGAGAGACAAGCCTGCTAGGGTGGGTACTTAGGCAGCAGGGGAGGGGAGAGGGAGCCAAGAGGATGTCTGCCCTTGGGGATGGCCTAGAGCGGCTGCGCCAGCTGCTGGTGGAGCTGGAGGAACAGTCCCTGGATCAGCCCATTGACAGCGCTGAGGAGGTGTTGCAGGCTATCGAGCTGGCAACGGCTTTTGAACTGTTCGAGGTAGAAAGCCGTCGCTTGTTGCTCCAGACTGCGGCCAATCTTTGGGAGCGGGTGCGCCAGCACAATTTGGCAGCCCAGGAAATTGAGGTCGTGGCGGAGAAGTTGCGGGCAGTGGGCTACACGGACGCTGAGATCGAGGAGATTTTGGAGTTGGAGCCGCAGGAGGACTAGGCAAAAACCATGCCCAGTTCCTCAGTAGCTACTTCCAGTTGGGTGGCGGCGTCGTAGCAGGCTCCGCGCAGGTTGGCCAGTTTGAGTTTGCAGCCGCTGAGCTTGGCCCCTTTGAGGTTGGCATCGCTGAGGTTGGCCCCCGCTAGGTCGGCCTGGCTGAGGTCGGCGCCACTGAGGTCGGCTTGGCTGAGGTTAGCGCCGCGCAAGTTGGCTTTTTGAAGTTGGGCTCCCGGCAACTTGGCTTTCTCCAGGTTGGCTAGGCGCAGGTTGGATCCCTGGAGGTCAGCTTGGCTGAGATCGGCGCCGCTGAGGTAGGCCCGCTCCAGGTTAGCACCAGCTAGCTTGGCCTGCTGGAGGAGGGCTCCCCCCAGATCAATCCCGGCTAGATCCGCGCCAGCCAAGTCAGCTCCTGGCAGTTGGCTGTTGCTGAAATCGCGCTCGCCCTTGCCGTAGCGCTGCAGCAGTTCCGTTGCGCTCTCAACCATTGCCTTTCCTCCACTAGACAAGTCGGATCCTACTGGGGGAGACAGTTGCTGCCAAGAACACAGCTCCTTCTTCTTTTCAAAACCGCGCTAGGATAAGCACATGCCCTTGAGACCTCTTGCGATGAGCTTGCCTCGCCTGCCCCGCTCCCGACCTCGGCCCAAGTTGCGCTCGATCCCTCGCCGCAAAGCTGAATCTGCCCTCTATGCCGAGATGCAGCAGCTCTCAGCGGAAAAGCAGCGGCTTAATCAGGAACTGGAGTTTCTCCAGGAACGGCAAGAGCAAATTCAGGCACGGCTTCAGGAAATTGAACAAGCGCTGCAGCATTTTCAGCAGGCAGCAGAGGCTTTTCGAAATCCCGTTTCTTCCCCAAAGCCCAGCCCTTTCGGCTTTTCTCCCTCGCGCTTTCTATCCATGACCTTTGAGTACTGAGCCAGTTTGCCAGCGGGTGGGCAATAGAGTGGTAGGCTGATCCTAGCAGTGAAACCAAGTCCTACAACGAAGCCGTCCCCGGCTTTCCCTGCCGGGATCCGCTGACGTTTTGACACCTGAGCAAACAAGGAGCTAAACCCCAACATGGTTACTGCCACTGCAGCTAACGTTGGCTACATTACCCAAGTCATTGGACCAGTTGTTGACGTTGAGTTTCCCAGCGGCAAACTCCCTCAAATCTACAATGCCCTTAAGGTGGAGGCCACAACCGAAAGTGGCCTGAAGGTCAAAGTTACCTGCGAAGTCCAGCAGCTTTTGGGGGATAACCGCGTGCGGGCCGTGGCCATGTCCTCCACCGATGGGCTGGTGCGGGGTATGCCGGTGGTGGATACAGGCGCCCCAATTACCGTGCCGGTGGGCGAGGCCACCCTGGGCCGCATTTTCAACGTGCTGGGAGAGCCGGTGGATCAGGGAGGGCCGGTACAAGCTAAGGAGTTCGCCCCCATCCACCGCAGTGCCCCGCCCCTGGTGGAGCTGACGGTCAAGCCGGAGCCCTTTGAAACTGGCATTAAGGTAATCGACCTGCTGGCTCCCTTCAAAAAGGGCGGCAAGGTGGGTCTGTTTGGGGGTGCCGGCGTAGGCAAGACGGTGCTGATCCAGGAGCTCATCCACAACATTGCCGAGGAGCACTCCGGCCTGTCGGTGTTTGCTGGGGTGGGAGAGCGCACCCGCGAGGGGAACGATCTCTACAACGAAATGAAGGAGTCTGGGGTGCTGAGTAAGGTGGCGCTGGTCTACGGCCAGATGAACGAGCCGCCAGGTGCCCGCATGCGGGTAGGCCTCACTGCTCTGACGATGGCCGAGTACTTCCGCGACGTCAACAAGCAAGACGTCCTGTTGTTTATCGACAACATCTTCCGCTTTGTGCAGGCCGGCTCGGAAGTGTCGGCGCTCCTAGGCCGCATGCCCTCGGCGGTGGGTTACCAGCCCACCTTGGCCACGGAAATGGGCAACCTGCAGGAGCGGATTACTTCCACCAAGCAGGGATCCATCACTTCCGTGCAGGCAGTGTATGTACCTGCCGACGACCTGACCGATCCGGCACCGGCGACGACGTTTGCCCACCTGGATTCGACCGTGGTGCTGTCGCGCAGCTTGGCGGCCAAGGGCATCTACCCAGCCGTGGATCCCCTGGAGTCTTCGTCCACCATCCTGCAGGCAGACATTGTGGGGGAAGAGCACTACAACACCGCCCGGGCCGTGAAGCAGACGCTGCAGCGCTACAAGGAGCTGCAAGACATCATCGCCATTTTGGGCCTGGACGAGCTCTCTGAAGAAGACAAGCTGGTGGTGGCCCGTGCCCGCCGCATCGAGCGCTTCCTGTCGCAGCCCTTCTTCGTGGCGGAAGTGTTCACCGGCTCGCCTGGCAAGTATGTGAAGTTGGAGGATACCATCAAGGGCTTCCAGCGCATCCTCTCGGGAGAGCTGGACCATCTGCCAGAGCAGGCCTTCTACCTGGTGGGCACCATCGAGGAGGCCATCGAGAAGGCCGAGAAGCTCAAGTCCAGGTAGTCCCCTACCCCAGGGATTCCGCCTCGTCGTCAGGATCCCCGCTGGGAAGGGGCTCCAACTGCAAGGAGAGCTGGTAAAGGCGGCGCCGCGTCCAGAGGGGGGATCCCTGCAGACGCTGGGCCAGTTGCCGGCTGGCAGCGGAGCGGGACAGGCCCTTAGCCAGCAGGCGAGCCAGCTCCTGGCGCACTTCTGCTTCGGAAGGGGAGAGCTCCTCGGCTTTTTCTGAGCAAGGCCGTCCCTCCAAAACCAGGGTAAATTCTCCCCGCGGCGGCTGGGCTAGGCAGTGCTCCAGAGCAGCGGCCAGGGATCCCCGCCAAAAGGACTCGTGCCATTTGGTGAGCTCGCGGGCCAGCACGATCTGCCGCTGAGGGCCGCAGTGCACGAGGAGATCCTGCAAAGTCCGCTGCAGGCGGTGGGGGGCTTCGTAGAGGACGATGGTGCGCTCTTCCTGGGCCAGTTGCTGCAGGCGTGCCTGGCGCTGACGGGGCTTGAGGGGCAAAAAGCCCTCGAAGACAAATCGGTCGGTGGGCAAGCCCGAAGCTGTCAACGCGGCCACCGCCGCCACAGGGCCAGGTATTGGGATCACCGGTATCCCAGCTTGGATACAGGCGCGCACCAGCTCCTGGCCTGGATCGGAAAGAGCAGGTGTGCCGGCATCGCTGATGAGGGCCACCGACTGCCCTGCTGCCAGGTACTTGAGGATTTGCGGGATCCGCCGGCTTGCATTGTGCTCGTGGTAGCTCATGAGGCGAGCGGAGATTTGAAAGTGGCTAAGCAGCTGGCCGGAGTGGCGGGTGTCTTCTGCCGCCACCCAGTCCACCTCCTGCAAAACTCGCAGGGCCCGCAGGGTGATATCTTCGCGGTTGCCAATGGGAGTGGCCACTAAGTAAAGGACGGCGCCAGGGCGCTCCATGGCCAAGCCTTAAGGCTAAGGGGATCCTGAGATCTCCAGGCTAGCTGCCTGTGACAGGATCGAGGGGAAAAGGGAGAAGAGACTGCCGGTGCGCCTGACGACGCGAGCCACCTACAGCATCAAGGCTTTGCTGGATCTGGCGATGCTTAGCAAGGGCCAGAGGGCGTCGGTGCGGGCGATTGCCGAGCGACAGCAGATCCCGGCCCCCTACTTGGAAAAGCTGCTGATAGAGCTACGCCAAGCTGGCTTGGTCTGCTCCCAGCGAGGGGCGCAGGGGGGCTATCGGCTGGCACGGCCGCCGCGGCGAATCCCCATTAGCGCCATTTTGGCGGCGGTGGGGGAGTCCTTGGATCTCCGCACCAACAGCTCGGAGGGGGCAAGAGCTCCTCAAGAAAGCGCTGGCGCGGGAGCGGACTGGGTAACGGCGGCCCTCTGGGCACGGATTGCCCAGCGAGTGCGGCAGGTGTTGGAGGAAACTACCCTGGAAGATTTGTATTTTGACGCCCGCAGTTGGCAGGCAGCCCAAAGCCAGGAGGGAAAGTTTGTGGTCTGAAGCTTGGCTGTTTTTCCCCGCTCAGCCAACGGCCCCGCTGGTGCTGGCGATGGCTTTGGCCCTGGACTACCTGCTGGCAGATCCCTGGGGGTGGCCTCACCCAGTGCGGGTCATGGGGGCGGTGATTGCCTGGGGCCAAGGCTATATCCTCCAGCACTGCCTAACTCCCTCAGCCCAGCGCTGGGGCGGGGCAATGCTCACCTTGGCGCTGGTGGCGGGCTCCTACGCGGCGGGCTGGAGTCTGATTGCCATCGCCCAGGCTCTTCACCCCTGGGCAGGGATCCTGATGCAGAGCATATTGATGGCCAGTTGTCTAGGGGGGCGCAGCCTGCGCTTTGCCGCCTTGGAAGTGTTGGATTCTCTGGAAAAGGGGGATCTGCCCCAAGCCCGCCAACGCCTTAGCCGCTACGTAGGCCGGGATACGGAGCACCTGACGGAGCCAGAGATCTTGCGGGCGGTGATCGAGACCGTGGCAGAGAATACCCCTGACGGGGCAACGGCCCCTTTGTTCTACGCCTTTCTGGGGGGAGCGCCGCTGGCTTTGGCCTACAAGGCCAGCAGCACGCTGGACTCCATGGTGGGCTATCGCCATGCCCCCTTTACCTACCTGGGCACAGTGCCAGCCCGCTGCGAGGACGTCCTGACCTGGCTACCCTGCCGGCTGACGGTACTGACGCTGGCGCTGCTCGGCGGGGATCCCTGGGAGTTTTGGCAGCGCTGTCGCCGCGACGGTCAGGCAGACCCCAGCCCCAATTCGGGCTGGAGCGAGGCGGCCTTTGCCTGGCGGCTGCAGATTCAGTTGGGAGGCACCAACTTCTACCGCGGCGTCCCCAAGGTTAAGCCGAAGTTGGGGATCCCGGCTCGCCCCTTGAGCCCTCAGGTGGTGCGGGAAAGTTTGCAGTTGCTGCGACAGGTTTTGGGAGTGTGGAGCGGTCTAGGGGTGGGGCTGGCCCTTCTCTGGAGGCTTTGGGATTGAGAGGGTAGTGTTCCCGTAGCCAGGCTTCTGCCTCAGCGCGGGTGGAGAGCTTGCCATTGAGGGTAAGGTAGCGCAGGCAATCCAGAATCTCCTGAAACAGAGGGCCTGGCCTATAGCCCAGGCGACGCAGATCGTGGCCGTTGAGAGGCGGCTTTACCCAGTGCCACTCCTGCAGGTAGCGCCAGATCAGCCGCCGCGCTGGCTTGTTGGCAAGCCCAGCCAACAGGATTAGCGCCGGGATGCGCAGCTTCTGCAGTAGCTGCACCACCTGAGCCGGGGAGAGGGATCCACTCTCCAGTTGCGCCAGCAGGGCTTGGTAGGAGGGGAAATGGCGGAGGCGTTCGATGCCTGCCTGGGTGAGGTGGAGCTGGCTGGCCACCTGGGGCGCCTGGGGCAGCGCCAGAAGCAGGGCTTCCAGGCGCAGTTGCCAGATCTCCTGGGATCCCAGCTCAGGGTAGCGGCGGCGGAAGTGAGAGGCCCAGCGGCCCACCCGCTGTAGCCGCCGGTACAGGGAGGGCTCCCAGGTTAAATTGGGATGAATGCAGCGTAGGGCTCCCCACGTCGAGAGCCGCTCAAAGGCCAAGGGCCAGTCGCGGGAGCGGAGGATGTAGGCCAGCTCCTGCTTGAGGCGCTCCCCGCCGACAGCGTCGTGAAGGCCGCTAGCTACCGCGGCGCGGATCCACTCTTCCGTCGCCGGGTCTAGCCTAAAGCCCAGGTGCACGGCAAAGCGCACTGCCCGGTAGATGCGGGTGGGATCCTCGATGAAGCTGTTGGGGTGCAAGGCGCGGATGATCCCCTTTTGCAAATCGGCTTGCCCCCCGAAAAAATCCAGCAACTGACCCCGCTGGGGGCCGTTGAGGCGCAGGGCCAAAGCATTGATGGAAAAGTCTCGTCGGTAGAGATCCTGGTGGATGGATCCCATGGCCACCTCAGGGGGCGAAGCGGGGTAGGGGTAAAACTCCGTGCGGGCGCTGGCAATATCCACACAGAAGCCCCCTGGCCAGATCAGGGCGGCGGTTTGGAACTTGCCGTGGATCTCCAAGCGCGCCTCCGGGAAGTGCTGCTTGAGGGCTTTCCCCAGGATCAACCCCCAGCCTGGCGGATCCGTCCCGGGGGAGGTTGAGGGGTAAGGCCCATCCACCACCAAGTCCAGGTCCAGCCGTTCCAGGCAAGAGGGAGGCTGCCGACCCCACTGGTGCAGCAGCAGATCCCGCACCGCTCCCCCCACCAGATACAGCCGCAGACCCTTTTCGTCGGCAAGGCGGGCCGCCACCTCCAGCAAGCGGCGGTGCTGCGGCGACAGGGCCGGAAAGGAGAGATCCAGGGGGCAGGAAAGCTCAGGAGCGGCCAACCGGGGCGAGAGAGCCGGCAGCTCGTGCAGGTGCCGCAACACGTCGGTGCGGGTAACGATGCCCACCAACTGGCCATCCTGAAGCACGGGCAGACGGCCAATGTCCCACTGCACCATCAGCCGTTGGATCTCCGCCAGCGGAGTATCGGGGGAGAGGGTCTTGACCTCCGTGGTCATGTAGCCCTTGACAGGGGCATGGCCAAAGCCGTGGTGCAGGGCAATGTCAATGTCCCGCCGCGAGATCACCCCCACCAGGCAGCCCTGGGCATCCACTACCACCAGGCCGGAGTGGCCATAGCGCAGCAGCACCCGCTGGGCCTCCTGGATGGTCACCTCCGGTCGGATGGTGCGCACCGGCGAGGACATCAGATCCTTAGCGGTCACCGGCGGCGGGATCCGCTCTTTAACTGCCTGCCTGAGGTCGGCCAGCACCTGGGCTGGATCGGGCAAGGGCCGGCCCGGGGAGGCTTTCAGCGTGGCTGCCGCCGCGCAGTCGTGGCCGCCGCCGCCGTAGCGGGCCATCACCTGGCCCAGTTGGGCAAACTCCTGCCGCGCCCGCCCAATGAGGCTGAGCCGCTCCCCCTGCCGCGCCACCAAGAGCAGCACGTCCACCCCCGTCAGCTCCATCAGCCGCATCACCAGGCCGGCCAGGCCAGGCACAAACTCCGGCAGATCCAGCAGCCACGTTCCCAAGCGGTACTCCCCCACCGTCTCTACCTGGATCTGGGCAAGCCCCTGGCCAAGCAGCTCCTGCATCGGCGGGGTGAGGCCGTCCCCCAAAAAGCGCCGCAACAGCACCAGGTTCACCCCCTGCTGCAACAGCCAGGTGAGGGCAGCACCGTCGCGGGCGGTGGTCTCCGGGAACGTCAGGGATCCCGTGTCCACGTGAATGCCCAAGGCCAGGGCCAGCCGCTCAAACGGACTGAGGCGGATCCCGGCCGCCTGCAGCCGCTCCACGAGGAGGGTACAGGTGGAGCCCACGGCTTCAATGTGAGCGCTGACCTGCTGCTGCGGCCATACCTCCTCCAGCGAGGTGGCAGGCAGGTGGTGGTCGAAAATCTCAATCTTCGCCCCAGGAACGCTCAGCCAGGCCGCAGCCTTACCGAGGCGATCCGGATCGTAACAATCCACCAAGATCCAGCGCTGGACCTGTCGGGGATCCACCGAGCGCAGCTCGATGAGGGGAAACTCGTCCCGGTAGAGGGCCAAGAACTCCTGTACTCCCGGCAGGGATCCGCCAGCTAGGGCAATGCGGGCGCCTGGATACAGCCGTGCTGCGCCCACCGCCGCTCCCAAGGTGTCGAAGTCCGCCGACTGGTGACACAGGATGAGATCCATGATGGCAGCAGCGCCTTGCTGGCATAGGCCCACAGAGAGGGGCGTTTAGATTGTAGTCAGCTCCTTTTCTTTTTCCGCCAGCAGCTCATCAATCTTTTTGATGTAGCGGTCGGTCAACTTTTGGATCTCTTCTTGCCGACTCTTGGACTCGTCTTCGGAGATCTCGCCGTTTTTCTCCTGCTTGCGCACGGCGTCAATTGCGTCGCGGCGGTTGTTGCGAATGGAAACCCCCCCCGCCACTGCCAGCTTGGCCCCCTGGTTTGTTTGCTGTTTTGGCCGCGATTACGTCTCGGGGGGGCGGGGGT